>CP163498.1:4751433-5065005 GCA_041071465.1 Pseudomonas putida | reverse complement strand
GGCTGCATTGATCGGCTGACCTGAATCGCCCCTCGACCGGATAGCTAGGGTCGGTGTAATACGGCGTGGAGCAATGCCCCGGCGGCACCAGGCTGTCGACAAAGCACTCGTCCTGCTCCTCGATACGCACCTGCAATGCCTTCAGGTAACCGTGCCACTGCGCTTCGGTGCGCGGCCCAGCGATGACCGAACTGACGCAGCGGTTATTGAGGACCCAGGCCAAGGCAAAGGCCGCACTGCTGATGCCGCGCGAGGCGGCGTGGGCAGCAACGGACTGGGCGATGTGCAGGGATTCGCGCCGCCATTCGGTTTGCCGGATGCGCTGGTCGCCACGCCCTGCCCGGCTGTCCGGCGGTGGCGGGCCTTCTGGGCGTACTTGCCGGTCAGTACGCCGCGCCAGCGGGCTGTAGGGCACAACGCCCAAACCGTAGTGATAGGCGGCAGGCAATTGTTCGACCTCGACGGTACGGTTGACCAGGTTGTATAGCGGCTGGCTGGCCACCGGCCGGTCCAGGCCCATCTCGTCGGCCAAACGCACTACCTCGGCAATGTACCAGCCGCGCAAGTTCGACACTGCGAAATAACGCACCTTTCCCTGACGGATCAGGTCGCCAACGGCGCGCACGCCCTCTGCCAGGGTCACACCGGGAACGGCACGGTGGAAGTAGAGGATATCGAGGTAGTCGGTGCCAAGGCGCTTGAGGCTCGCTTCGACGACCTGGTTGATCCATTTGCGCGACTGGCCCTGGCGGTTCGGGGCAGTGTCTACGGGTGAGCCGAACTTGCTGGCCAGCACCCAGTCGTCGCGCTGGGAGGCGATGCCCCGGCCGACGATACGCTCGGCGGCACCACCGGTGTAAACGTCGGCGGTGTCGATGAAGTTGACACCCTGAGCATGAGCGTGGGCAATGATGCGCTGGGCGGTCGGTTCGTCGGTGGCACCACCAAACATCATGGTGCCCAGGCACAAAGGGGAAACCTTCAGAGCACTGCGGCCCAAGTAGCGGTAGTCCATGAATATCACCGTGGGAAGGGTTGCAAGTATGCTGGCAGCGGCTGTGTCACGGGGCACGCTCGCATTGGCGCTGATGCGAGAGCCCCGTGCCAGGTGATCAATCCTGCTGGAACACCTCACGGGCACAGCGGAAGCTGTCCACCGCCGCCGGCACCCCGGCGTAGATCGCCGCCTGCAGGAACACCTCGCGGATTTCCGCCTTGCTCACGCCATTGTTCAGCGCGCCACGAATGTGCAATTTGAGCTCGTGAGGCCGGTTGAGCGCGGTCATGAACGCCAGGTTGAGCAGGCTGCGGGTGCGCCGGTCCAGGTCTGGTCGGTTCCATACATCGCCCCAGCAGTACTGCGACACCAGTTCCTGCATCGGCATGCCGAACTCATCGGCGTTGGCCAGCGCGGCGTCCACGTAGGCGTCGCCGAGTACTTCACGTCGGGTCTGCAGCCCGCGTTCAAACAGTTCCTGATTCATGCAAGGTTCTCCGTTTCGATTCTGCCTAAGCGCCGGGCGCCAGCCGCCCCGGCGTGACTGTCACTTGGCCGCGGCCACCCACTGATCGAACTGTGCCTGGTTGGCACCTATCCACTGGTCGGCGAGCTTGCGGATCATTTCCGGCGAGCCGCCCTCCTTGCCTATCGCCGCCTCCCACTGCGACCACACGGCAGTGGGGAAATGCACCTGCTGCATCAGTTGCCTGATCGCCGGGTTGTCCGCGAGGAACTGCTTGTTCGCAACCGTGTGGTAGTTCCATGAGCCCATGGCCATGCGGCACGGGTTGGCGTCGCCGGCGCAGCCCTCGACGTCCTTGACCAGCGCCGAGCCGTCGTTGGGAATGTCCGCTGGCAACGCATCCTTGGGCGTAGGCAGCCACAGCACGTCGCGGCCTGGCACCAGCGCATTGGTCACCCAGGACGGGCTCCAGGCGTAGAAGAACACTGGCTTGCTGCCCTTGACCTTGGTCACCACGTCGGCCATCAGCGCCTCGTACTTGCCACGCACCTGCCGCACCGTGCCGGTCAGTTCGAAGGCCTTCATCTGATAATCGATCACCTTGCCACAGCTCCACGCTGGGTCGCAGCTGGTCAACTCGGCCTTGCCGCCGGCGCCGAACAGCGCGGCGATCTTCGGATCTTTCAACTGTTCCAAGGTGGTGATGTTGTTGGCCAGTGCGGTCTTCTTGTCTATCAGATAGCCATTGATGCCACCGCCAATGATCATCCCCTCCCCGACCAGCTCAGCGTCCTTCGCCACGGCGCGAAAGCCGGGTTCGCGCTGTGGCAGGGTGATATCGGTGCCGATGTCCATGTCGTGTTGGGCCACGGCGGGGAAGAACAAGGTATTGTCCAGGGTGACCAGCTTGACCTTGTATCCCAGCGCCTTGAAGGCGTCGGAGACAATCTGCGCCACTACATAATTCCCCCCCAGGCTACTGTCCTGGGCATAGCGGATGGTCCGGCCATCACCGGGCAACCCTTCGGCCCGGGCGGTGCCTGTCAGGGCCAGAAGTACGGCGGCACAGGCGAGCGTCTTGTGGAACATGTTCATCGTTGTCTACCTTCTTCTTATGCTCGTTATCGGGTTGTGACACACACGCAAACGCATCAAGCAAGGTGCTGTGGCTCAATGCCCCTGGGACAGCAGGCGTTCGCCGCGCAGACAGCGGCGAAGCACGCTTTTCAACGTCAGACCATTGCCTGGCCGAGGTGCACCCAGTGCCTGGGAAAAACGGTCGAGCATGATCGCCAGCAGCACGATGGCGATGCCACCGACCGCCGCGCCGCCAACGTCGAGCCGGCCGATACCCTGCAGCACCACCAGGCCAAGGCCCTCGGCGCCAATCATCGAAATCACCACCGACATCACCATGGCGGTCAGCACCGTCTGGTTCAGGCCGCCGAGGATAGTCGGCATTGCCAGCGGCAACTGCACCTCCCACAACAGCTGCCACTTGTTGGCCCCGAACGCCTGGCCGGCTTCGACGATCTCGCTGTCGACCATACAAATCCCCAACTGGGTGAAGCGGATCAGCGGCGGCATCGCTGCAGTGGCAACCGCCACTTCACCGGGCACGTTGCCGACACCGAACAGCATCACCACCGGCACCAGGTACACGAAGGTCGGCGTGGTCTGCATCACATCCAGCACCGGGCGCACCACCATCCATGCAGCAGGGCTACGTGCGCACCAGATGCCAATGGGGATACCGATTACCGCGCAGAACACGATGGCCGTGGTAATCAGCGACAGCGTGGTCATCGCCTCCGACCACACCCCAAGCACTGCGATGGTCACGTAGGCGGCAACGCTGAACAGCGCCACTCGCAGGTTGGCCAAGCGCCAGAACAACACGAAGGTCAGCAGCACCATCACCGGGAACGGCATGGCATGGAAAGCACCGTCGACGAAGTTGAGCAACTGCTCGATCGGCCATTTCAGGCTGGAGAAAAAGGGACGGAAGTTCTCCGCCAGCCACTGCACGCCGTTTTGTATCCAGTCGGCGATGGGGAACACCGCCAGGTCGTTGGCTTCAAGCATGTCGCACCTCCACGCCCTGAGCGGCGCCAATCCGGGCCAGAATATGCCCCGCATCCAGGAACCCGAGCAGCCGCCCGGCCTCGTCTGTCACCCCCACCGGCTGGCCACCGATGCACTGCGGCGCCACGTCCACCAGCCGTGCCGTGCTCGGCACGCAAATGAAGCCGGCTGCGGGCTGAGGTGCCTGCTGGCCGCTGCAGGCCAGGGCGACCTGCTGCTGGCTGAGGATGCCCAGCAGCCGCTGATCGCCATCGACCAGGAAGCCTGGCCCCAGATTGCTGGCACCCAGCAGGGTGCGGCCTTCGCCGCGCCAGACCGGTGTCAGCGCGGTCATCACAGAAGCGGCGTCGAACACCCGAGCGCGGTCGACCTCGCGGGTGAAGCCGGCGACGTACTCGCTGCCGGGCTCCATGACGATCGACTGTGGCGTACCTTCGCGGACCACCCGCCCTTCGGACATGATGGCGATGCGCGAGCCAAGCTTGAGCGCTTCCTGAAAGTCGTGGGTGATGAACAGGATGGTCTTGTTCAGGGTGCGTTGCAGGCGCAGCAGTTCGTCCTGCATCTCGCTGCGGATCAGCGGGTCGAGGGCGCTGAATGCCTCGTCCATGATCAGCACGTCAGCGTCTGTTGCCAGGGCGCGGGCCAAGCCGACGCGCTGGCGCATACCGCCACTGAGTTCATGGGGCATGTGGTAGGCCCACTTGCCCAGGCCCACTACCGCCAGCACCTCTTCGGCCCGGGCGCGGCGCTGGGCCGGCGCGGTGCCGCGCATCTTCAAGCCGAACTCGACGTTCTCGATCACCCGCCGGTTGGGCAGCAGGCCAAAGTGTTGAAACACCATGGAGATCCGCGAGCGGCGCACCTCACGCAGGCCCTCCTCGTCCAGTGCGCAGAGATCTTCGCCATCAAGCAGGATGCGCCCGGCGCTGGGCTCGTTAAGGCGGTTGATGCAGCGCGCCAGGGTAGATTTGCCCGAGCCGGACAGGCCCATGATCATGTAGATCGAGCCGGACGGGATGCGCAGCGACACGTCGTCCACGCCCACCACCTGGCTCAGGGTTTCCAGCACCTCGGCGCGGCCCTTGCCTTCGTGCAACATCGCCAGCGCGGGGCCGGGCTTGTCGCTGAACACCTTGTAGAGATTCTCGATGACCAATCGGTCAGTCATGGCTGCGACTCCTCGTGCAAGTTCGGATGGCCCGCGAACCGAGCTCGCGGGGACACGGCAGTCGATGAAGGCCCGGCCTCACGCAAGGCGGCCAGGTGGAGGGATATCGAACCGCTTTTTATTCGGGGGATGCGTTTTTCGATGTTCATTGCCAGCACTCTCGTAGCAAACAGAATCTCACTGACCGGACCGACGCCCCCACCGCAGCGGGGTTGGTGACGTGTCCGTCCACTCACTGATCGTCCATGAAGAACTCATGCAATAGGCCGGCGACCTGCCTCGGTGCCTCGATCAGGATCGAGTGGCGCAACCCCGGCAGGATTTCGAGCCTGGAGCCTGGGATGCATTCGTGCATGAACGTCGCCATGCGCGGGTTGGACCCCTGGTCCTGCTCGCCGGTGGCGATCAGGGTCGGTACCTGGATCTGGTCGATGAAACCGCCATAGTCGGTCTCGGCCAGCACCCGGTACGCGGCCGCATAGCACTGAGGGTCGTTCTCGGCGTCACGCTGGCGCAGGCAGGCGATCAGGTCCGGATTGCACGCCTGGAAATCTTCCGACAGCCAGCGCGACAACGAGGCATCATGGTGCGAGCCGCGCTCGCCCTCCTGCAACGCCGCCAGGCGCTCCAGCACCCGCGCGCGTTCCTCGCGAGTGCGCCCAGAGACCGTGGCCAGCAGCGCCAGGCGCCGCAGCCGGTGTGGGTGCTGCAAGGCCAGACGCTGGGCAATCAGGCCGCCCAGCGAGAAACCGGCCAGGTCGAAGGTGTCGAAGCCCACATGGGCGGCCAACGCCAAGGTGTCACCGACGAAGTCGTCGATCTCGTAGCGGCCGTACACCCGCGAGGAATGCCCGTGGCCGCGCAGGTCGAAGGTGAGGATGCGAAAGTCCTCGACCAGGTGGCTGGCAACCGCGTCCCAGGCCTCCAGGTACGAGCCCACACCGTGGATGCACACCAGCGGGCGCGTACCGCGCCCTTGCAGGCGGTAGTTCAGTTCGATGCCGCCGGTGGCCAGGGTGCCCTGGATCACGCCCGATGGGTCGGAGGTTTGCGTCAGCATATGCGCTCCCTGTCCGTCTCAACCGGCCTGACGCGCGGCGGCGCGACGGGCGAAATGCGGCATGACTTCGTCGATGAACAGGCGCAGCGTCTTCTCCTGCAACTCGTATGGCAGGTTGAAGGCCAACCCGAGGCAGAACTGGTCCACCCCTTGCGCCTCGTACACTTCCAGCTTGCGAATGATCTCGTCGGGGGTACCGAACATCAGGTTCTCGCGGATCGCCTCCGGGTTGTAGCTGTCGCGGTTGGCCACCCGTTCATAGGGTACCGCCTCGGGAAAGCCGTTGTTCACGGTGCCGATGTTCTGCATCAGGTTCTCGAAGGCGCGGCCGTAGTCGATGCTGTGGCGCACGGCCACTTCCCAGTCCTGCTCACGGTCGTAGACACAGGTGCGGCGCTGCATCATGAAACGCGGACGCGGCACCTCGGGATGGTCGGCCACCGCCTTGCGGAACTTCTCACCCAGCACGACGACTTCGCTGGCAGGTGCTGACAACGGCGTGGAGAGGATGTTGGCGCCTACGCTGACGGCCCAGTCAAAGCTTGCCGGGTCGCGGGTGGCGACCCAAATTGGCGGATGTGGCTGCTGCAGCGGCTTGGGTACCGAGGTTGCGACCGGGAACTTCCAGTAGTGGCCATCGTGGGCATAATCCCCCTGCCAGAGCTTCTTCACCGCAGGCAACAACTCTTTCATGTAGGCCACACCTTCCTGCTGCGGAATGCCCCCGGCCATGCGGTCGAACTCATACTGGTAGGCACCGCGGGCGATGCCGAACTCCAGACGCCCGCCTGTCAGGTGGTCACACAAGGCGGACTCGCCAGCCAGGCGGATCGGCGACCAATACGGCGCCACCAACGTCGAGGTACCGAGGCGAATGTTCTGCGTGTGCTGGGCCAGCCAGGTCAGGGTAATAAACGGGTTGGGCGAGATCGTGCACTCCAGCGTATGGTGCTCGGCGGTCCACAGGGTCTCGAAGCCACCCTCATCGGCCATGCGCACCAGCTTGAGGAAGTTGTGGATCTTGTCGCTCATCCGCTCCTCAGGGTTGAAGCGCTCCATGCTCAGGGAAACTGCGAATTTCATTGCTGTTGTCTCCAGTCGTGTGGGGTTGGGCGCGCGCATTCAGCGCAGGCGGATGACGAATGGGTCCTGCAGGGTTTCGGAATAGTCCACCAGCACGTTTTTCAGCCGCGAGAACTCACGCATCACCTCGAAGCCGCCGCGAATGCCATAGCCGCTGTTCTTCATGCCGCCGTTCGACGACATGTAGGCCGTCGAGCGATAGGTGTTGATCCATACCGTGCCGGCGTCGACGTCACGGGCAAAGCGCATGGCGCGGCTGATGTCTCGGGTCCAGACACCTGCGGCAAGGCCGTACTCGGTGTCGTTGGCCAGTTCAATCAACTGCGCTTCGGTGTCGAAGGGAATGACCCCGACTACCGGGCCGAAGATTTCATCGCGCATGAAGCGCATGTCGTTACGCGCCTCGACAATGACCGTCGGTTCGAAATACCAGCCACCGCCTTGCACCGCTTCAGTCGCGCGCCGACCGCCCACAGCCACGCGGGCCCCTTCTCGGATCGCCGAGTCGACGTAGTGCTCGACTTTTTCCAGCTGCGCGGACAGCGCCAGCGGGCCAATATCGGTGTCCTCCAGGGTGGGGTGGCCGACCTTGATCCGCCGTGTGCGCTCCACCAGCGCATCGATGAACGCAGGGTAGATCGAAGACTCGACGAAGCAGCGCGAGCCTGCCACGCAGGTTTGCCCAGCGGCAGCGAACACACCGGCGACCACGCCGTTGACCGCCTGCTCGATGTTGGCGTCGGCGAACACCACATGGGGCGATTTACCGCCCAGCTCCATTTGGCACGACACCAGGTTCTGTGCCGCATTGGCGGCAATTTTGCGGCCAGTGGCAGTGCTACCGGTAAACACCAGCTTGGCAACGCCGGGGTGGCGACTGAGCGCCTCGCCGGTCGTCGGGCCATCGCCCGTCACCACGTTGATTACGCCCGGCGGAATACCGGCCTGGATGGCCAGTTCCGCCAACGCCAAGGTCGATGCACTGGTGTGCTCGGACGGTTTGATGACGACGGTGTTGCCGATCGCCAGGCACGGCGCCAGGGTGCCGGTGAGCAACATCAACGGCGAGTTCCAAGGCGTGATCATGGCCACCACGCCAATCGGCTCGCGCACGTTGTAATTCAGCGCATCGAGCTTGTTGACCGGGATGGTGTCGCCCTGCAGCTTGTCGGCCATACCGGCGAAGTAGTAGAACGAGTCAGGCAGGCCGCGCATCTGCGCCACCATTTCCTTGAGCAGCTTGCCGTTGTCGCGGCACTCGATGCGCGCCAGCTCGTCGGCATGATCCGCCACCAACTCACCCAGCCGGCGTACCAGCTTGCCGCGCTCGGTCTGCGTCATGCGCCGCCAGGCAGCGCCCTTCAGCGCAACCTGTGCGCTGCGTACCGCTGCATCGACGTCCCGCGCATCGGCCTGGGAGAATTCGTACCAGGGATGCCCGGTGGTCGGATCGAAACTGGGCAGGAACTCGCCGCTCTGGGCGGCGGTGAACTGGCCGTCGATGAACAGTTGCTGCCGGGAGCCTTGCAGGTTTTGCAGTGTGGTTTGCATGTGTTACCAACTCCTGATTTTTTTCTGACTCAGTAGGCTTTGTCCCAGCTCTGCGCGCTGCCGACCATCGCGACACGCCCGCCCTCCTGGGAGTCCATGTAGATACCGAAGCTGCCGCGCTCGGTCTCACGCGCATAGCGCTGCAGCATGGTGCGTATCTCGTGGGAGGTAATGGTTTCGTAGGGCAGCTGATCGAGGGCGAAGAAGTGCAGCGAAGGCGGCAGCGCACCCTCCCCCAGCGACTCGCCCAGTTTGGCGCGATAAATCAGGTAACCCGGGTCGTTATCAGCGGTGTCGAACACCGAATAGAGAAAGGTGTCATCAGGCAACAGGGCCAACTCGCCGCCTGCGGACAGTGGCAGGCGCCCGTCCTTGAGCCGACGCGAGGCAGTCGGCAGTACCCAGCCGCCCTTGCCATCCTCGGCCAGGAGCAAGCGCCCTTCGGATTCGATCAGGTAGCCGGTGATCATGTCGCTGGCCGATAGCCAACCTGGTGGGAGTGGGTCCTTGACCTGGGCATAGCGACCGCGACAGAAGCCTAACGGTGCCTCGGGGCTGGTACCGAACGCCTGGACCTGGCCAAGCAGGAGGATGTGGTCACCTGCGTCGATGCATTGGTGCACCGTGCAGTCGAACCAGGTCAGGCAATCGGTCAGCACCGGTGCCCCCGTGTGCACTGCGACATGGCTAACCTGGTCGAATTTGTCGAGAGCTTTGGAGGCGAAGACGTTGGAAAGTACAACCTGCCCTTCATGCAGCAGATTGACGGCAAAGCTGTCGGCCTGTCGGAACACCGGAAAGCTCGCTGCCCCCTTGCCGATGCACACCAGCAGCAGTGCCGGATCAAGAGAAACGGAGGTGAACGAATTGGCCGTCATGCCTCTGGGGTTGCCCTGCTCATCACGGGTTGTGACCACGGTTACCCCGGTGACGAACGTACCGAAGGCACGGCGCAGGGCCATGGGGTCTATCGTCTTGTATGCGTGTTCAACGGTCTGCATGTCACTCACCTCAAGAATGCCGTTGCATTGATTGAGGTGAACTATAGGGACGGTGACAGGCCAGGGTCCTCCTAGGTATGGAGGAATAATCGGTGATTTATTCTCGGTTTAAGAGCAAAACGGACTACCCCTGTTTCTCACCCCAGGTAGCCCTGCTCTTCATCTTTTTCCCAGCTCTGCGCCGGTAGTCAGTTGGTGCAACTGCAGCGCCAGTTCCAGGGCAAATCGCCGCTCCGGTGTATCGAAGTCCAGACCGAACAGCTCTTGAATCCGTGCCAGCCGGTAGCGCAGCGTAGTCACGTGCAAGCCCATCGCATCAGCGGCCAACTGGCTGCGACACCCCGCACGCAGGTACGCCGCCACTGTCTCGAGGTAGGGTGCGGCGTTACGCTTGTCGTAGTCGATCAGCTTGCCCAGCGTGCCGCTGACGAAATGCCGCACATCAGTAGCGTCGGCGGCACCAATGAGCACTGGCAACGCGCCCAGGTCCGGCATTTCGAGCATGCCGCTGCGCCCGTAATCACGCGCCACGCGAATCATCCGCCAGCAGCGCTCCCACTCGACGGCCAAAGGCTCGAGCCCCTCGAACGTCTCCCCAAGCACCACGATCGGCTCATGGCCCAGCACACGCCCGAGGGCATCGGCGATACGCCGGCCAAACCGCGCTTGCACCGCAACCTGGTCGGCGTCTACCGGCAGCAGACAAACCAGGCCACTCCCCAGGGTGACCATGTGCATGGCAACCTGTAACTGCTTGGCAAGGCCGGAAACCTGCCGGCTGCATTCGAGCATCAAGTTGCTTCGATGGCTGCCATGGCCGGCAAAATCCACCACCAACATGCGCAGCGGCGCGGCCAATGGCAAGCCGAGGCGTCGGGCACGCGCAAGCACATCCTCTGAATCGCGGAAGCGTCGCTCGACGATCTCGGAAAACAACTCCGTCAGGGTGCGGGTCTCGAAGCGGTAGCGGATCACGCTGCGCATCAATTGCACACTCAAGGCGAAGCAGGCGTTTTCCAAGAGCAGCTTGCGCAGGGTGTCGGGTGGCGCATCACCCACGACCAACAGCGCACCGACCTGTTCATCATCCACCGTCAGCGCTTCGATGTGCGCCGCCAGCCGATGCTCCCCCTCGAGCGGCAGCATCACCTGACCGTCACGCTGATGCTGCAAGGTGTCGTGAATGTAGCCCAGCAGCTCGCGCCCGCCGCTGCCAGCCAGCCAGCGTGTCCATTGCGTGTCGTCGTACAGCGCGGGTAAGGCCGAAGCCGATCCGACCACGTGGCCGGCGGAAAAGTCCGCCACCAGTACCGCGCCGCCGAGCAACTCTCCCAGGGTGACGGCCAACGCTTGCAACGAGTCGCCCGCCAGCACGTTGCGCAACAGCGAACGCTGCGAACCGAGAATGCGTTGTAACTGCTCATTGGCTTCCAGTTGCGCACGGCGCCGATGGGCACGGTCCACCGCGATCGCACCCAGGTCGACCACTGCGGCCATGAAGGTCAGGTCCTCCTCGGCAACCTCCCGGACCGAGCGCGAGATGACGGTGAGCACCATCGGACGTCCTTCAGCATCGCTGCTGGGCATCGGTAAGGCCAGTACGGTGCGGTAATTACGTGCCAAGGCGTCACGCCGATAGCCTGGAAAGCGTGTCGTGTGCTGGGCATCGCGGATGTAGACCGGCTCCCCACTCTGCAACGCGATCAGCGAGGGACTGGTCGCCAGCTCCCAGCGGTCCTGCATCTTCTGCGGCAACCGGCTGCTCTCATAGCGCGCCAAGACCACACCGTAACCGTGAGCGAGGTCAATGCACATTACAGACCCAAGGTCCCAGCCGCCTTGCTGGCAGGCTGAGCGGGTCAACTCACCGAGCAACGATTCCAGATCTTCGTCGGAACTAATCTGGCTCGCCACCCGCCGTAACGCCGTGATTTTTTCTTGTTGTTCAGGCATCGGGTACCCCTTGCACCGATGAGAATTAATCGAATCAGAGGAAAAATAACAGAATCTTGCAATGGTTCGACGGAAGATTCACTGCGAATCAGTGACTAGCATGGCCTTCAATTCCACATGGCCCATTGTCCTGGAGGCTTTGATGCCCGCTGATATCCGCAAGATCGTGACGTTTATCGAAACTACCCATCAGGAAGGCGGCAAGGATGCACCCAGGCCGATTACCTCGGTGGTTGTCGCGGCCGTGTTGCGCAACCCTTGGGCCGGCCAAGGGTTCGTCGATGACCTCGGCCCCGAGATCGTTCGCCTGGCACCTGAGTTGGGCCGAATGATGTCTGCGGCGCTGGTGGCCCACCTGCCCAAAGAGCGCATACAGGCCTATGGGAAAGCCGCCGTGGTGGGCACCGGCGGCGAGATCGAGCATGCCGCCGCACTGATCCACACCTTGCGCTTTGGCGACGTGTACCGCGAGGCGGTGGATGGCACGGCGTTTCTCAGCTTCATCAACACTCGGGTTGGCGCGGGCGCATTGTTGAACGTACCGATGATCCACAAGTCCGAGACGGGCAAACGCTCGCACTTCATAACCTCCACCTTCCAGATCGCCGACGCACCTGGCCCCGACGAGATCGTCATCGCCATTGGTGCCAGTGATGGCGGGCGTGTCCACCCACGCATCGGGGATCGCTTCAAGGACCTGGAGGACATTGCCGCAGAACGCAAGCTTGCCGCACATTCGGGAGGGAAATAACAATGAAAAACCGCGCAACGGCAGCGTTACACCAGTTGAGTCGTCCAGACCTCCTGGAGCTGCGTGCCTACATCGCTGGGCAATGGATTCATGGCGAAGGGCGCTTGGCCGTCACCGACCCAGCTACCGATGAGGTTATCGCCCACGTCGCCCATTGCGACGAGCACTGGATCGACCGGGCCGTGGAGGCGGCCAGCGAAGCCTTCGTCAGCTGGCGTGCACTGCTGCCCGCTCAGCGCGGCAATCTGCTGCGCAAATGGGCAGCGCTGACCCGTGAGCATTGCCAGGACCTTGCGACCATCATGTCGGCCGAGCAAGGCAAGCCCTACGCCGAGGCCCTCAGTGAGATCGACTACGGCGCCAACTTCCTGGAGTGGTTCGCAGCAGAAGCCGAGCGCAGCTACGCAGAGTCGATCCCAAGCCATCTGCCGGGTAGCCAGCTCACCACTCGGCTGCAACCCATTGGTGTCACGGCAGCCGTAACGCCATGGAATTTCCCGAACGCCATGATCACCCGCAAAGCCGGCGCAGCCCTTGCCGCCGGTTGCCCGATGATCATCAAGCCGGCACCGGAAACGCCACTGTCAGCCCTTGCCTTGGCGAGGCTGGCCGAGGAAGCCGGCTTCCCGGCCGGGGTATTCCAAGTGGTCACCGGCGACGCGGCGAAACTGTCCAGGCAGTTGCTTCAGCGTACCGAGGTGAGAGCCTTCAGCTTCACGGGCTCCACCGAAGTCGGCCGGATTCTGCTGCGTCAGTCCGCCGACACGGTAAAAAAGGTTTCGCTTGAGTTGGGCGGGCACGCGCCTTTCATCGTCTTCGAAGACGCCGACGTGTATGAAGCGGCCAGCGCCTGTATTGGCGCCAAGTTCGCCACTTCTGGCCAGGACTGCCTGGCCGCCAACCGCATCTACGTGCAGCGCAGTCACTATGACGCCTTCGTGACCGAGTTCACTCGGTTGGCACAGTCACTGCGTGTCGGTCACGGCCTGGCAGAGGGTGTGGATATTGGCCCTATGACACGTGTCAGCGTTGCCAACAAATGCCGTGACCATATCGGCAATGCGATTTCGCTGGGCGCACGACTGATGTGCGGCGGCCTGGATCACAACCTGGGCAGCAGTTTCGTCCTGCCGACCGTGCTGGCGGATGTCACCGATGAGATGGACATCACGTTCGAAGAAACCTTCGGCCCGGTCGCGGCAATCCTGCCGTTCGACAGCGAGCATGAAGTGGTTCGGCGCGCCAATAAAACCGAGTACGGCCTGGCGGCTTATGTTTACACCAATGACCTGAAGCGCGCGGCGCGCGTATCCGAGCAGCTGGAGTACGGCATGGTCGCGCTCAACACGCCGAAATTTACCGGCGCACCGATCCCTTTCGGTGGCTGGAAACAGTCCGGCCTGGGCCGGGAAGGCTCAAAACATGGCCTGGCCGAGTACATGGAACTCAAATACGTCTGCGTCGGCGGCCTTTGACCAATAACAGGAGAACTACCATGGACAAGCAAAAGATCGACCTCATTTCGGCCCAGGATCGTGGCGCGGTACTGCATCCGTTCACCCACCTGAAGGACTTCGCATCCGGCAAACTGGGAGACCCGACAATCGTCGAGACCGGCAAAGGCATCACCATCACCGACGCGACCGGCCGTGAGTACATCGACGGCTTCGCCGGTTTGTATTGCATGAACGTCGGCTATGGCCGCAGCGAGGTAGCCGAGGCCATCTCGCGCCAGGCGCACAAGCTCGCGTATTACCACACCTATGCTGCGCATACCACCGACGAGTTGGCGCGGCTGTCCGATCGCCTGGTAAACATGGCGCCGGGCAAGATGAGCAAGGTGTTCTACGGCCTGTCGGGCTCCGACGCCAACGAAACCCAGGCCAAGCTGGTCTGGTACTACAACAACCTGCGTGGTCTGCCGAAGAAGAAAAAGATCATTTCCCGCGAGCGCGGTTACCACGGCTGTTCGGTCGTTTCGGGGTCCATGACTGGCATGTCGTTCTACCACGACTACATGGACCTGCCGGTCTCCGGCATCTTGCGAACCGGGGCTGCGCACCACTACTGGGGTGCCGAACCAGGTGAGACCGAACAGCAATTCTCCCGGCGTCGAGCCAACGAGTTGGAGGAACTGATCCTGCGCGAAGGCCCCGACACCATCGGTGCATTCATTGCCGAGCCGGTGCTGGGTACCGGCGGCATCACCCCACCACCCGCCGGATACTGGGCAGCCATTCAGCCAGTCCTGAAAAAGTACGACATCCTGCTGATTGCCGATGAAGTCATCACCGGCTTCGGCCGTACCGGCGCCATGTTCGGCTGCGACAAGTATGGTATCGAGCCTGACCTGATCACCGTAGCCAAGGGCCTGACCTCAGCCTATGCGCCGCTCTCCGCCTCGATCGTAGGTGAGAAGGTATACAAGGTCATGGAGGAAGGTGCGGACAAAGTGGGGGCGTTCTCCCACGGCTACACCTATTCCGGTCACCCCATCGGGGTCGCAGCGGCGAATGCGGTGCTGGACATCGTCGAGCAGGAGGACATTCCGGGCAACGCGGCAAGGGTCGGTGAGTACTTCCAGAAGTCCATGCAGGAAGCCTTCGGCGCGGTGCCGATCGTGGGTGAGGTGCGTGGCGTGGGCTTGATGGCGGCCATCGAGTTCGTCGCCGACCCGCTCACCAAGACACGCCTGGACCCGTCGCTGAAAGTTGGTGCACGTATTTCCAAGGCGGCCCGTGATCGCGGCCTGATCGCCCGTGCCATGCCGCATGGGGAAATTCTCGGCTTCGCACCACCACTGATCACCACCCGAGAAGAAGTCGACCGGATAATCGACATTGCTCACGGTGCCGTCTTGAGTGTCATGGGCGAGCTCAAGGTTTGAGCTTGATGGGATCTGCATATTCTGACCTGATATGAGAACTGGCTGACCCACGGATCTGATCGACTGGGCGACGAAGCAAGCACCGAATTTTTTCGTCGCCCTCAGCCGCGCAAACGCTTCGCCGAACCACGCGCCTCGAATGCAAGCGCAAGCCAGACGACGCCATCATTCTTCATCTTGTAAAGCAGCCTGGCTAAACCATTCAAATTAAGGTTCCCCGCCAAATCCGAGCGCTACTTCGTGTGTTCCGCAGCCACTGCTCTCGGTGCCGCAGCTTACGCTGCATCTGTTGCTCGGGTAGATCGTATGCCCTGAGGTGGGCAACCCGAGTTTCAATCCGGTTATCCAGTTCAATGCGAAGCGCGGGCACACCATAGCCGTTTTCGGCATCTCGGATGAAACATACCCGTGCCTCTTCAATTGAAACCACTGTGGTGCGTAACCTGGCAAACTCATAGGCCACGTCGTCCTGTTCACTTTTCAGGGCATTTAAGGTCTTACCGGACGCACTCAAGCCGAAAAACTCAGCCCGATCCTGTTTGGTATCAACGATACGTTGCTTGGTCTGCCCAAATTTCTCACCCATTTGCTCTAGCGCCTTATTCAAGGCGTAGATATCACTGTTGACCGTGTCGATCTCCTCTTTCACCCGCTTGATCTTCTTGATTACGATATCCCGGTCGTTCTTGGCGCGCTGCAAAGAATTTTGGCTAATCCCGAAGATTGAGTACTTGGGAATCTCTCGATCCTTTTTCCCCAGTAAAACCCGACTCCGGTTGGCTTGCGCGTACCAGCTATCAATATCGTCCTTAAGCGCTCGGCTCTTTCTATACAGCTCTTTTTTCTCCTCGTGTAACGCCTCGAGGCTGTCGTATTCGGATGATTTCTCATTCCTTGTCAGGCGCATTTCACCGCGCAACCGATCTTTTTCTGCGTACAGGGCCTCAAGCTCAGCGCGGTAATCGCGCTGAAAGAGGCTTACCAGACGCTTAGCTTCAGTGACTTTGGAGTGCAGCGCTGTGACCGCCCCGTTCAGCCGATCACGATCAGCATTGAACTTCGCAGCGGCCTCATCCTGGACGCGCTTAAGGCGCTCGGCTAGATCTGCCTCCATCGCTTGTGTCGGGAATTGGTCGTAGGCCTGCGTGACATAGCGGTAGCGCTCTGATTCCTCGAAACGCGACCAGTCAAGGTGAATGCGGAAATCGCGACTCATGGAGGCAAGCCATTTGAGCATTGAGGGGAACCCACCTTCACTGAGACGAACGGAGACCAAGAAAAGGGAGAGGATTGCCGCCCACTGCCCGGTGGAGAGAGCGTTAGATGTACCAATCCACAAAGCGTTTGAAGTGCTCGATGTCGCTGAAAGTCCAGTACAGAACTTCCTGTCCAAGCATAAGGCGTGGCGCGTTTTTACGATTCAGGTTCGAGTTGCGTGTTTCCGAGGCTGTATACCTACGCCTTGGCGTGCAGGGCGCTGCCTCCAGAGATGAGAGCTCGGTCCAGCAATAGATTTCATTTCGAACCCGCTCCAACGCCAGCTGGCGCCCGGTACGGGTGGTAAACCCTGCAATTTTTTCGGTGGGTGGGCTCGTTCGTTTCAGCGTTTCAACGCAATAGGCTTCAGCTTGTCTCGTCAGCGCCATGATCAGACCACAACTGTTGGATTGAAGCTTCGGCGACCCGATAACCACCGGAGAGCCTCGGGAGCCTCGACCACTGTTCGGGTGCCTTGCTTTGAGGTAACGAGGCGATCTTGAGCGGTCGGTAGCGTCGCATTCCTTACGGACTTCTCGCTCATTTGAGCCATTATTGCTATCTCCAGCAAGGTCAAGTACCCAGTGTAGAGCCCCTCTAGCACTGCGGGAATGCCATCGATATCAGCTCTATCGGAATCGAGGCCCGCGCGAATCCCTCCCATCACCAGTGTTTTCTCTAACATCTTGGGCGGTGCGGCGCCGTAGTGTTCAACATAGCTTCGACCGGTGGTGACAAAAGCACTCAGATCCAGCCAATCCGCGTCATTGTCATGGCCTTGTAACGGCCATTTACCTTCCACCGCATATTCGTAGCAGACCTGGGCGAGGTACTTAGGACGATGTGAGCCGCCAAGCGTAAGCCGCACCGCCGATTTACTCACACCGTAGAGTGTTGCGAGCGCATTGATTTGAATTTCGAAAATCCCATCGACCTCCTTCAACAGAGCGTGCAGAGAGACGGGTTCTGAAGGTTGGACAAATTCAAGATGCTGGTTCGTTTTCATGGCGCTCATCTCGGCTTCGATGAGCTAGATCGTAGGCAGGCTTGAGTAAGGCGTCAAGCATATTTCCATGCACAAATGGAATATATGTATCCACCCTACTCCCAAACCACTTTTTGCGTGAAGGCTGCTGCTGCGTGCTTCGCCTGGCTGGAAACCTGGTCTATCTGCGCGTTGTAGAGCTCACGCTGGACGTCCATCGCTCGAAGAGCTCGATAGCACCTGCTTGGTACTTTTCACCTGCAAGCGCTGACGCCTTCGCCAGTTCAGCGGCTGCACTGTTCAAGCGGGCCTCCTCATCCGTGGTACGCGTAAAACGCACCAATGCGTTCTCAACGTCTTCAAGCGCAACCAATACCGCCTGCTGATAATTCGCCAGTCGAGCCGCTGCTTCTGCATCAGCAGCCTCGATCCGACTCTTTACCCGACCTGCGTCAAGGAATGACCAGTCAACCCCTAGCGCCGCCATGTTCGATTCTGCGGAGGCTGAGTAGAGCGCACTACCGTTAAACGCATAGGCTCCTATAGCCGCCTCCAGTGTGACCCGAGGGAACAGGTCCGCAGTAGCTATCCCTATCTGCGCAGTCGCTGCGTGCAAGCGGTGTTCAGCCGATGCAACGTCGGGGCGCCTGCGGATAACGTTCGCTGGCGTGTCCGCTTCGATCCTCTGCGGCGCTGCAGGCATAGCGCTAACAGCCAGCAGCTGGGAATCCAGCGATGCAGGAGACAAGCCGGTCAAGACTGCAAGCCGATGCTTGTCGACGGCAACCCTCACTTCAAACTGTGGAATGTGGGCAAGCGTCACGCGACGGGGCGGCCTGGCCGGCGCGTTGATGGGTAAAGGACTGCGGCAGTGATGGCACACCTGGCCGGGTAAAGTCCGGCCCCACCGAGCATCCAGCCAGCAACATGAACAACATTGGTACTGAACAGTTTCTGAAGTTAGCCATGGGTCAGGCTCTCCACCTCATGCGCCGGCACGCTTGAAGGATGGTCGGGGATGGTTGCGCCTAGCTTCCTCATCACCACATAGAACACCGGGGTCAGGAACAGCCCGAAAACGGTCACGCCGAGCATTCCGCCGAAGACGGTAACACCTGTTGCGTGACGGACCTCACTGCCCGCACCGGTGCCAACCAAAAGCGGCACCGCGCCCGCGATGAATGCCACCGATGTCATCACGATGGGGCGTAGACGAAGCCGGCAGGCTTCCAGCGCCGCTTCGACAGTCCCCCGCCCTTGCATCTCCAGCTCCCGCGCAAACTCGACAATCAAGATTGCATTCTTGCACGCCAGCCCCATCAGTACCACCAGGCCAACCTGGACGAAGACGTTGTTGTCACCACCCGCGATCCATACCCCCATCAGTGCGGCAAACATGCAAACCGGCACAATCAGAATGACCGCCAGTGGCAGCGTCCAGCTCTCGTAAAGCGCGGCCAGTACCAAGAAGGCCAGCATGACGGCGATCGGGAATACGATCACGGCTGTGTTGCTCTGGGTGACCTGCTGATAGCTGAGATCTGTCCACTCCAGCGCTATGCCTCGTGGCAGTGTGCGGGCGGCGATTTCCTCCAACTTCTTGAGCACCTCGCCAGAAGACATGACCTTTGGGTCCGCGTCGCCGATCAAGTCCGCAGCGGGGTACCCGTTGAAGCGCATCACGGGGTCAGGTCCAAAGGTCGAGGCGATGTTGACCACGGCACTCAATGGCACCATGTTCCCTTGAGCGTTACGTACGCGAAGGTTACCTACGTCTTCTGCGGCTTGCCTGAAGCTTGAGTCCGCTTGAGCAATGACGCGGTAAACCCGACCGAACAGGTTGAAATCGTTTACGTAAACAGACCCCAAGTACGTTTGCAGCGTGTCGAATATCGCCGGCAGTTCAACCCCCTGAGCCTGCGCCTTCACGCGATCGACCTTGACCTCCAGTTGCGGGATGTTGGATTGATACGAGCTGACGGGGAAGGTCATGCCTGGGGTGCTGGCGACCTCGGCCTGGAATTTTTCCAGTGCCTGCTGCAATGCCGCGTATCCCAAACCACCTCGGTCGGTTAAAAACAGCGAATAGCCGGAGCCGTTACCGAGGCCTTGGATGGGCGGTGGCAGCAAGGCATAGGCTGCGCCGTCCTTGATGGCAGCGAATTTGCTGTTCAGCTCGGCGTTGATGTCCGCGGCACTGCGGGTGCGTTCACCGAAAGGTTTGAGGATGACGTAGGCAGTCACCAGGTTCGGGGTCGCGGTGTTTTGCAGCGCGTTGGAGCCGACATACGAGTTGGTAAAGTCCACACCTTCCACCGTCGAAGCGATCGCAGACATCTCTCGGGCTACCGCGTCAGAGCGGGAAAGCGATGCACCCGGGGGAAGCGTCGCGCCGGCGAAGAGATAGAGCTTGTCCTGGCTGGGAATGAACCCGGTCGGGATGGTGTTGAACAACAGCCCGGTCACCCCCAACAGCGCGGCGTACACCAGAAAAACCAGTCCCTTGCGTGGCAGCAGCCTGGCGATGCTCCGTTCATAACGTTGCGAACTGCGGTTGAAGAACCGGTTGAAGGGGCGCAGCAGCCAACCAAGCGCAAAATCCATGCATCGCGTCAGCCTGTCCTTCGGGCTGTCGTGGTGACGCAGCAGCTTGGCTGCCAGCACCGGCGATAGGGTCAGGGAGTTAACCGTCGAAATCACCGTCGAGATCGCGATGGTGACGGCAAATTGCTTGTAGAACTGCCCTGTCACACCACTCATGAAAGCCATCGGGATGAACACGGCGCACAGCACCAGACCAATCGCCAGGATCGGGCCTGATACCTCCCGCATCGCCTGATGAGCGGCTTGCAGGGGTGTCTGACCTAGCTCGATGTTTCGTTCGACGTTTTCCACGACCACGATCGCGTCGTCGACAACGATGCCGATCGCCAACACCATGCCGAACAAAGTGAGCGTGTTGATGGAGTAGCCGAGCAAATAGAGGAACGCGAACGTTCCCACGATAGAAACTGGCACTGCGATCAGCGCAATGATCGATGCCCGCCAGGTCTGCAGGAAAATCACGACCACCAGAACGATCAGCGCCATCGCCTCGAACAGCGTGTGCTGCACGGCGCTGATCGACTCGCGCACGAAGACTGTGGGGTCCCATACACTGACGTACTTGACCCCTTCCGGGAAGTCTTTGGACAAAGCGTCGAGTTTCGAATACACCTTGTTGGCGACGTCGATTGCGTTGGCCCCGGGGGTTAGGAAGATCCCGACTGCAACCTCCTGACTTTTGCCTCGGAATACACGCATCGTGTAATCCCCCGAGTCCAACTGCACCCGGGCAACGTCGGCGAGCCGGGTGATCTGGCCATCACGCCCGGTTTTCAGGACGATGTCAGAGAACTCCTGCTCGGTCTTGAGCCGACCTTGCACGTTAATGGAGATCAGAAAATCGGTGTTCTGGGGCGAGGGTTCAGCGCCGAGCTGCCCGGCGGATACTTGAACGTTCTGCTGGCGGATGGCATTGATGGCGTCCTGTGCTGTGATACCACGCGCGGCGAGCTTGTCTGGGTCAAGCCAGATCCGCATCGCATAGTCGCCGGAGCCGTAAAGCACCACGTCGCCGATCCCCGGAATACGCGCCAGCTCATCCTTCACGTGCAGGCGAAGGTAGTTGCGCAGGTAGAGGGCATCGAACTTCTCGCTGGTGGAGAACATGTCCACATACATCAGCGGTGTCGGGGATTGTTTCTGCGTGGTGATGCCATACTGGCGCACCGTTTCAGGCAGGCGAGAAAGCGCCTGGCTTACCCTGTTCTGTACGCGAACCGCCGCCGTGTCTGGGTCTACCTTGTCGTTGAAGGTGACTACGACCTGCAACGTGCCATCGGAGCTGGCCACCGACTTCAGATAGACCATGTCTTCAACCCCGTTGATGGCCTCCTCAAGGGGAACAGCAACTGACTCGGCAATCTCTTTAGGGTTCGCGCCCGGATAGGTGGCCTTCACCACCACGGTAGGCGGAACAACTTCTGGGTACTCACCAACGGGCAGCAGCGGGATTGCGATCAACCCTGCTGCAAAAATGACAATCGACAGAACAATCGCAAAGATTGGCCGATCGATAAAAAACTTAGAGAAATCCATGAGACAGGCCTTCGCAGGTTATTTCAAGCTTTTATGCGTACTGGACACGTTCATTTCAGTACTTGCTGGAACGAGAAGATTGGGTGAGACCGCCATGCCGGAGCCATAGATTTGCTGAAGACCGGAAACTATTACGCGTTCGTTATTGTCGAGGCCTGCGGCGACCACACGCTGCTGCCCAACCAACTTGCCGGGCTCGATATACCTTTTTTCAGCCTTGCCATCGCCGCTCAGTACGTAGACATACTTTTTATCTTGATCACTCAAGATGGCGCGTTCAGGCACCAGTGTTTGCACCTGCGATTCACCCACTGACAGTTCTACTTTGGCGAAGAGCCCTGGCACCAGGAACCTGTCTGGGTTCTTCACCGTCGCCCTTGCGCGAATGGTGCCTGTTGCAGCGTCCACCTGGTTGTCAACGAACGAGAGTTCCCCTTCATAGGGAGAGTGTTCATCGTTTGCCAGTCCGACGCGCACCTGTGTACGTTGAGAGGCCTTCAAGCGTTCTTGATAGTTCAGGAAGCTTTGTTCATCCGGGTCGAAGTAAACATAGACCGGGTCCTGCGACACCACCGAGGTGAGTACAGACTGGTCCGCGACGGCCAGGTTGCCGACCGTGAGTTGTGCCCGACTTGTCCGGCCATCGATGGGCGATCGAACCTCGGTGAACGCCAGATTGAGGGCAGCTGTCGTCACCTCGGACTCAGCAGCATGTACCTCAGCAACGCCCTGTTCGTAGGCTGCTCGCTTCTGCTCAGCCTCCTCCATCGATATCGCATGGCTCTTGATAAGCTGCTGCGCTCGCTGATTTTGTTGCTTGGCGAAAGCAAGTGAAGCCCGTGCCTGCTCCAGCCGGGCTTGCGCACTCGCCAAGGTAGCGCGATAGGGGCGCTGGTCAACGACAAACAAGAGGTCGCCTTTGTTGACCTCGCTGCCTTCCTTGTAAGCGACCTTGGTGATGTAACCACCGACTCTTGGCAGCACCGATACCGTTTCCATAGCCCCGATGCGGCCATTGAAGCTGTCCCAGGGTTTCACGGGTTGAACGGTTACACTAACAACATCGACAGCGGGAGGATTGGCTGTCACTTGCGGGGCGGTTTCTTTGTTACATCCAGCGATCAGCGAAATTGTAGCAACGAAGCCAGTTGCAATGAGGGCGGGAGCGCGCACGGATTGATCCTTTTCACTAAATGGCAAATCGATACGCCGTGGTTTATTCAGCAATCATTCCTGCGCTAACAGAATCGCCACCCTCCTGCAGCGTATCTTTACTCGCCTGATGATCCTGTTGTTCGCGCTCCGCTCGCGCCTTTGCTTGTTGAGCAAACATCGCCTTGTTTCGTTCCTGGAAACGCTTCACCGCGTCTGCGCCGTCGGCGGCATGTGCAAAAAAAGGCAGTACTATCATGAGTGCAGCACAGGTTTTGATGATGTTTTTCATATTGACTCCGTCAAAGAGCGCGCACAGACACGCGCAAAACGTTAAAGATTTGATTCGAGTGGGGGTGTTTGAAAGTTCAGGCTGGGAGGAAAGTCGCCGTGTAGTGTCAAACACCCGAATTCGGATGTGGGATTACTTTGGCTGCATGGCGAAACCGACGCCGAAGCGGTTCCAGGCGTTGATGGCGGCAATCACAAAGGTGAGCTCGGACAGCGCTTGCTCAGTGAATTGAGCGGCAACCTCTTGGTAAATCTCATCCGGTGCATGCCTCTCTGCCACCAGGGTGAGGGTTTCAGTCCACAGCAACGCAGCACGTTCCTGGGCATCGAAGAACGGTGTTTCTTTCCAGGCACTGACAGCCATCAGACGGCGTGGGGTTTCACCTGCTTTCAGCGCATCGGCGGTGTGCATGTCGATGCAATAGGCACAACCGTTGATCTGCGATGCACGAATCCGCACCAGCTCTCGCAGCGATGCCGGCAAAATGGATTGAGAAGCGGCCTTTTCCAGCCCCATCATGGCTTTCATGGCTTGTGGGGCTGCTTCGTAATAATTGATACGTTTGGTGCTCATCACGATTCTCCAGTTGGTTCGCCACCGCTCGGTGGGATGAGCAAACTGTAGTGAAACCGTGTTTTCGGATAAACTGGGTGCAATCGTTTTGTTTGTACGGAAATTCGCACAATGGCATTGGACCGTTTGGAGGCGATGCGGGCGTTTTGCCGCATCGTCGAAGTGGGCAGTTTCAGCGGTGCTGCAGACTCCCTGTCGCTGGCAAAAACAACGGTCTCAGGCCAAATCCAGGCACTGGAAAATCTGCTGGGTATCAGGCTGCTGCATCGTACAACGCGTAAAGTTTCACCCACACCCGAAGGGGCCGCCTACTACATCAGAGCGCGTGCCGTGATTGACGATGTGGACGAGCTGGAGGCTTCGACTTCGCAAAGCCGAAATGTCGTGCGTGGGCGTGTTCGCATTGAAATGCCCTCCCCTGTCGGTATCTTGTTCGTGGTCCCCGCCCTTTCCGAGTTTGCCTCGACATTCCCCGAAATCCATCTCGACATCGGCTGCAGCGAGCGTGTCGTTGATCTTGTTCAGGAAGGTGTGGATTGTGCGATTCGTGGTGGAACCATTACCGATCAGGATCTGGTGTGTCGGCCTATTGGCCAAATGCGCTTTTGCTTCTGCGCATCCCCCAGGTACCTGGACAGTGCCGGCATCCCCGACACCCCTTGGGACCTGCCAAACCACAAACATTTAGGGTTCAAGTTTCCGGCAACGGATAGGCGTTTCGTGCCAACCCTCACACGCGGGTCAGACAGTTTCACCTTGGATCATCAGCCGTCCATGTACTTCAACAACGGCAGTGCAACTGCCGCCGCCGCGGTCTCCGGGCTAGGTGTTGCCTTCCTTCCAACGGCCGAGGCCGTGCCGCATTTCAAAACGGGTGCGCTGGTGAGGGTCTTGCCTGATTGGCAGATGGCTAGCATGCCCCTTTCCATCGTCTACCCCTACACCCGCCACTTGTCAGCAAGGGTACGCGCCTTTACCGATTGGGTGACCCTGCTGATGGCCAGCGATCCGCTATGGTCGTTGTCGGACTGATTGCTGGCTCAGACGAGCCACTGTCTCAAGCGCCCTCTCTCTATTGCGCAGGCGGGAAGTCCAGTGTCGGATGCTCAGGAATCTGCCCGCCTCCGGTACGATCGATCTTGACCAAACCCGCTGATGCATGACCAGGCGTAATCGGGTTTCTCGGCACGAATGGCCATACGAACATCGCCTTGCGCCGTACATGCCCACGTACCAGGTCGGCCACCAGCTCCGGAAACTCGACGATGCTGGGCTGCGGTGCGCTGGCGAACAGTTCCGGCGTTGCTCGGCCAGCCTCGTGACTGACCAAACCATAGATGGCCGCTGCCGGCGCGTTCACTGGGAAGTCGACGATGCTCAGATTCAGGTTCAGCGTCAACCCAACGCTCAAGGCGTCGTCATCCTCTAGCACGACTGCAGTGATCGTCAGTTGATCACCCGAAGCCAAGGCCGCGGGCGTGCCGTCCTTTTCCACCAGTGCACTGATCTCGATGGCGTACGCCTGGCCAGCGCTGCCCTGCACCGGCTGCTCGGGCGCCAGCCCGCGAACGCCCAATGCGCGAGGGATACTGCCATGCAGTGCAGGATCCTTTGCGGTGACTTCGATGCCGATAGACCACTTGCCCCCCAGTAACGGCGGCACGGCACGCCTATCCGGCCTAAGGAACGCTTCGTTGATCCTGCCAAAGGAAAAGCACAGTGTCTGCGTCGAGTCGTACTCCGCACGGTCGAAGGCCAGTAGATAGCGCTTTGCGCGCACCGCTTTGGTCACGCCATGCGCCGGGCTTGCCAGTTCGCGGTCATAGGCTGGGTCAGCGAACGCCAGCGTGGCCATTTCCACCGGGCGCCACAGACGATTACCCGGTAACAGCATCAGACGGAAAGTGACGCGCAGGGGCGGCCCAGCGGGCAACTGCTGCGAGGCGCTCGTACGTGTCTTAAGGTCGACCCATTTGCCGGGTGCTGGCGCGGGCGCGTCCTTGATCCAGGGTGCCAGCTCAAGCCTTAGCATCGCCTGGGTGTCCGCATCCGCGCCGCGTACCGCGGCTTGCAACCTGGACCGATCAGTCAGGGACATCGCCAAAGTCAGGTCCAGCTGTTCATTGGCCAACGCACTGACTTTAAAGGCTGCGAAACGCACAACGACATCGCCTACCTCAAGGGTGGCCTGCAGGCCAGGCACCAGCAGTCCCAACTTGGCCAGCGTTTCGACCAGAGGGTTACGCCCACTCAACCCTGGACGTTTTACCCGGATCACCACGTTTTCACTGAGTTCAGGGCTCAGCCAGCCTCTGTCCGGCGACTGCAACGACAACAACAGCGCAATGGCTTCCTGGCCCGCTTCCTCGATCAAGGCCGGCAGATAGCGAAGCACCGCGCCAGGCCCACTGAACAGTACGAAGGGTTGAAGATGGCGAGTGTCGGACGCGCCTTTTTCCACCGCGTACAGGTTCGCTGCCACGAATGTGCGCCGGCTTTCGCTCTCCACGCGCCCGCGCGGCAGCGCGGTATTGCGTGGCGCGCGACCTTGTCGCCAGACCAGCGGTGCCCTGTCGGCCGGTCGGCCGAAACGGGCGTGAGCGCTGTCCAGTGGCAGCTCCTGATCCACGCTTACGAACCCTTCATGCTCCAGAGCCATCACGCCTGGACGAACGCCATTGGAAAAGACCTCGAACTGGCCGGGGGATAGCCCGGTCAGTGCACCGGCCTCTGTGTCCTTCAGCCGGTTCTTGCTTAGCGCTTGGGCAAGCTCCGCTGCCAATGGCACCCGCGCCCGGGGCGTTGCCGGTGTCAAAGCGCGGTCAGGTGGCGAGACGACTTGTGGGGCCTGTTCACCTCCTCGTGAAAACAGGATCCGGCGTCCGATGGCAAGGAAATCGATACGCTCGTCCTTGTCCGAGGCAACAGCCGCCTTGCAAGGCCCCGCGAACGTTCGCGCACGGCCCGCCCATGCATGCCCAGCATCCTGGATCACTGCCTCATCGTGGGTGTTGATCCACGCCAGCTCGGTGATTGCCTTGCGTGGCCAGCTCAGCGCCGGCGAAGGGTAGATCGCACGGTTGGGGTCGCGCAAGCGCCCTTGGGCCTGCAGCGCGAAGGGCGCCCTTAGGGTAATTCTCTGGAGGCTTGCATGATTGCGCTGATCGGCATCGAGCCCTTCAGTGGCGGCATCCATCACGGATGCGGCAAACACTGCCAACGGCTCTTGCACCAGGGTCGATGCGAAGCCGACCAAGTTCTGAAAGCCAGCATCTTGCGCCCTAGGCTCGCCGCCGGGAATCGGCGCCACAGCGATTTCCCAGCGCCCAGCCACAACCAGGTCACAACTGCCAGCAGCGCCCTGCTTGTTTGGAGGGTGCCGAACGACTTGCACTCGAACCGCGTCGCCCTGCCCCGGTCGGGCAAGCAGCGTGTTGACCCTGTGGTTGGTAGAAGCCACTCTCCACCACCGCGCCAACGCCATCAGGCTGCGCCAGAACAAGGGTCGAGCAAAGGGCGCGGTACTGGCGGGGCTGGGGAATAGGTTGGCCGCGAACGCCTGGTCGATGACATCCTGTGCGGTGGTGGCGTCGACACCGATCATTTGTAAAAGGCTCTGCCGCACCTCAACTGCAGAGTTCGATGCCAGGCCAATTGCAAGCGGTGCCAGGCCATTGAGTGGCAAGGCAATTGCACTGGCAAGATCGAACCCCGCCACTTTACCGATCCAGGCCTTTTGCCCCGGCTCCGGGGCTTGGGGGATGTGGGAAAGCGGCTCCGCGGCGCCAGCGAATACGGGTGCAATCCAGGGTAACGGAGCGACAACGCCGCTCACCTGCTCTTCGTCCAGGCTCACCTCGATAAGCGCCCCCGCGAAAATCACCAAGGCCGGTACCGCGCCCCCTTTTGACGCGCCGACGAGCACACGGTCGATATCCCGCCCAAACAACCCGCCTCGGCCGATACCGGCGATGAGCGGCGAAGCATCATCGGTCAGGTCGCCATTAAGCCGGTAGCGAGGTACGAAACCATACTGTCTGTTGAAAGGGTCACGGGGATCAGCGAGCCGTCGTGCAACGTGGGCCAGGTCGACGATCGCCACGTCATCGAGGCTGTCGAAAACCTGGGAGGTCTGCCCCTCCCCTGAAAGCCTGTGGGTGGTCAACACTTTGCTGCGCCACACAGCGGTGAGCAACCAAACATCCTTGACCACGCCAATGACATTGCAATCGAGAGTCAGATCCGCCAAACCGGGCTTGGTGACGTGCGTCAGCACCGTCCCGGTCGTGCTCACCTCGACTGTGTGCAGCGTGCGTTCTTCGCCTGTATAGGGGCCCGCGGAGTCGATGAACTTCGTCGCATCCTGCCCTAGTCGTCCAACCGGCCATTGCACCACGCTAACCAGGCCAACGTCTGGAGTCGGCAATGTGACGCGCATGTCAGTGGTCAGTACAGCCCCGGCATTCTGCAGGCGGGTGAGCTGCGTAACTTGCAGTTGACCATTTTCATTGGAGGCCGTGACGTCAAAGCGCGCGCTGCTGATCTTCCAGGCCATAGGCCGTTTCGCCTCCGGCGCCTGCACGGTAAGCACGACGATACCGTGGGCGCGGGTTGTACCGATATTCAGGCCGCGCAGCCAATCGCCTTTGCAGATCGCCCCGTTCAGTTCGACACTGAGCACCCCACGCGGGTGATCATGCACGGTTATTGCCTCGCTATCGGTCGCGATGCTCGCGCCGTACCAGCCAATTGGGCCGCCCAGCGAAACCCGGATCGCTTCGCGCAAGGACGTTTCGCGCCGGTCGGGCAGCGTCGCCACTCCGTTGACCGTCACCAGGCATTGGCTAGCCGAAAGGTCGAGCGTCAGCGTACTGATCGTCAGGTATTCCGGCATCTGGGCTGAGCCTTTGAAGCTCACGTTCAACTGCGGGCCGTTGATCACGACCGTGCCACCGGTCAGCGTCAGTCGCGCGCCGAACAGGGTGATGTCCAGTTGCGCGCTGCTCGCCACGGCCTCCAGACGTTGGGCATTGATTTGAATGTTGAAACGCAGGGTGACGGGCTGGCGATCCTCGGCGTCCTTCGCACCCGGAAGCACCTTGGCGTCCAGGCGTAAGGTGATCGATGCCTGGTTCGTTGTGGCAACATTGATTTTCTGGTTCTGGACGACCGCGTCATTGATATTGTCGGCCACCAGCGGACCGCCGTTCGTCTTGAACGCGATGCACACCGAATTACCGGTATCGAAGGGCGATTCCGGCCCGAATGGTTCGTCCTGGTTGGCTACCTGCTGGTAGGGTGCATTGATGCCGAACAGCACCGAAACGGCCTTGACGATGCCATCGACATCGACGCTACAGTGCCACAAGCGCAACGGACGAAGGGTCAGTGGGCCGATGACGAGGTCGTGAAACGACGACGCCCCAGCGCTTGCATAGAGTCGCCACTCGTAGATCGAACGAGGCAACTTATCCCTGGCAAACACGGTACTGTCTGGGCCAGGCGCACTTTCCGGTGTGTCGTCGGGGCTAAAGACCCAGCCTCCGGCCGATGGCTGCATGGGTACATCGCGCAGGTACAAGGCAAGTTGGGCCCCATGCAGCGTGAGTGGCACCTCCTCGCGTGTGGTTATCAAGTCGGTGATCTCACCACCGCCTGAGGGCTTGAGGAGTTGAGTGCTGCGCACACTAAGCGTGGTCGGCACCGCTTTGGCCGTGGTTGCCATGACCAAGCCGCGTGTGTCGGCTATTGCAGAAGCTTTGCCGATTGTTTGCCTATAGGGCGCAAGTGCAAAGCCGACGATCTCTAGCCCTTTGCCTGTTGCAGATAATGCCTTGTCCCCCTTGGCGGGCTTGCCGAACGTCCGGTTCAAGCCCGCCAGGGCGTGCTCCCCCATGTCCACTCGCCTGCCAATGCGTAAGCACCATAGGGCAAGGTATTGGCATCCGTCCGGACCGTGAACCCAGTCTCCCAGGTATAGGGTTCGACAAGCCCATCCGCCTTGGTGTCGTACCACCCTGTCATCCTGTCCCTGTCCGTGCGTGTCAGCGACAACCGATGGGAGGACGCAGCCCAGACGCTCTCCAGCGCTTGAAGGTCCAGCGCGGTAACCTGCGGCAAGGCTTGGCCCGTAGCAGGCGGTTGGGACTTGACGAAGGTGGCTTCGGCATACAGCTCGCCCAGGACCGGCAGATCGTAACGCAGCAAGTAAGCCAGGCCTGGTGCGTTACTGGTCGTGGAGGTAAGCGTCACTTCAACGCCAGGCAACGTCAGGACCGACATCGCAATACCGGTTTTCGATTCGATATCCTGACCCTCGGCAAGCGGCCCGTGTGCCCACTGCGCATTGATGCCCGGCCAACCAAAACGTAGCTCGGCATCCTTCGATACGATGCTGGCGGCGCCACTCGAAAAGCCCTGCAAGGTAAGCGTGACGGTGGCGGCCGTGCGTGATTCAGGCACGTGGTAGAACACCGGCACCAGGTCCCGGCTGCATGAAGGCCTCACAGCGCTGGGCGCGCTGCGTGTCATGTTCATGCCCGCGACCAAAGGCATTTGTACCCCGGGAACAGGCGCCCAATGAACCACGGGGGCACCTGGGCTGATCGCTACGTTCAGGTCCAAGCTCACCGCTGGAACGTCATCCGTAGGCTGCAATGCCGCGATCTGACCGTCGGTAGTCCCCGTCTCACCAAAGGACAACACGCCGGAGCGCAGCGTAATGGGACCATTGTCCAGTACCGGCACCACCTCCTGTGCGGTCGGCGACGACTCGTTGAACCAAAGGGCCCCGGAAATTGCACCATGCGCTGCGCTCAGGGTGATATCACAACTGAGCGGAGCCCTGTCGCTGAATGGCACACTGACGCGGACGAACGCCGCGCTGTCAACCGTCAGTTCACCGACAGTTGCATATTCAGCATTCGGCAACCGCCGCGTCAGGCGCGCATGAACCAATCCAACCAGCGCCTGGCCGTCCTTTACCTGGCCGTCCTTCGGCGCCGGATCGACTGCCTTGCGCAAAGCCAGGTCGGGCTCGCGCGCGAGGGGGATCTGCACCACCCCCCGTTCGAGCGCCACAAACCCGTAGAGCGGTCGCGGGTCCCGCGCGGTTCTCAACGCCTGCCGCCGATAGCGTGCCTCCAGGTCACGGGCCAGGCCTAAGCGCTCGACCAGCACTGGCAACGCGCTGGCCGTCGCACTGCCCTTGCGCTGTCCAAAGCCCACTCGCCAACGGCGAGTATCGCTTGGCTGGACCAGGTTGACCGTCGCCACCGCCTCTGACGCGGCGGGCTGCTTACCCGCATCCAGCGTCAGTTGCCTGGCCATAGGTCGGCTACTGTCGATAGTCAGCACAGGGTTGATCAGGGTCGCCGTGGCTTCCAGCGAGGCTCCGGCCATCCGTTCGGTCACAAGGCTCGCACGCACTGCGCCCGGCAAGGTGCTCGGCCGCTTGATGCCATCGCGCAGCCGCAAGTGGTTGCTACCTTGCTCCACTGGCCAAACCAGTGGAGCAAGGCCTGGGCGAATGTCGAACACCAAACCAAGCCGAGCGGTACGCACGCTTTCGGCCAGATCATCGAGCGTCGGGCGCAATTTACTGCGCTGTTGGTCTTCGCGCAGCAGCGCCACCCGTTGCCCCCCTGCCCCATCCGGCTCCAGGCGCAGCCGCACCTTGAGCTGGGTTGCGGAACCGAAAGGATCGTCGATCACGGCGTCGAACTCGATGCCAGCGGGGGTGAGGCAGAGGATGATGCGATCGACCTTGTCGTCTCTATCGGTGAGCGTCTTGCGCACTCGCTTGCCCTTGACGGTGCTGTCCTGGATGGACAGAAATGCCCCATGAACGACTTTGAGGTAGATCCCCCCACCGAAGATCGGCACATACGGCTCGCCATCTATCTCTTGACGGGCACCCACCGACCAGAAGTTCCAGACGTCCCGCACCCCGGCTTCATCGCGGATGGCTATGTCGATGGCGCCGAGGGTCAACGACAAGGGTGACGTTTCGAGCTCGTCCGAGCGTTTAGCCGGCCATTTGCCGTCGCTCGCCAGCATGGCCGCGACACCAATGGAGAAACCCCGTGGGTCGGCAGGGTACGCCGAGACCGAGAGCGAACGAGCAGCGGCATCGCTACCGTCGCAAGTGGACGCCATGCGCAATTCGCCGGCCTTGGTCGGATAGCCGCGTACCGCCAGCTGGAACATCAGCGGGTCACGAAAGTCGACGGTGGCAGCCTTGGCATCGTACTGCGCGCGTGCTTGCGCGCGCTGGGCCAACACCCTCAGCGACGGTGCACGCACCACGCCATCCACCGGTTTTCGGTCACCCTCAAGGTCCGTCGAAAGCTCGGCAACCCAGAGGTAGCTGGCCTCGGAGTCTCGACCCGGTGCGGTGAGCCGAGGGCCGACCAAGCAAACAGTTCTGATCGCAGATGTGGTCATGGTGCGCGCTCCACCCTTGTAACGATCGGATCGGCCAACCCCTTGGACGCCTTGAGGAACGGCCGCCGCGAAGGACCGAACAACTGGTCGGCGGCGAGTTGAGTAATGAAGGATTTCAACGCGGGGTTGGCCCCGGCCGTGTCCAGCTCATTCAGGTCAGCTTGAGTTGGCGGACGCCGCAGAACGAGCTGATCGAGGCTGCCGACCGTCCAGTTAAGGATTGTGTCGAGTGCCTGGCGAACGGGATGACCGGGGTCCAGCGAGGCGCCTGGCAAACGCAATTCGAGGGTGAAATGCTCGGCCAGCCCGGGTTGCTCCAGTTTCGCCAACGCTTCCAGCGCCGGGTAGAACCCCAGCCCCGGTTCGCCTTGTCCTGGTACGGGTTGGGTGGTTTGCAGGGCCGTCACCAATGCCTTGTAGGCTGCCTGATTGAGGTTTGCGTCGTCATTTGCAAGGCGCAGAGTGACTGGCGCGACAAACTCGAAGATTGCCTTGGCCGACATCAGTGCTGGGGTGGCTGCGACCGGCGACAGCTTGCCTGCCACTTGCCCGGCCTGCAGGTCCGGTGTGAGCGTTCGCACCACCGGTGCAAATCCGCCAAAGGCAGCTGAGTTCGCCACACGCAGAGGATGCACATCGTAGGCCCAGGCGGCCGCCAGGTAGTCGCGCAACACCTGGTCGGCCGTGGGGCCAGCGAACGGTGTGGCGGTATCGCCCGGCACAATGCGCCGGCGTGCACCAAGCAGGGCGCTGCGCATGGCCAGGCGAGCGTCGAGCGTGCAGGCTTGCTCCGGTGGCAACTGCCAGGGAGCGGACACCACGCAGCTGAAGAACGTGTTTTCGATTGCAGGCACCAGCCCTTCCACCCGCGACGGATACAAGGGCAAGCCGGCCGGCCAGGCCATATCCGCCTGCGCCGCCACGATGTCCCTGTTTAGGGTGAGTTGGCGCCACGCCTCATCCTCGTGGTTGGCTTGATCGGCCACCGCGAGGAAGCGCCTGATGTACACAAGCGCAGCCCAGAGCGCCTCCTGAGCCCCCCTACCGCAGGCGCTGGGAGATAACCTGCCAGCGCTTGCTCGACCTCTGCAAGCCTGCCCTGCCATTGCTTCCATGCCACCGGGTTTCGCGGTGCCGGTGGCGGTTTGATAGTCACGCGCGCATGTGCCAACGGCCAAGGAGCATTGGCGGTTGCCCACTCGGCAGGGGCAACATGCAGCGTTCCCAGCGCGTTCAACTGCTGGTCCAGCAGTGCTGTGGGCGGCGGTGCGGCCGGCACTGTCCGCGGCCCCCGCAGTTCAGGGCATAACCACCAAGGCAAATTGGGTGTCTGAAGCCGGCTGACCGGGGTCTGCTCGTCGACCTGGAACCCTGTGCCGGCGACGCGGTTGACATAGGCGGGTGCATCCGCGTCAGTCGTCTTCGCCAGGAACTCGATTTCCGGCGAACGCTCACCGCCCAAGCCATTCACGTCACCAGCACCCGCCACGATTCGGGTCGACAATTCGTAGACCACTTGCGGGTCGGGCAGGAGGAACACCTCAGGTGGCTTCTGGGGGTCATTGATCCAGACGCTGCGGTCGGCGTCATGCATGCCGTCGAGGTTGCGCACCAGTGGTATCCTCAGCGTGACCACCGCCGTGACCTTCGTATCATCCCTGACTACCTGCCATGCAGGCCGCTTGTCAGGGTCGTCGCTGGACCAGCCCAACTGATAACCGCCTTCAGGAATCACGGCGGCAATCGGCCTCGACACCACCACACCCGCCGCTGCGAACACCGCCATATGGAGGCGATAGAAGTGCGGGACCGATTGCGTACGCAGTACCGTTATCCCCCGCCAGCCATCGACGAACCGCTCAGGGAGCGTGGTAGCGGCGACCTGCTTACCGCCGGCGTAAGGCTGCTCGATCTCCGCCAGCGTGGGGCCTGTGAGCATAAGCGCACCAGGTTTGACCGGGGTGCTTGCGCCCAGCGCCGGCAAGCAATCGACCAGCCCGAACGCGCGCGCCCAACGGGGCTCGGCGAACTCACGCCAGAAGCCGAACGCCTGGTGCTCGAACTGCAGGGCGTCGGCCAAGTGAATGTTCGCTTCGGCAGCGATTTCCTCTGGGTGCCGCGCAACCACGAACTCCAGCAGCCGCCCAGGTCGACGCTCGGTTCCCGTACCGGCGTCCAACCGCTTGGCGCTCAGCACGACCGGGTCGGCAAGCGGCTCGGTGCGCGGCATGATCACATCCACGGAGCAGTTCGACAACGGGTCGGCGCCCTGTTTCACTTTCATCTGCGGCAAACGCACCGCCGCCGGTGTACGGTCGTCGACCAGCTCGACAAAACTGTCGGCCAACGCAGGTTGGGCCACCCAGGGCAGGCGCACACGTGGCGCACGGTCCGGATCAACACCCACCATCGCGGCATCCCAGGCGGCCAGCAAGGCGTCGTAGCGACCCAGTGGGCGAACCACATAACGCCGTCTGCGGGCAAACCGGTCCTTGTGCAGCAAGAGCAGGTGCATGGTCCCATCGACATCAGGAACCAGACGCAATGGCGCCGTCTGCGTCAACGTGGCCAGTGCGAAGGGAATGCTCGATGCATTCAGTGAATCCGCATGCGCCAGGCCATGAACGAGGTAGCGGTCGATGAACCCTGGCCAGCGTTTGAGCACTGCCGAGCGCTGCGAATCGGGCAATACCTTTTCCGACGTGGTCTTGAACGCACGCCAGGCGTACCAGGCGAAATCAGCAAAGTTGCCCTTCGCCTGCGCATTGGCGGCAATCAAGCCGTTCCCTTGGACAAGTGTGGTGACGGCTTGCGCGTCCAGCGTGGGGAATTGTTCGAACGGATCATCAAAATGCCCCCAACAATTTGGCGTTAGGCCAGTATGGTCGCCGGATACAAAGGGGTTTCTGTGTTCTTTCGGGGCAAAACGCTCGGAGAACAGCTTGAAGGCCTGTTCCTGGCCATCGGCAGTTGGCGAGATCACCCGTAGCAGCAACACCTGCCCGTTACGCTCCACGCTCAATGTGCCACTGACGCTTCGACCGCCCGCGAAACTTTGGGCTGCCGGGCCGTCTGTCTGCTTGGCCAAGGTGATGACCTTACCGCCGTTGACCGTGCCGCTGGGGTCGAGCAAGTCGATCAATACGCTGTCTTCAAGCGCAGCGGTATCCAGTTGCACGGGCGAGTTGTCTTTCTTAGCGTCACTCTCTGGCGTGAGGGTAACCGCGAAATAGCGCACCGGCGCGTTGCCCCACGCATCTGGCCCTGCCGACTGCGCTCGCCGCATGGCCTCAGGTACTGGGCGCAGCGATAGTTGGATCATGCAAACCAACTCGTCGTCCAGCAGGTGCTTGACGTCGACCTGGTCCATGCCGCCATCAAAGCTGCTTGTGCTCATCAACCCATCGGGACGCGCGAACTGGTCGATAAGAGGTACACCACAGTCCATCCCGGCGTAGCGCTTCAGTACTCGGCCACAAGCCTGCTCGACAAGGCTCAGTGTGTCGCGTGGAAGCACATAATCGGCCGTGGTCATGTCGAACAGGCGCAGCCCCTGCGCCAACCCCAGCGTGCGCAGCACCGCCCAACCATAAGGGTCGCGCTCTGCCGGGCGCTCATCCAGCAGCGCTTCTATCTGGGTAACCTTGGTTGCGGGTGCCGCTTCCAGCACGGGACGGTAGCGCCGGTATGGCGCGTTGACGTTGACCCAGTCCCAGCGCAGCGCATCGACCACATCCACCAACAACGGGTGCAGCCGCTGGTCCAGATCCACCACCACGGAGGTCTGCCCAGTAATACCCTTGCCGCGCTTGCCGGTCAGGGTCAGCGAGAGGTTGTTGAAACGATTGGCATCGCTTCCCGTCACGTAGGCTTCGACCCAGCCCTCTTTCGCCCACTGCTGCGCATCCTTGGCCAACACCAGCCCGTTCAGTAGCTTGCGAACCGCCCCTACGGTCCAGCATTTGTCGTTTGTGAAGGTGTCGAATGGGAAAGGTCCAGGGATGGCGTCGGCGGGGATGGTGCCGTCAGCCAGGCTGCCATCGTAATAGAACTCCGGCGCTTTGAGCGCTGGCTCACTATCGCGAGCGCTCCAGGCTACTTCGATCACAGTCGGCCGGCCCTTGTCGAACAGCGCCGCCAGGTCGACCTCGTCCACGGCCAAACCAACCGACCGGCGCAGCGTCGGGCGTGCCCAGGCCAGCAGGCTTTCGGCGCCCGTGTACCAGGCACGCCGACGGGCCATGCCCACCTGCCCGCCGCTCTGCTCCAGCCTGAGCGTCTCGCTTGGATAGAACGCCTCCACGGCGGCAAAATCTTCTATCCCCGCAGGGTCGGCTTTACCCACTCGCGGGTCGAGTAGTCGCGCGCGGGCCACATGGCGGGCAGCAGCGATCTGCTCGTCCTTGTCGATCACGCTGCCCAAATCTATCTCGAATACGTCGTAGCCACCGATGTAACCGGGTGCATCGCAGCGTGGGCAGGTTGCCCACCTGAGCTGGGTGGCGATTCGCCGCTCGCCATCGCGCTGGCGTGAGAGCGCATCTTCACTATGGTGCGTCAGGTCGGCCAGTGTCGCGTGTGCGCCTGGATAATCGATCAGCAGGCGCCCTGCCCGCGCGTCGAGGTCCGCGAACTCCAGCGGCAGATAGCCTGCGATCAGCGGGCACTCGAAGACCTCGACCGGCATGTCCACTGGGTTGGCAATCGGCCGGCCAAGGCGGTCGGCTTGATCGGTCTCCACGCGCAGCGCCATGTCCACGGCAATCCATGGCGACGGGCACGCCACCACGTCAGCCTCGCGTACCGAAGCATTGGGCACCCGTGGCCGATGCGTGCGCTTGACTGCACAGCGAACCGGGAGCGGTGCCGCACGGGTATTGCTATCGTCGATCCCCAACGCCGACAGCAGCAGATTCAGCCATGCTGCCTGGGTGCGCCCTGCGTCGGCAAACCCTAGGCGCAGGTTCGAGGCAGGGCCACCAATGGCAATGAAGTCCAGCCCATGCAGGCGCCGATAGCGCATGCTCGCACTGGCCGAGTCCTCTGTCCCGGCCGGCCATAGCAGCTCCAGTTCGAACGTTTGGTCGCCCTGTTGAGAGCGCTCGAACTCGGCCGGCCCTGGGCGTTGCAGGGCCATGCCCATGCTGTCGGCGGCGAACTCGCCCAGTGGCATTGCCCGCTCAGGGCGGACTTTGAGCAGGAAGCGGGTGCCCCTGGCGGGAAGCCGTTGGGGTTGCTCCTGATCGTCTCGCTCGCGGTCCAGCAGGTCATCGATACGCAGCAGCAACGTTGGCAGGCCAGCACCCGGCAAGCCGGGGAAGGTTACAAAGCGTGCGATCCACTCGACCTTGCCCAATGCGGTTTGCGGCAGCACTGGTCGCGCCAGTTCATGCGTGATTGTCAGCCCCGTGCCGCGGTGCCCGGTGATGTCGACCGGAACCACGGTGTAGACGATACGAACAGGAAGCGGCTTGTCCCCCCTGCGCGCAATTCATTGAAAGCATCCAGGATGGCTTTGTAGCCTTGCAGGTCTGTTTGGCCCTGTTTCCGGAATGCCGGTCGAACGGTTGCCGGCAGATCGGCAAAATCATCGATGAACTGGGCCAGCGGGCGTATGCGCCTCCAACTGACGGTGCGGTCTTGCACCTCAGCGGCAAGTGGTGCGCTGGCCTTTGTCTGCACGCTGATTGGCGCGATCCCCGATGCGACGCTGGCGCCAACCAAAATCAAGCGTTCTATTTCGTAATGCTGCAAGTGGAACTCAGGATCGTTCCATATGCCGCCGGACTCGCCCCAACCGGGCTCCAGGTCCCAGTCCAGGCCAACGCCCTGCGCGTCGAACCAAGTTCTGGGTTGCCTGAGTTGCGGGTTGGCGCGGTCGAAGAACCGTCTGGGCGGGTTGAACAGATACACGCTATTCGGTTGCGCTTCCACATGCAGGTTGGAGGTGCCGACAGCGCAAACCGTGAAGGTGGATTTGGGCGGCAGCTGTGCCGATGCATCTTCTAGGTTGAACAGAGCGCCAAGCGCCGTCTCGTCGACCCAGAACGTCAGGCCAAGATCACGCGCATCGAGTTGCGCCTGGTTGGTAAGAGGCTGCGGCCGTGTTGGCCAAATCATTGCGCCGGTATCGGACAAGCGTGTCTGGCGGGCAATGGCCTGTGCGGAAGCAACCACCGAGGCGATCACCGAGGAACGGCGCTCTTCCGTCGCACGCCACTGCGCGCGTTTGAGCGACAGCTTCATCATGTCGCTGGAGGCCAGGCGCAAGTCCTCGGCGGCCTTTTCCGCAGTGGCATGCGCCCCGCTGTCCTTCGCGTGAATAGCTTCGTAGCCAGGCTGTTTGGGTACCGGGGGATCTGTCAAACGACTTTTGGTAACCTGCCCGGTTTTTTTATCGAACTGCGCTTCATCGGGCACGAAGCACTGCTCAAGTAGGTGATGCAGGAGCAGCGGTTTGCCCTTATCGGACACTGCCAAGGGCCTGCTGTAGCAGGCATCGAGGCTGGAGCCTTGATCCTGCGTACCATCGCTGAGCAGCCGCTGCAGCGCAGTGGTGCTTTTGAGCTCATAGGCTGGAGTCGCGGCGTTCGGATCCTTACCAAAGTTTTCTCCGGGGTGGGCGAAGAACGTGGAGGCTTTTTGCGGGAGTGTGAGGGCTGCGTCGATTTCCGTATGGTCGCGCGGTATCAATTGCATGACATAGTTGCCCGGGCTTGCCGGTATTTCGAACAGCATCGCCCAGAACCGAGGCTGGCCGACCTCATCACCGCCAATCTTGATCCAGACCTGCGGTTGGATCTCAGGCTGCTCGTCCTCGACCTCGCTCAACACCGCATGCTTGTCGGCGTGTTGCTCTAGTTTAGGGTCGTTTTTCGCCGGTGGCTGAGCCGGTGGCGGCGCCAGGCCTTGTTCAGGGTTTGGTATCGCGGCGCTCAACCCCAGTGTCAAGAAACGCGCGACACGCTGGCGGGCCTGCTCAAGCTTGGGCTCGTCGAACGCAAAGCCGATGGACAGGCTCAGCGTTCGCCCGAATGCCGCGAAAGACATGCTTGCCGCGCCTCGGCCGGCGACGCCGTTCGCTTGCACCGCAACCTCCAAGGCCAAGGACAGTGTACGGCTCAGGCGCTGGCCGATCTCGATGCGAATCTCGTCGAAACCCAGGTCGATCTCCATCCACACCCGCACTTCGATGTTCACCGTGCAACTGAACGCCAGCGAGCCGTAAAACAGTGTGTCGCTGGGTTGTTTCAGGGAGATCAATGCGATGAACTTGGCGTCGAGGGCAAAATCCATTTCCGCCACCGCTGAGGCGCCGAGCGAGCGACCGCCGACTTTCCCGCCGATACGCGCGAAGCCCTTGGCGCGGAAGGCAATACCATAAAGGATCGAGGCATCCTCGATACGCATCACCATGCCACCTTCGCAGGTGATGCCAAAGGCATCCTCCGTGAACTCGAACTTCAGCTCGTAGGGCCAACCAAGCTCGTAATGAAACAGCCCCGGTCGGGTATACAGGGTGGCCGACCAAGTCACGGCCCTGAACGCCATTATCATCGGTTCAGGGAGTTTCGGATGCTCTCCGATCAAACCGTTGGGGTCGGACAGCAGGCGAGCCAGAAACTCCTGACGAGGCGCGGACAGGTACAGGTAGCCACGCAGGGTGGGGCGCGATGCAATGGATTGGCGATCGGTGGCATTCGCCCAGTCAGCATAATTCACGCACAGCCAGGCCCTGACCGTCATGAGGAAGGTCAGGTCCGAGCGCAAGGCAGCGGCCACATCCATCAGCAAAAGGTTTGGCAGTTTCGCTTCATCGTCGCTGAGGCTGCCGTCCTGCGATGCCGACTCCAGCGACAGCATGGCCCTTAGTGCCAGGGTCAGCCGATCGCCGGTCGCTTCTGGCTCCCAGGCTTCGAAGCGTGCAAGGTCATTTTGATAGCGCGAGACATCGTCGAGCACTTCGACCAATGCTTGCGGCGTGGTCACCGCGTCTGCGCGCCGCAGGCCCGCGAGGGTATAGCGATATCCGATGCCAAAGCCCATTTCACGCAGATAGATCGGCTTGACCGGTGTGGGTATCTCGGTGGACAGCTTGCCCATTTCCCCGTACAGGAAGAACGCATGGCGCTTATCGCCCTGGGCGTCCTCCAACTCGAGAAAGCCCATGGACGCACTCATCGACGCCCAGCTCTTGAGGTTGAGACGCCCCGAGGCAAGGAAGCCGCGTGCCTTGATACCCGCCGGCAGCACATCAGCGGGATACAACGTCGGCAGGTTACCGTCCACGGCGATCGCGGTAGCTTCCACTGTACCTGCCTGCATCGACAGGGATACCCCCAGGCCATCGAAGCGCACACGTGGCAAGCGGGCGCCTTTGACCTGGGTCGAGATGTACATGTTATGCAAGTCGATTCGGGCGCTGATCGTGTCACTGTTGGGAGTGAGCCTGGCCTGCCCGCAGATCACCAGCGCCGGGTCACCGCCAAAGGCCTCGCACGAGCCGAGGTAGCCGATGCCTCGCAGCTCGAAGGCGAAGACATCGAACAGGTTGAAGGTCACCCTGGGCTCTATGGGAATCTGGAAGCTGATCGCCCGCGCCAGGCGGCTGATGTCCCGGGCCAGGGGCGCCTTGTTGAGGCTAATTTTGAGGCCGCGCAAGTGTTTGAGGAAGGTATCGGCAAACTCATCTTGTACAGGTGCAAAGACCAAGCTGCCGGTCACCTGGAAATAGAACTGGTAGCCGCCCTCCCCAGCCATGTCGACCAGGGCGAACCCCAGCTTGGTGATGGTCAACTCGAAGCGTGTGGCGTGGCAAACGATCGGGCTTTGCGTTTTGTCCAGCTGCGCGTCGCAGGCCAGTACGGCCAGGCGCCCATTGCCAGGCTCTCGGCCCAGGCTCAAGGTCACCTTGCAATTGGCCTGGCCAACCAGTTCCGGTGGCAGCTGCCCACTGCCGTTGATGGAGAAGGCCTGGATTTCGCCGCGTTTCACGACCAATTTGCCGGCATCGAAGCGGAATGGCATGTCGACACCGGGAAGGGTCACCGGCTCGCTGGGGTCGACCTCGGCGACGATATCGAACAACCCCTGGCCGACCACGAACTCCGACACCTTGAACACCAACCCGCGCCCGCCGCCGCCAAGCCTTGAGTAGAACAGGTCGATTTCGGCGTCCTTGTGCAACGCCATTCTTGGGGCGCCAGCAGAGAAATCCAGTGCGAACTGAGCAAACTCGCCTTTCTCGTCGAGCTTTCCGGATTTTGGACGAATAAGGTACGTCAAGCCAAACAGGTCCCCCGGCTCGGGCTTGCCCCTGATTTCGCATGCCTCGTCCGCCTCCAGCCGGGCAGTCAGGGTGTTCAAGTCGAACTTCAGGCGAATGCTCAACGCGGTGGAGAACGCATCGAGATGAATGATCGCCTTTAGCGGCAAGGTCAGCGAGGAACCGCTCAACTGCACCTTGTCGGCGCCTTCCACCTCCACGTACTGGTTCAATTTGTCCATCAGTTTGCCCGCTGGCTTGCCGGGCGTCTTGTCCTGGTTTTCTCCGGCCGTCCCGAAGAATGGCAGCAGGCGTTTGGCTTTATCCAAGTCGTAGCCCAGCGAGCCGTCGAAGTCCTCCGTACGCAGTTCGGTAAAGGTCGGTGTACCGCTGAATTGGCCAATTGTGAGCGTTACACCGCCGTCGACCTTCAAGCTTTCCGAAGCGGGTCTGTGTTCGAGCAGGCTCTGGAAGAACGACAGCTTGCCTTGCTCCAATACGGCCAGGGCAATCACGGTATCTTTCTTCTTCCAACCGCGCAGTTGAAGCAGCCGCGACTTGGGACGTACGCCATCCAGGTCGGTGTCGCGCACCGCTTCCACCGGCGCATCCGCACGCTTGAGCCACAGGTCGGTCGACAGCTCCAGCACGTTCTTGGAATCTGCTTCGCCTTTGGGAGACACCAGCAAGGCCGCTACCAGGCCCCTTGAGAAGTCCAACAGCAGTGTCGGCGCCCACTCAGCCGGTACTATCAACTCCAGCCCGGCGAACGCCAACGCTTCGATCGGGCCCTGGTCAGTGTGGGTTGGGTTTTCAACCGGGGTGATCAGCAGCTGCTTCAGCGCGCAGCTGCGAGCATCGATCCGCACCTCGACCGCTACATGGCTGAAAACCTGTTTCGCCCCCTTGCCGAGCAGTTCGAGCACTCGACCAATCAAGTCCAGGGTGGCTTCGACCAGGCTACCCAGCACCCCGGCAGCGGCGCCCAGCGCTTGGCCGGCGTGGCGTGCCATCCATTTCAGGCTGGCCGCCAACAGCTTGCCCAGGCGATCGACCAGCGCCGAAGCATCTGGCATGGCCGGCAGCCCTGGGTAGATCGGGGTGGAGGGCGCGCCGGGCAGCTGTATCAGGCCGACCAAGCGGACCACCCCTTCGATTACCGTTTCGGCTGCGACGGCGATCAGTTCCAAGGGATAGGGATCGATGATGCTGAGCTCGGTAAGGCGCCCGACAGCGCGGGTGTTGACCAGCGAAACCTGGTACTTCGCCTTGAAGGCCAACAGCAGCCGTGGATCGTCCTTGGCGCGAATCACCACCTTGGGGAACACGATGCTCGCGCTCAGGGTGCCAACTGCTTTACCGGTTGCCAGATCGAGCGTTAGGGGCCCCTTGGTGCCGTCGACGTTCTCCGAATTGAAAACTAAGTGCATGTCGTCCAGATCGACCGTGACCGGTAGCGCCGTCTGGGCCCCAATACCCGTTATCGCGTCGACTACATGGTCCGCACTGCCATTGATCTCAAGGCTTCCACTCAACTGGTAGCGGTCGTTGGCACCCTGGATCTTGAAGTGACTCAACCCCGCGATCCATAGAGGTGGGTTCGCTAATGTCCACTCGATACTGGCCGCGCCTTCCGTGCTGGTGGCAATGCTCAACTCGCCGTCTAGCACTGAGAATTTCAACTCCGGGCTGGTGGCCCAGGTGACTTTGAGCGGTGGCGACGGTAGGTGGAGGTTCGGCAATGGCAAACCGAAATCGAACAACCGCACCGGGTCACCGAGACTCAGTCCGTCGAGCGATAAGTCAGGAAACGGCATGGCCGGCAAGTCGAAGCCCAGCCACGGCATCTGTTCGAACGTTGGCAGGTCCACTTGCGTGATCAACTCGACCAAACGAGATAACGCGTCAGTGGGCACGTCATTAACCTGGCAAGTTAGCTCGACTTGCCCGGCACGGTGCTCGGTCGCGTTGAATTCAAAGCCGATACGCGCGGTCAGCTGCGCTCGCAAGACTGGCTGCCCGGAAGGCGGCTCTCCCTGAGCAGCGCGCAAAAGTGCTTCAAGATCGATGGACAGCCCTGCATTGACCGAGGCCGAACCGAAGATTTGGGTGCAGCCGAAGAACGCGCATTGCTGCGCGCCAGCACCGAGGGTTATCTCAAGTCGTGCCAATGTGCTGGCAAGCGCCGTGCGCGCACTGGCCAAGATCACCGACATCTGCGCGACTTGATCTTTGGCCGCTGCCGTAGTCTTTGCCTGGGCCAACGTGTCAAGGGCCTTGAGGTCGCCAGCCAGGTCATCGGGCTTGCGCAGCACGAGTGCGCCTGAAGGGTCTTCGTCGAGCAGCACGCCCGGTACATCCAGCTTGATGGGGAAGTGCTGTGCACCCGAGAGCGCTGAGCCATGCAAGGTGCCTTCGCAGGTGATGTTCAACTGCGCCACTTCGAAGACTTTGTGCCTCAACGCAGGCCTGCCCACCTTCGCCTCGTCCAAAGCCTGCGCAAGACGTTGCAGATCACCTTGCACTGCTTTAGCGGAGACTTCGAGAGCCAGTTTCAGCTCAACCGAATTGCCACCCTGTGCTGCCGTTCGCAAAAAAAGCCTGATATCCATAAGAGTGCCCTTAGTGTTTATCGAACTTCTGAGCAAAAAACGTGGCATCGCAGCACAGCATTGAGCCCGCGGACAGGCGTGAGTGTAGCAGCGTTGCAACGGCAGGTAGCCAAGGCCAAAGCCGTGAGCAAACACGCGAAGAAAGTTGATACTTAGGCAGGGTCAAGCAACGTGTTTCAGCCCACTTTTTAACACGGGCAGTAACACGGCATAGGCGTTAGCGGTTGCGACGTAACGCGCACCGCGCTTAGCAACTTAGTGCCAGAGCACTTAATGTGTGACTGGAACGCGTCCTGCCAGCGGGTTCCCGTAATAGATGACAGCATCGCTATCAAGCTCAACCGCGTATTTATTAAACTCCGTTTCGTCTATCACTTCGTTGTCTGGTTTCCACGCATAGCGCACCGGCGCGCCGTGCGTGTCAACAACTTCTGGATTTGAACCCACTGCCAGCGTAAAATTTTTCTTGGTCATTCCCCAGCGCAGAGAAACTGCAACCCACTCGTACTCGCCATTTTCGAAAGACACTACGGGCATGACAACCTCCTGCTTGTGTTGTTCATCAACTTAGTCGACAAGCACGTTCAGGCTAGCTCAACGCCGCTTGATCGAAGGTAACGCATTATAATTTTTCAGCATTACGTATAGTGCGCCTCTTCTTTATCATCACGTTCTCGGCCAAGCCCTCAGGGGGCTTAAACTGGCTGTAGACCATGCCGAGAAAGTAAGGGGGAGTCGGAGACCGTATCGATCAGCGTTCGGTCAACATTCTCGGGTTGATAGTTTGGCGCATCCCCCCACGGCTGGTCTTTGATCAATGCGCCATTCAACCTGGCAAGCACGGATTCATGCACGAACACGCGCTGCCCCTGCGCTTCGTGAATGACCCTCCCTCTGGGCTTTCCAAACGGTGGCATCGACCCGTTCAAGAGGGTTCGCGTATGGGTATGGAGATCCCAGACCAACCGCGGTACCCATTCTGCAATCATCCAGGGGCCGGATAGCGACTGGTGGGCTTGGGCAAGCGGGTCTGGTACAGGACAGGCGCTTGGGTACAGCTCGTTTCGACAGGAGGGAACGTCGATATCCAACTGGGCTTCCAGGCTCTCCCCGATCATCCAGCGCAAGGCAATCAGGGCCAACTGCGCTTCTTCTGGCGGGTAGCCGCCGCCAACGTCGCAATGCACGCCAGCGAACCACACCTGTTTCAGATCCACAGGTTTCGGATCAGTCGCCTTGGGCCTCCACAGGTTCTGGCGAAAAAAGCAGCGCCGCTCGTCAATCGATACCGCATGGCGGACGATGTCGACGCCGGGATTTCGTGCGGTATAGGGCACGGACAACGGGTCGTAAACCCAACCCACGGAACTGACGGTGTCGAACAACCCTAGAAAGCGAATCGCTACCGTTTGGGAAAAAGTTGCCTTGAACTGCTTCATCAATTCAAAGTCCGGCTGCTTATGCGCGGTCAGCCACCAGCCGATGTAGCGGAACACCTGATCGAGCGACGGCTCGACACTTCCATTCTTTGCGCGCGGTTGGGTAGTCAGCAATGACCAGGCGAAATCCAGTTGTTGCGCCTGATGGGCGGGAAGTAGCCCAAGGGTGTGGACCATGGCGGCCAGGATTCGAGCCGCATAGGCACCCCGAGAAAAACCGTAGATGAAAATTTGATCGTTGGGCTTATAGTGTTCCATCAAAAACCGGTAAGCATTGAGCACATTGCGCTTGATCCCCCAGCCAAACGCCAGCCCGGCAATACGTGAAGGCAGCTTTTGCCATTCGAACAGGGTTTCACTTAGCCCAAAGGTGCCGACACCCTGATCGTAGTAGGTCAGCACCGTCTCACTGTTCTTGGGCAGTGTTCGAAAAATGCGCAGGACATTAGTGGGTTCATCAGAGAAGCGGTTATTTGTTCCATCAATGCAGAGAACAAGCTGGCGCGCCATGATCGGGTAGCCTCGCGGTTGTGCTGTCCGAATCAGTCAAGCGAGCGCCCTCGCTGCCATTCGACCAGTCAGGACTACGGTGACCCCACATCCGGGACGTGACAACTGTTGGGCAAATCGTGGGAAGCTAATTCAAGGCATAGCAAAGTTAACGCCGCTTTGCCATCAAGTACTTCGCTATAACGTGGTCCACTTTTCGAACCAAGGATGGATAGGGGCGCCTCCTCGCCCAAAACATGCGGCCAGGCCATATAGACCCACGAACTTCTACTATATTGAAAGTGGGTTCCAGGCCCGCGTGCAACGCAATCGGAATTCCGACGTAAGAGCAATCGCCTCATACTAGGGGTCCGGTTTATTGCGGTATCGGACAGTACAGCGTTTCCCCCGGCCGTGATCAACACGGCGGATGGTGCGAGGTCTACCTGATGCCGAATCGTCAACGCAGCCCCCGGCAGACCTTCGACAAGAAGGTCATCGCATCCATTATTCGTGATCCCGATTCACGCGCCCTGGTCATTGAGGCTCTGGCGCAAATACGGGTGGGACGCGAAGCGACTATTCCGAGCGCAGAGGGCCTGGACGCCGGCGCAGAATCGAAGAATCAAGAGCGGGCGCGGTTTTGGGTAAACATGCTCGAATGCATTGGCTGCCTGGCCACCTTTGTAGAGGCGCTGCGTGCACGGGGGCTGTTGAAGGTGGCGTCAAGCACAAACCCGCTGCTTGGTGAGCCGAGCGATCAGATAGACCCCAGGTGGGTGCACATCGACGACATCAATCTGCCTGGTTTCCTTGATCGTGCCAGGGCCTTTCGCTGCAAGGTCCGAGTCGATGGCGTTATCAAAGGCAGTGGCGTGCTTGTCGGGCCTAGCTCGGCGCTGACAGCATGGCATGTAGTTGCCGTGGACGGGCCTCGCACACCGTCAGAAACACAGCCGACTATCGAAGTGGTGCTTTCTGACGGACGCACCATCGGTGCGTTCATGCTGGCGCCAGCCTCCTCCCCTTGTGCTGATGTCGAGTGGTATGAAGGCCGCGCCCCCAAGTCCGACGCTGAGGTCATCGACCGCCACGATGTAGCACTGTTGCGACTGAGGCAACCCGCAGGCATTCACCTGTCCTTTGCCACCCTGGCATCGCCTCCCTACGAATACATCGGCCCGGCAGCTATCATTCTGATCTCCCACCCTAATGGCCAATGGCAGGGTCTGGAATTCACCAGTCTGAAGAGACTGCGCAACCTGACAGCACGGTGGGGCTATCGTGTTCACGGTAACAAGGGGGATCCTCGGGTGGTGGCTGCTTCGACAGCAGTTTTTCCTTGGTCGGCATTCATCAGGGCCGGGCGCCAGGCGGTGGCCGCCTGGTGCCGTTGGTACGTTTCCACAGCCTCGTGCATCAAGCCATCGCCAATGACGAGACGCCCGAAAAGCTCTGGTCTCTCGACGGCACCCCCTACAGCGGGCTGGTCGTCGGCCGCGACGGATTCTTCGTCGGTTACCACGCGGCCATGCGCGGGGCGGCGCGCGTCAGGGGTTTGTGGATTCGACGCGTCAACCTCAAGCATGACGTATCGGGCTTGCCCTTCTCATACGAGCTACTCGACAAGTTGGTGGCGCGTAGTCCCAACGCCCGGGTGATTCGTGTCAGCTTCGACACCTTGGTCCAGGATCTGCCTGCCGAAATCGCCCGTCGTGCCGCGGACGCCAGTCTGCAGGTCGCACCGCCACAGGCCCGGAGCGGCGTCGGGGTGGACCAGACGGAGCCTGAAGCCATGATCGCCGATCGCAGCCGCAACCTGGCGCAAGCGCTCGAAGACAAGGCATTGGCCTTGGGCATCACACTCTGGGTGTTCTTCGATCACCCATCAGTCATGTTCGGCGACGAATCCCGCTGGGCGCTGACCGCCTTTGTGGACCAGGCCCTGCGACTGAAGCACCTGCGCGTTGCCCTTGCGGGCTACGAGGCCATCCAGATGCCGGGGGCCCAGTTCCAGTTTCAGATGGATGCCGAAGGTGAAGGCGCGCCAGGCCTGATGATTGAATACATCGCGGATGTGAGGAAGGAGGATGTGCAAAACCTCATTCGATATGCCTGTGATGCCATGCAGCGCTCCATCAGCCCTGAACGTGTAGAAGAGTGGACCGAGGAGGCGTTGGAGGGCCTGCACCTCGTCAATAATCGCTATGACAGCGTACTTCGGACCGAAATCGCCTCTCGGCTGCAGCCGCGGCTTAAACAGCTCTTTGAGAAATGAGGCCAGATATGAGCGCAAGCGACGATACAGCGAATCCCGCATGGCTATTTGCAGCCCTGTCGGGGCCTTTCGAGCCGAAGCAGGCATTACAGCTGTGTGCATCCACTGTCGAAGCCGACAGCCTTGTCATGGTGGCGACCCGTCTCGCGCAAGTCTGCGATACCAACCCTGCCGGTGCGCGCGACCGCTGGCTGATGCGCACGTCATCGCGGCATGACCTGCTCAAGTCCCTCGCCCCTTCTCAACTGCTCACCGCAGTCGCTGAACGGCGCAAGAGCGCCCAAGACCCGGAAACGGTGGACTTGCTGAATGTCCTGCTCAACGAACCACCATTGCAGCGCAAGGATATCGAGTGGGTCATTGAAAGCCGCAGCGATCAGTCGCAGTTGGAGCGGGTCATCGTTGCACTCGACCGAGCGGGCGAAGTCGCACCGGCCAACGATTTGCTGCAACCCGCACGGTCAGCGCTGGCCGAACTGAGCCGAGCGCAAAATCGGCGTCGGGTCGCGGAACGTGGTTTCTTCGGGCGCGAGGCTGAGTCCAACCTGATCAAGCAGTGGCTTTCACATCCCATCATGGCGGCGCCCGTCACCTGCCTGTTCCTGACTGGCGGGGCTGGCATTGGCAAATCGACATTGCTCGCTGAGTCCGTACGTCGCCACTATGAGCACCATCAACCACTGCTCCTGCGTTTGGACTTCGACCGAGCGGGGCTGGACGTGCTGGACAGGATCGGGCTGACCATGGAGGCGACCCGTCAGTTGGCAGAGCAACTGGGTGCTTCTTGCAGCGAACTGATGGACGCTCGGCTTGACGCCGGCCTGGTTACGGTGAGAGACACCAAGGCGCAGTTGAGTATTCGCCAACAACTGCCCGAGTCGCTAGCAAGCCAGCTCGGCAAGGCGGTGGCGGCATCAGGCCGACCGGTACTGGTCGTGCTGGATACGCTCGAAGTGCTGCGTGGCCGTGGCGAGACCCATCCTGAAGAGTTGTTCAAATGGCTCGACGCACTGGTTACCAAAGGCGTGAAGCCGATGCACGTGCTGGCGGCCGGCCGGGGCGACGCGCTAGACAGCTTGCCCGAGATCGATCTGGCAGGGGCTACGGGCTCGCCCAACGGCCAACCACCGGGGCGCGTGATCCGCCTGGAACTGCCCGGCCTGGAGGACGACGCGGCCCTGGCCCTGCTAGCCAGGCTGGAGGTACCGGAGCATCTGCGGCACGAGTTGCTCGAACTGGCGCAAGGTAATCCGCTGAAGCTGCGGCTTGCCGCCGAAGTCGCCAAGCGTTCGGGCATCGAGAGCCTGCCCAAGCACAAACGCGGCGCGGAGGTCAGCGCCGCCTTCCTCTATCGCTTGCTGCTTTCGCGCATCACAGACCCTGACCTGAAGCGGCTGGCCCACCCCGGGCTGGTAGTGCGGCGGATCAATGCGGAGCTGATCCGCAAGGTGCTTGCCCCAGCGCTCGGGCTGGGGGCGATCACCGAGCAGCGGGCAAATGACTTGCTGACGCAGTTGGCGACCCATCATTGGCTGGTTGAAAATGACCCGGGGGCGCCGGGTTCCTCAAGCACCTCAGCCACATGCGTAAAGTGCTGCTGCCGCTGCTGTACCGATCCGCGCCCAGGCAATCCGCGCGAATCGATGCAGCAGCCATCCATTGGTTTGCCGCGCAGCCTTCGAATTGGGCGCAGGTCGAATCGGTGTATCACCAACTGCAGTTGACCCGCGTCAACCCCGCCACGCCAAGCGTACCGGCCAACATTGCCGCCCAATTCGACGACGACACACTCGAGGAATTGCCGCTTGCCGCGGCCGATCTGGTGCGGGTCAGCCGCGGCGGGCGCAGTAGCCAGTTCCGGCCCTCGCAGGCGGTGGTCAGTGGCTGGGCTGACGACACAGGTGTCGTGCGTGAGCTTCTGGCGGTGGTTCAGCGTCAGGACTGGACCGAAGGCGTGAGCATCGTGCGCAGTGTCATGGACGCGCAAGGTCTGGACATGCGTTCACAGATGGCAGACGCGATCCGCATGTTCTACTGGCGATCAGGCCAATGGGCGAAGGCGCGCCACTGGCTGACCGAGCGTGACCGTTTCGACGATTCGGATGGGGACCTTTCCAACTTACCCGAGCCGCTTGCACTGGCACGGCTGGAAATGCGGGCAGCGTTCAACCCCGAGGGTTTGCGTCGCCATTGGCAGATGTGGAGGCCGATACTGCCATCACTCGAACGCGCCTCCGTCGTGGCCGTCGACAACGCGGCGCGGCGCGGCGCACTCAGCTTGTTGCTGGCTAATCTTCCCGACCCGTTTCATTTCTCCTCAACTGATTCACGAGATTGCGATGTTGCCGCAGCCGCCAACGAGCGCTGGAATGGCGGCCTAGGCAACGAATCCAGGCGCGCTGAAACGCTTGGCCGCGAACGGATGGGGCGCGTGCTCCCGCCCAATTACAGTACCGAACCGCTCCTCCCCGGCAGGCTTCTGGCGACACTCACGCCATACGCCGTGTTCGTCAGTAACTTGTCCGTCCTGGCAGAGCATGCCGACCTGCGAGAGGCGGCAACATTGGCTACGTCGGCAATTTCGCTGGGCGGTGGGCTGATTAGCGAATCGCAAATCGAACCCGTAAAACCCGTGACGGGCGATCCGGTTGTCTGGCTGACCCATTTCGGTTTGTTTGCCGAGTGGGCTGAAGCACGCGCTTTCATCCACCGCGATGCCGATTTGAAGCTCATTAGCCGGGCCGCCGAGCGGTGGCGCCGGACAATAGCGGGAAACTGGTCGATTGGCCAACGTCGAGGTGGCTGGCGCAATCACCCGCCGATTGACGAAACCCTGCGCAAGCGCCTGGAGGTGCTCCTTGGAGGCCCTACGCCCACGGACCAGGCGCATGAAGAGCTCGCCATGTGGGCAAAGGCCCTTGGGACTGACGCACTTCTGCCGCTTCTGCGCCGCCGGCTGGACGGTGCGTTAGCCGAGACCGAGCAGGCACGCAGCACGTCCACGCCTGAACGCATCACACAACGGCTGCTGGCGCGCGGTACGCCGGCGGCCTTCGCACCGGCGCTGACGGTTCTCATCTTGCGCGGCGCATTCTGAAGGAGAGCGACATGACGAATGAAGAGAGGCTCGACAGCCTGAAGAAAAGGCTTACCCCCAAGATGGAAGCGGCAGTGCGAGCTGCGATGGATTCGGGCCGGTTGCCGCACTCGATCATGAGCACGCTGTCCGGCCCCAGCCTTGACTCAATGGCGGCGGGACAACCCCTGGAAGCCGTAGCAAGAAAGTATTCGACAGTCCTCTCCAGCCTGGAGGCGATCGTGATGCTGGTGGGGCGCCCGCCGTTACTGATCCGCAACGACATGGTGGTACTTGAACCGCTGCCAGACTTTCCCGAGGAGACTGGGTCGCTTATTCAGGGTGTGCAGAAGTGGGTTCCGTCCGTTGGACGCCTCGAGTTTCGCAATTACGACATGCCATGGGGAGGCACTGGCTGGGTGGTCGCGCACCAGGGCAACGGTACCGTGGTGGTTACCAACCGGCATGTGGCCAAGCTGGTGGCCAAACGTAAGCAAGACGGCTCTGCCGTTTTCATGCGTTCCCTTGCCGGAGCTCGCTATGGCGCCGCGATCGACTTTGGCGAGGAAGCTAGCAGCCAAAGCGGCGACAACAGTCGCACAGCCGAGCTGGTCCATATCGAATACCTGGCCGACGATACGTCGGCGGACATAGCCCTGCTTAGGATAGAGACGGCGGACTTTACCCTCCCTACCCCTCTGGAGCTGATCAATGACAACGACAGACTGGCCAAAGATGACCTGGTCGCTCTAATCGGTTACCCCGCCTACGACTCGCGCAATGATGCCGACGCGCAAGCGCGCTATTTCCGTGACTTGTACGAGGTCAAGCGCTTTGCGCCGGGCAAAATCCTGCTGCCCCTGAAAACGGCATCCTGACCTACGACTGTACGAGCCTGGGTGGCAACTCCGGCTCGCCGCTGATCCGGCTCGAAGACGGCAAAGTTGTCGGCCTGCATTTCTCCGGTATCTATGGCAAGGCAAACACCGCCGTCAGTGCCAAGACCATCGCGGCTCTGCTCAATGGCGAACGCCCAATTTCGGTTTTGATGCAGGCTGCCCGCGAAGAGGCCAAGGATGGCAGCCACCCGGCCGAACACTTCAACAATAGAGAAGGCTTCAGTACCCAGTTCCTGGAAGGCGAAGTCGGGGCAGCAGTGGTTTCGACACCTTGGCCACGCCTCCCCCAACGACTTTCGGAGGACCTCGCCAAACCAAGCGACAACCCTCCAGAGCCCTTCGAGCTGCGCTACACCCATTTTGGGGTGAAATACTCTGCAATACTCAAGCTCCCGCTGATCACTGCAGTCAACATCGATGGTGGAGCGACGGTAAGAATCAAGCGAGGGGTAGACAAGTGGTTCGTCGATGAGCGCATACCCAGGTCGATCCAGTTAGGCGAAAGCAACTTCAAGGATGCCGAGATCGATCGTGGCCACATGGTGCGACGCGAGGACCCCAATTGGGGTGATGCAGCAGAGGCACAAAAGGCCAACGACGACACCTTCCATTACGTCAACGCGGCCGCCCAGCACTCGCGCTTGAATCAGGGTAAGGCGCTTTGGCAAGGTCTGGAAAACTACATCCTCGACAGTGCACGTACGCACGGTTTCAAGGCCTGTGTTTTCACCGGCCCGATTCTGCGAGGCCCGGACAGCGAAGAGGAAGAGATCGAAATCGACGGTGCAACTGTCCCGGTCGAGTTCTGGAAATTGGTGGCCACGCTGGACAGCGAGAGCAAGGCGCTGCACGCCACCGCCTACGTATTGAGCCAAGGGCAGCTGATCCGCAAGCTGATGGAGGATCGATCACGCCCAGAAGCGTTGGAGGGTATGGTCCTCGGCGCCTACCGTACATTCCAGGTAGCGATTACCGATTTGGTCAAGGCCACCGGTTATGACTTCAGCGATTACCTAGGTGCCGACCCGCTCACCAAGAATCCATTGGGGCAGGAGGCGGTAGGTAGGGGGAGCCGTTGGTTTTACCGATTGAAGAACTCCCTGACATCATCCTGTGACGGGCGAGTAAACCGATAAGGGCGAGCGCAGCTGGGGGAGGCAACAAGTGCCCCCTCCACTGCATGGACTGCAAGATAGCCGGGGACGGATATGAAGACGCAACGCCTACGCCGGGTCTTCATCTTGATCACGACGTTCCTGCTTGTCAGCACCTTCGGGTTGAGTACCCGATCACCCGATACAGACCCCACCTGGAGTGCATACACGCTCTTCGGCAACGTAAAAACCCGGCTCGAACTGGTTTAAGATCCCTTCGCAAGAAGGCGACAGGTAAGTGGCAGTCTAAGTTTGGTCAGTTGCGTCGACACGTCGGCATACAGCAGGAGAACAACGAAGATGAAGGACCTTACTACCTACTTGAGCCCACAAGCTGTCTCGGATTTAGCGGGCCACAATGCAAAAGCTCCTTTCGTGTCAGACTGGCTGACCAGTCGGATCACCGCCTTCAATCGTAGCTCCGATAATCTGGAAGGACCTACGGCAGATGCCCAGGAGCTGAATCGAATGCGTCAGGAGATCACCCTGGCGATCGATAAATTCGAAGCGGCTATCAACGAAATACTGATTGCGAGACGGACCGAGGAAGAACAGGTACGGCGTTGGGTTCTGATCGTTGGCATCGTGTTGATCATTTTAGTGATCGGGTCCGCTGTCGCCCCATTCCTGTCTCCCGCAGCCAATACAGCCTGGATTACCACTCTCATGTCAGGGCTCTCGGTGGCCGGCCTGCTCTATCTTCTGTACTCACCCGTGCATAAATTAATCGACCTGGCTCGCGAACGCTCAGGCCTCATGATTTTGCCGTCAACCTTCAGAATTCGTGTGCTTGCCGCCGGTACCAGAGAAGAACAGGCGCAAATTGCCAAGGAGCTGTTCAATCTGCTGCAAAAGCCAACGTTTACTGAAGGTCAGTAGCTAGCGGTCATGCAGGTGTTTTTTTAGAAAAGCCCGCGTGCGGTCCTGCACTGGGTTGCTGAGGATATCACTCGGTGCGCCCTGCTCCACGACCACGCCGCCGTCCATGAACACAATCTGATCGGCCACCTCACCGGCGAAACGCATCTCGTGTGTGACGATGAGCATGGTCATATGTTCGGCCGCCAATTGCTTCATGACCAGGTTCACTTCTTCGACAAGCTCGGGGTCTAGTGCCGACGTCGCCTCATCGAACAACATCACCTTGGGTTCCATGGCCAGGGCACGGGCGATGGCAACACGCTGTTTTTGCCCACCAGACAAACGTGATGGGTACTCGTCGATCTTGTTAGCCAACCCGACCTTCTGCAAGTACTCCAGGGCCAACGCCCTGGCCGCACTTTTCGAATAGCCTTTTAACTTCACCGGCCCTATCGCGATGTTTTCACAGACGGTGAGGTGCGGGAACAGGTTGAAGTGCTGAAACACCATGCCCATCTGTTGGCGCACCTGGTTGATATGCTGTTCGAAGGCGCGGCCTTTCAAGGGCCGGTTGACCTGATCGCCGTCAAGCCAGACCTCACCACCATTAAGCACTTCGAGATGATTGATCGAGCGCAGCAAGGTACTTTTACCCGAGCCGCTGGGGCCAATGATGGCGACAATCTGCCCACGCGACACCGACAGGTCGATACCCTTGAGCACTTCAAGTGCACCGTAGGCTTTACGAGCGCCCTTCACTTCCACCATAACGTTGTTGTTCATCGTGACATCTCGACCTTTGCTTCAATAAGATGCAACCCAGCCTCGAGCACCAGGTTGGCCACGTAGTAGATCACCGCCACGGCGATGTAGAACTCAAAGGGGCTGTACGTTTCGCTGACTGCCAGTTGGGCGCTGTAGACCAGTTCGGCGATACCAATGATCGATACCAGCGACGTGTCTTTGAGCAAGACAATGAGGTTGTTCCCAAGCGGCGCAATGGTTTTTCTGAGCGCCTGCGGAACGATGATGTAGCGCTGGGTCATTGCCTTGCTCAGGCCAATCGAGCGCGCGCCTTCTATCTGGCCAGGGTCAACTGCCTCGATCCCCGACTTGATCACATCAGCGTTGTACACCGCAAAGTGCAGGCTCAGCCCGATGATTCCGGCAGCCAGCGCCGGAATATCGATTCCCACCTGAACCAACCCGTAGTAGATCAAATACAGTTGCAGCAACAAGGGCGTGCCCATCAACAGCCAGGTGACGAAACGCACAGGCAATGCCATGGCCCTGGGCGCATACAAGTCGATCAGGGCAAACAGCACGCCCACCACCACGCTGATGACACTGGAACAGAGAAACATGACAACCGTCCACCACAGGCCGGTCGCCAGCATTTCATAGTAAGGCGTGATGACACTCAGGTTTAATCCTTCCACGGGTACTCCTCACTTGGTCGCGTATCGCCGGTCCAGTACTTCCACCAAGTACTTGACCGAGTAGACCATGACGATATAAAGCAACGCCGACACCATGAATATCTCGAACGGTTTGTAAGTTGAGCTGATGAAGCGCTGCGCGGTATATGTCAGTTCAACAACCGAAATGGCCGACACCAGGGCAGAGCCCTTTATCAGGCCAATGGCATTGACGCCAAGCGGCCTGATCATGAGTTTCAGTGCTTGTGGAATGATGATGAACAACAGCGTCTGCCTGCGGCTGAAACCAATTGACCGTGCGCCCTCCTCCTGGCCAGGGTCGACGTTGTCGATAGCACCTCTGATGGACTCGGACATATACGCAGCGATATTCATGCCTAAGCCGATCACCGCAGCAGAGAATGGCTCCAGCTCTATGCCTATCTGTGGCCCGCCAAAGTAGATAATGAACAACTGCACGAGGCAGGGCGTACCGCGAAATACGCTGACGTAAATCTTGGCTGCCCATCGCAGGATAATGACTGGCGATAACCTGCCTGCCACGAGAATGATTGCCAGGCCCAAACCCAGTAATAATGAAAGTAATGAAATTTGCACAGTTACCCAAGCGGCTTCCATGAAAAACGGGTAGGTACGGAGGATCAATGACAGGTCCATAAAAACCACTCACAAAGTTCAGCCAACCTGGCCCAACCTGTCGGCCAGGCCACTGCAGGTGTGCATCAGCGGATGTCGCTACCCACCCATCTCATGGAGATTTCTTTATAAGTGCCATCGGCCAGGATCTCGTCCAGGGCCTTCTGCAACTGGGCCTTGAGTTCAGGGTTGTTCCTGCGGATGGCAATGCCGAGGCCTTCACGGCCACCCTGCTCGTCGGGCAGGTTGATGATGCGCACTTTCTGACCGGTTTCCTTTACCGCAACCATGACCGGAATGCTGTCCATCACTACCGCATCGATACGCCCGGCATCCAGGTCGACCAGCATTTCCGGCAACCCTTTATAGGTGCGCACTTTAAGATTGCCGCGAGCACGCGCCCATTTGTCATGCGAGTCGCCCAAGGTAACGCCAACGGTGACGTCCTTGAGGTCATCCAGCCCCTTGATCGGAGAGCCTTCCTTTACACCGATGGTACGGCCTGCATGGTAATAAGGCCCCACGAAATCAACGGCTTTCAGCCGCTCGGGAGTAATGGTCATCGAAGCGATGACGGCGTCATACTTTTTGGCTAACAGCCCGGCAATAATGCCGTCGAAGGGGGTGGTGATGATTTTTATCTTTACACCCAAGCGCTGGGCGAGTGCTTCACCAATGGAGGCGTCGAAACCCACAATTTCATTCTTTTCGTTGGCGAAACTGAAGGGAGCGTACTGGCCGCTCATGGCCACGCGCAGTGTTTTTGATTCTTGAACTGTCTGCAAGTCATCGGCCTGCGCCACGCCCTGAGAGAACAATGCAATTACTGCCACTGCGCTGGATGCAAGTAGCATCCTGGTTTTTCTTACCCACATCGAGGCACTCCTTGGAAGTTTGTATTTCTTATTGTCTGGGGCGCTGATGGCCCCTCCTTCACAAAGAGCTTTGCACACGGACACCTTGAAATCACCCTGCAATGTGCGTGTTCGGGTGGCACATTGCCGGGATCGACCGACATAATGTCGGCGCTACTTCGACCGGTTTCAAAACTGGAGTAGTGTCTTGCAATGCACCAAAAACTAGCAAGTATTCGGCTGGCGTGCCTCCTGCACTTCACTGGGGCATCCGGCCATTTACCGGTGAACAGGCAGGAGTGCCAGCATTGCGCGAATTAGACATCAAAGATCGGGAAATCCTCGAGATACTTTCCAAGGAAGCACGCGTGGCACTCAAAGCGCTGGCGGCAAGAATCGGCCTGTCGCGAAGTGCTACCAGCGAGCGGGTTTTGCAGCTGGAGCGTAGCGGGGTCATTCGCGGCTACCGTGCCGACATTGGTGAAATCGATGCCAATGTAATACGGGCGATTATCCTGGTAGCACTGAAACGTACACCAGCACTCGGGCTGCTGGACCTGCTGGCACAAAACGCCCAGGTGAAACGGGTTTCATCGGTCAGCGGGCAACTCGACCTGGTGGTCGAAGTAGAGGCGAGGACGATCGATGACTTGAACCGGGTACGAGACGCTGTGGCGTGCCATGACTCTGTAGACGACATCACTACGGCGGTGGTGCTACGGCGCGATATTGACCGCCAAAAAGCCTGAGCACACGACAAAGGGCGTGCCCCTCGGCACGCCCTCCTGCCCAGCCGATAGGCTATTTCAGCGCTGCGATGAAGCTGTCTTTCAGCACCTCGAGCAGGAAATCGGCATTGGCCCGGCTGAAAATCATTGAAGGCCGCATTTTCAACACATTGTCATGCGGGCCCTCGGTGCCGATCAACACGCCGCGCTCCCTGGCGCCGTCGGCTACTTTCCTGGCCAAGGCCGTGGCCGGCACCTTCGACTGACGGTCAGTGACCAGCACAATGCCGAGGAACAGGCCCAGGCCGCGCACATCACCAATCACATCAAATTGCTGCTGCAGCTTGCGGAAACCATCGAGCAGGTAATTGCCAACGCTCAAGGCATTTTCCTTCAACTGGTCGCGCTCGATCGCATCGAGCACTGCCAGGCCTACCGCGCACGACACGGGGTTGCCGGCGAAGGTATTGAAATACTCCATGCCGTTGTTGAAGGCATCGGCAACCTCGCGCGTGGTCACGACCGCCGACATCGGGTGGCCGTTACCGATCGGCTTGCCCATGGTGACAGCATCCGGCACTACGCCCTGAGTCTCGAATGCCCACCAGTGGCTGCCCACACGGCCAAACCCGACCTGTACCTCATCGGCCAGGCACAGCCCACCTTCGGCGCGCACCATGGCGTATACCTCCTGCAGGTAGTGTTCGGGCAGGAACACCTGCCCCGCCACGCTGGGAATCGACTCGGCAAGGAAAAAAGCGGGCTTCTTGCCTGCCTTGCGCATGGCATCCAGTTGCTCTGCTACCGACTCGGCAAAGCGCTTGCCGTGCTCTTCCACTGGCCAATGCTCGGGCGCGTAGTAGCTGTCCGGGACCACCGCCTCGTAAACATGCGCCGCCCTGCCTTTGCCGGCCTTGCGCTTGTACTTGTATGGGCTCAGGTCGATGAGCTCCTGGGTGGTGCCGTGGTAGGCCCAGTCCAGCACGATTGCCTGGTCACTGCCTGTGTAGTTGCGCGCCATGCGCAGCATCAAACTGTTGGCTTCACTGCCCGAACAACCAAAGGACGCGACGCAAAGCCCCTCTGGCAAGGTGCCGGTCAGGCGTTCGGCATATTCGACAATGTTGTCATGAAGGTAGCGGGTATTGGTGTTCAGTCGCGCAGCCTGACGGGTCAAGGCTTCGACCACATCGGGATGGCTATGGCCCAGGTGGCAGACGTTATTGAAGCAGTCCAGGTAGGCCCGCCCGAAGTTGTCGATCAGCCATACGCCATCGCCACGCACGAACTTGATCGGGTCAGTGTACGAAATTGACAGGTTCGGTAGCAGCAACTCCTTGCGCTTGGCAATGATCTGGGCCTTGGTCATGCCCTGCTGGTCGTAGGTCTCTGGCGGAATGCCGGCCAACATCGAGGCATCAGGGAACAAGTCAGCCCACACGTCACGGTACTCTGGCTCACCAACGCCAATGACCTCGCTCGCGGTCAGCTGGGTATCGGTGGCCATCTGCAGATGCAGGTGGGGGATCCAGCCGCCATTTTCATGGTCGGTGCCCATGTAACCGACCAGGTCGCCAGCCTCTAGCTTGTCACCGGCTTTCAAGCGGCCGAGCGCCTCATGGGCCATGTGCCCCCACAAGGTCAGAAATGGCGGGCAACCTGCCGGTGCGTGCTCGATCATCACCAGGCCACCATACCCAAGCGGGTCTGGTTCTACCTCGACGCTTCTGACGGTGCCGGTGACCGGTGCGTACAAAGGCGTACCCGCCGGCATCACCAGGTCGACCCCCACATGCAAGGTGCGACGCTGGCCCTTGATGAAACGGGACTCGAAAGCACTGTCGGTATAGATAGTACGCAACTCGCCCCATGGCCCGATGGCCAGCGGCACCTTGTGCGCGGCAGAGAACGCGTCCCACCAGCGGGTCGCATCCGCAGGACGTTGCTCGGCCGAAGCGATGGTCATTTCGTGGCTGGCGTCGCCAAACGGCGCGATCACTTTGTTGAGGATGGCGGCTGAAGGGCGCACCAGGTCGGCGAACGCTTTGTGGTTATCCGCAATCCAGCGGCGGATTTCCCCGGCACCGTCGATGGCATCGAAACCACAGGCCTTGCGCAGGATGCCGGTGGCCAGCCGTGGGTTCATCGCATCAAGCTGTTCCAGCAGGCGCCAGGCAGGTGCTTCACTGATCGCCAGGTAGGGATTGTCGCCTGCCTGATCGTGCCGCGAAGCAGAAAACGTCACGCTGATGACCAGGCGCATGGCAATCAGGTTGAACAGCACATCAAGCTCTTGCGCTTGCAGCGGGTACTTTTCATGGAAGCCGGCCACCAGCGCAGCAGCAGCGCCGATCGGGTCGTCCATGTCGAGAATGGCGTAAGCGCTGGCGATCGCGACTTCGGCAATCAGCACGCTATGCACTGCGTCGCCAAAGTCGATGAAGCCAGTTACGTTGCTGGTGGATTCGGCATCGACCAGAATGTTCCAGTCGTTGGCGTCGTTGTGGATCACCTGGGCGCGAAGTGAAGCCAGCCTGGGCTGGACAGTCTGCTCGAACTGGGTGATGAAACGTTCGGCAATGGCCCGCCGCTCGGGGCTCTTGATGCAGTGCAGGCGTGATCGAGCGCGCGCCGCATGGCACAGGTCCCAGTCCAGTTCACGAACGGCGCCCGGGTGCATGAAGCCCTGCAGGGCGCGGTCAAGCTCACCGAGTGCCTGGCCGAAGTTTCTCATCAGCGCAAAGGAGCGCCTGGCCTCGGCGAGCGGCGTGCCGGCCAACCAGCTGACCAGGCGCACCGCGTGCTGTTCACCTGTGGCGCTGGTCACCGTCGGTAGGTAATCGCCCGCCACGCTGGCCCGCAGGTGAGGCACGCCCAAGTGCGCGCCATGCACGGCCAGGTGATCGAGCAGCGCGGTTTGAAACTCGCTTTCTACCCTGGGCTCGCTGGCATTGACGATTTTCAGGATCCAGCCTGCATCCATGCCCGTCTTCAGCCGGTAGTTGCAATCACGCTCCCCGTCCAGGGGCGTTGCAATGCCGGTGACATTGAAGAAATCTTTTGCAAGGCCCTCTGCATCGCTTGCCGAAAACCGAGGTGCCGGGTGGGAAAGGTCTGTCATATCATCACGTTCCGAGCGAGCAAATTGTTTTTTCAATAGCTTGTCATGCACCACCGAAACCGACACCCTGCATACGGTCGGGATCGACAGGCATTATGCCGGTTCCGGCCGGCATAAAGACGGCGAGCTTATTGGGTGGTGCAATGCGTGACCTGGACGCAAAAGATCGTGAGATTCTTGAAGTACTTTCGAAAGATGCGCGTATTGCGCTGAAGGCGTTGGCCGGCCGCATAGGCCTTTCCAGAAGCGCCACTACCGAGCGCGTCGCCAACCTTGAGCGCAGCGGGATCATCCGTGGCTATCGGGCGGACATCGGCGAAATAGACGCCAACGTGATAAGGGCGATCTTGCTGGTGACGTTGCAGCGCACACCTGCCATGGGGCTGCTCGACCAGCTGGCAACGGACGCGCGCGTGCGGCGGGTTTCATCGGTGAGCGGCCAGCTTGACCTGGTGGTTGAAGTGGAGACACGGACAATCGACGACCTCAACCAGGTACGCGACAATGTGGCACGTCACGAATCAGTGGATGACATTACCACTTCGGTGGTCCTGCGCCGGGATATCGACCGTCAGGGCGCCTGACACCCTGACGGATCGTCAACCGCTGTTTGTCACCCAACGCAAACATACCCGCCAGCCCTGGCGGCGCGCCGCATCGGTGTACCCCACGTCCACCTCGCCTGCGCAACGCTGAACAATGGTCCGTACAATCGACAGCCCCAGGCCGGAGCCTTCCCCCACCGAGCCAGTGCCGCGATAGAACGGGTCGAACACGCGCTCCCACTCTTGCGGGTCAATGCCCGGGCCATCGTCGCTGACACTGAGCGTGACTTGGCCGACGCCCTGCTCCACACGCAGGTCGACATGGCCCGCCACAGGGGCATGGCGAATGGCGTTCTCGACCAGGTTGCTGATCACGGTCCTCAACTCGACTTCGCGTATGGGCAAGCGTGCATCGTCACCTTCCAGGCCAATGTCGAGCTGCTTCTGCTCGGCCAAGGGCATCAGATCTTCCAGCACCCGACGGCAGACTTCATGCAGGGATACCGCAGGTGTCGGCAGCGCGCCGAGCTGGGCGCTCGCCAATGCCAACAGTTGCTCGATGAGCTTGCGGCTTCTGGCGATACCGAGCCGCAGTTGGGCCACTTGGGCCTGGGCGCGGGCCGTCATTGCTTCGGGTTCAAGGCCTTCCACCTGCAGTGAAAGGGCTGTAAGGGGGGTGCGCAGTTCATGGGCTGCATCGGCGACAAAGCGCTTCTGGCTCTCCAGGGTGCGGGCAACACGCGCCAGCAGCCGGTTGATTGCCTGGATGAAAGGGCGTATTTCGATAGCCAGCATACGCTCATCAATCGGCCGCAGGTCCTGATCATCACGGCGGTCGAGCATTGCCGCCAAACTCGCGACAGGCCTGAACAGCTCGCGAATCAGGTTGGCCACCACCACCAGCAAAATGGCAAAGAGGATGGCGAATGGCAGCAATGCACGCCATGCGCTATCGCGGGCATCGCGATTGCGGCTGTCAATTTCCTGCGCAACGGCAAAACGCTTGCCGGAAGAATCGGTGTTCACCAGCACACGGAAAGGTTCGTTTCCGACATTTATGGTAGACAAGCCATTGGCCACGGCGCCCGGAATGGGCAACGGCAACAAGCTGTCATCAGCATGGCTGACGGCCTGTCCATCAGCCAGATACTGGATGACGATGCGGGTTTCTTCATCGTCGCCTGGGACAGAATGCTCGTTGGCTGGGTAATGAAATGCCAAACCTTGGCGCATGTACAACGCCGCAACCTGGCGCAGGCTGTTGTCCTGCAGCTCAAGCGCCTCATCGAAGGCCGAGAGGTAGCTGAATACCCCACTCATTGTCGCAACCAGTAGTATCGCCAGGGACAACCCTAGCGACAGGCGGAGCTGCAGGGACTGGTTCAGGCGCCTTTTGAGACCATCCATCCCAACCCCCTGATATTGCGAATCACATCCTTGCCCAGCTTGCGGCGCAAGGCATGGATGAGAAACTCCACCGCGTTGCTTTCGACCTCGTTCCCCCACCCGTAAAGCCGGTCCTCCAGTTCGGCCCGCGACAAGATCGCCCCCGGGCGGATCAGTAATGCCTGAAGCAAGGCGAACTCTCGGTTGGAAAGCTGAACAGGCGGCTGAGCCATCACCCTGGCGCATTTGCTGACAAGGTCCAGGCTGACCGTGCCGTTGCCCAGTTCAGGGGTCGCGCGCCCGCCTTTGCGCCGCATGACGGCGCGCATCCTGGCAAGCAATTCGGCCATTTCAAAGGGCTTTTGCAAGAAATCATCCGCCCCGCCATCCAGCCCGCGCACGCGGTCATCAAGCTCCGCGCGCGCGGTAATGATCAGCAGGGGAACGGGGTTGTCGGCGGCACGCAGCTGTTGCAGCAATTGCAGCCCATCTTGTCCGGGCAACCCCAGGTCGAGCAGCACCTGGTCGTAGGCCTGCGTGCGCAAGGCCGCCTCTGCGGTCGGGCCATCGGCTACCCAGTCCACCGCGTAACCCGCTGTTGCCAGCGCGTCCTGCAGTGCCTGGGCAATCATGCAGTCATCTTCGACCAGTAACACCCGCATTGCCTTCCCCAAAATGAGCACGTGATGGAACAATAGCCGAGTGCACGGTGACTGATTGTTCCTCGCTTCAACCTTGTCGTGGCCTTTGCAGGTTGTCGAAAGCTTTCAACAGGGCATCCATTGCCGCTTTGCAGTCATCCTGCTGCGGCTGGCCTGCACGCAGTGCATCGAGTGCCCGATCGATAGCCTTGTCCAGTACATGCCAGTCGCTGGCCGCGCGTGGCTTGATCCCGGCCTCGGCGTCGTCCCAGCTTTTTTCCAGGTCTTTGATGCGGGCCTTGGCAGCCGGCAAGTCCTGGGCATCGACCTTGGCCGCCACATCCTCGGCAATGGCCCGGAATGGGCTGAGGTCGCCCAGCTTGGTCGCTGCTTGGGCGCCCGCAGGTGCCTGCTGTGTTTGTTGTTGATCCGGTTTGGAACAACCTTGGGTTAGCAGCACGCCAAACGTGCAGGCGATTGCCAACGTCGCTATGCGTAAACGATGCGAAATCATGGGTAACTACCTTTTTGATCAACGGGCGAGTCGTTTGGACTGTTCGGCGCTGAACTGGGCAACGCCGACCAGGATGAAGATGACGCAAAGAAACAGTGCACTGGTCCAGGTGGCCCCCATGCCGAGGCCGCCATATGCGTGCGATTGAGTCAGCAGGTCGCCCAGGGAAGCACCAAGTGGTCGAGTCAGAATGTAAGCCACCCAGAACACCAGCACCGTACTGGCGCCCAGTCGCCAGGCGAGCACGCAAACGGCGATCAATACGGCAAAGATCACCACGCCGATATCAAAGCCAAGCCCCAACGCTTCGGTAGCCAGGTCACCGCCAGCAGTGCCTAGCGCGAAAGTACAAAGCACGGTGGTCCAATAGAAAAGCTCGCGCCTTGCGGTAACGATCTCGCGTATCGACAGGTTGCGCTCCAGCACGTACCAGATCGCAAAGTTGGCAGCCAGCAACACCGAGAAAAACGCTGTGCTGGCGTAAAGGCTGATGTCCAGCTCGTCGGTCAGGATGTCGGTGATCTGGGTGCCCAGAATGCTCACCAGCACCACGCACAGCCAGTAAATCCAGGGTTCACAGTGGCGCTTGCGCAACTGCAAGGCCAACGCACCCGCCAGCAGCACGGCCATCACCGCACTGGTGATGGCCAGCCCCCAGCCTACGTCGACGGCGAGAAAGTCGGCGAATGTTTCGCCCACCGTGGTGGACATGATCTTGATGATCCAGAAGGACAGCGTCACTTCCGGTACTTTGTTGAGCCAAGTGCTGCTCGGCGCATTCATCGAGTAACCTCCTCAGGTTCCAAAGGGGTATCCGAGTGCGAGGTTACCGTTGAACACTTAGATCAGGCTGAGCGCCTCAGTCATCGCGTATGTGCCGCTCCCTGCGCTCTTGCCGCTCCTTGGCCTCAATGCTCAGCGTCGCTGTTGGCCGCAGCAGCAAGCGTTTCAGGCCGATGGGCTCGCCAGTGTCCTTGCACCACCCGTATTCGCCCCAGCAAGGCGCTGCAGGGCTTCGTCGATCTTGTCCAGCAGCTTCTTTTCCCGCTCGAGCAGGCGCAACTGCCATTGCCGTTGCTCCTCCACAGTGCCCAGGTCGGAAGGGTCACTGCTTGGCTCGAATGTGCGCATGAGTTCGAACTCGCTGGAGATTCGCGCTTGTAACACTGTGCGCTGCGACAGCAGCAGGTCACGGAAGAATGCCTGCTGCGAGGCATCCATGTAGGCCTGTGCAGGCATGCGAAGCAGCTCTTGTTCGTTCATCGCTATCACTCTTGCGTCAGGTTCAAAAGGGTCAGTGCCGCTGTGCATTGAATGCCAGAGGCAACCCTTGACAGTGTTCGTTCAACACAACGCCGAAAGTGTATGCAGCACCAGCGGCAACCCCAGATGCTGCTGGCGATTTTCTCGATGCGTGCGCAGGTAACCCGGACGTCTGCATCGAAAACCTTGCCTTCGTTCACCAAGCGGGCATTCCTGACAAGGATTCGGCTCATGCAGGAGCTTCCTTTTGGTTCCTGCCCACCACGAGGTGTTCGCACTTGAGGGACATGATCTGAAACTTGTCTCGATAATGTTATGTTATAACACATTATCTCATCCCGGCATGAACATGCCACCCATCCCTTTTGAACCTTATGTGAGCAAGCCCCCATGAGCGCTACGCCTACCGCAGCCCAGAACATTGAACCCTATGCCGACACCGAACTGGCCTGCCTGGCGGGTGCCAAGGCGGCGCTTTATCGGTGGGCTGCAACGGTAGCCACGCGTGACGTGGACCAGGTGCTGGCACTGTATGCGCCAGACGCCATTCTGGTGCCGACCTTGTCCAACCAGGTGCGCGATTGTGATGACAGCCGACGCAACTACTTCGACAACTTCCTGGCCAATGATGGGCTGGTGTGTGACGTTCAGGTGTTCAAGAAGCGCGTCAGCCGCAAGCTCGGCACCGTGGTGGTCGGCGGGCTCTACACCTTCGTCTACCGCAATGGCGGTGAGCAGCACGTGGTGCCGGCAAGGTTTTTGTTCACCTTTGAACGCATTGATGGGCAATGGCTGATCACAGGCCATCACTCATCGGTCGAGGCTTGAGTCCATTTCATTCGCAGTACTCGATCAATCTCGCCAACCAGTTGCCGTGTGGCCGCCTCGATCGTCCCTTCATTGCGGCACAGCACCCAGCCGTGCGCTGCAACCGCCCGCTCGAACGCCTCGGTACAGGCCACCTGCTCATCCAGGTTGTGGATCACCGTGCTGCCCAGCCCGCGCGTGCGGGCCGCAGCCCTTGCCCATGAAGTTTCTGGGGCGGTGACAACCCCGACATGCAAATCTGGCACTTGCACGCTTCGTTCAAGGTTCAGGCGCAAGATATGGTCAAACGGCACAGTGCGGCGGAACGCAGCGTCAGAGGGGTACCAGCGATCAATCAGGATGATGCTGTCAGCTGGCTGCCTAGGCAGTACATGTCGGGAAATCCACGCACGGCTTTCAGCAAAGCGTTCGCACACCCTGAACTCCAGGTCCTGGCAAGGGCTTCTGGCGAGCTGGTTGACCAGGGCCATGGTTTCGCGCCGGTAGGGGTCGTTGTTTCTTTCGCAAAGACGAATCACCTTTTTTCCTTCCACCCTCAGGGCCTGGGTAACGGCTTCCAGCAGCGTGGTCTTGCCGGTGCCCTTGGGGCCATCGATGGAAACAAATAGCGGGCGGTTCATCTTTCAATACCTGTTGGCTCAGGCGCGGGATGAGACCACCGATCACCGCCTGCATACAAGCAATTATCGAAAGGAGAACATCTGTACTCCCCAGGTATACGCACTTCCCCAAATATCAACCTTGAGCCTGCCAGCCCACTTGTTCGAGGGCCATCAGTAAGCGTGCCCCCTCAAGGCCAGGCACCTCTCGCCCATCTCCTGCCAGCATCGACCTGCCTGCCAGGATCGCGTTGACAATGGCTTCCTCCACGGCCTCGGCCGCCGCGGCGAACAGCGGCGAAATATGGTCGTTGTTGACCATCGCCACTTGCGCGGTCACCGGCAGATCGCGGCGGTTGTAATCGGCAGGCGCCAGCCCGGTGTTCCCCGTCGAGAAGGCCAGGAAGATGTCGCCACTGGAGTCATCGGTGCCGCCCCCGGTGCGGGCAATGCCCAGCGCAGCACGTTGCGCCAGGCGTTGACATTGATGTGGCAGCAACGGTGCATCGGTGGCCAATACCACCACGATCGAGCCCATGCCAGGGGTGTCCTGCTGGTCAAATGGCGAAGGGAGGCCAAGCAACACCCGGCCCACGGGATAGCCATCCACCCGCAGCTCCCGACGCTGGCCATGATTGGCCTGAACGAAGGCGCCCACCGTCCAGCCACCCTGCTCTGCCAGCAACACCCGTGACGCCGTACCAATCCCGCCTTTGAACTCATGGCAGATCATCCCGGTGCCGCCGCCTACGGCACCCTCGGCCACCGGCCCGCTGCATGCTGCCCCCAGCGCTTGCTGAACCAGGTCCGCGTTGACATGCTGGCCCCAGATGTCGTTCAACACGCCGTCGTAGGTCTCCATCACCACCGGCATGCACCAGTAGGTCGATGCGTCCGCCAGGGTCGCATGCTCGTGGGCGATCAGCGCGTCGCGCACCACCCCAACGCTGTGCGTGTTGGTGGTGGCAATGGCGGTCGTCAACAGGCCCGCTTCACGAATCCACTCCAGGCCTGTGGCATCGCCATTGCCGTTCAATACATGGCAGCCGGCAAAACAAGGCTGATGGCGCGCCGGGCCTTCGCGGGGCTCGATGACACTGACACCGGTACGCACAGGTTTTCCGTCATGGGTCGTGTTCAGGGTGGCGTGGCCAACCCGTACACCCGGTACATCGGTGATTGCGTTGTACGGGCCTGGTTGACCAAGGCCCAGCGTGATACCGAAGTCGCGTGCTCGCATCATGTCTCTCGCTCAAAGTTTCTGAAACGCCGGGCTCAACCTGCCATATGTGCCATACAGCAACATGGAGGTAAGCAGAAGCCCGACAATGATGAAGATGTCCCGGGCCGAAGCCGCACTCAGCAGGGTCGTCAGCAGGTAACCGGCACCGGTCACGGCAGCCAGTGCCGGCAACGGCCACAGCGGCATACGGTACGGGTGCTCGCGATCACGGCGCAGTACCCGGCTGAACAGTGCGCACAACCCCACGACCAGGTACACACAGAGGATCAGCAGTACGGTGAAAGACGTGAGTTCTGCCAGGTTGGAGCTGAAGGTCAGGGCCGTGGAAGGCACGGCAAGGAACAGCGTGGCCAACCACGGCGACTCCCACTTGGGATGAATGCGGGTGAATGTACGGTTCAGGGCCGGCATCCACAACGCATCCCGCCCGCTGCTGTAGATCACCCGCCCACTCTGGATCACCAGGGCGATGATGGCGTTGAACACCGACAGGAAAATCCCGCCACTCACCAGGCGCGACAGCGTTTCGTTGCCATGCGCCGTCAGCAGGTAGCCAATCGGGTCCGGGCTGGCCAGCATCGCCTCCAGCGAGGGCGCGCCGATCAGCAGTGCCAGCAGCGGGATCACTTCGATGGCCACCACCAGCACCAGTGACCACAGCACCGCCTTGGGGATGCCACGCCCGCCGCACTTCATGTCTTCTGCCAGCAACACTGCGCCGCCAAAACCATTGAAGGAAAACAACGCCGTGCCGACCGCACCAATCACCAGCGCCCAGGGTGCCGCATGCAGTATCCCGTTATCGAGCACCAGTGGGCTGACCAGGCTGGTGAGCGGTTGCTGGGCATGGCCGAAGCCCAGCACCACGATCACCATCAGCGCCGCTACCTCAAGCAACAGGCAGATGCCGGTAACCCATGCGTTCAACTTTATATTGAGGATACCCAGCAGATACCCCAGGGCGACAATCACCAGGGCCACCGCCTGCCCATCAAGCTGGGAGCCCAGCGCCGCATTCAAGTACGTGGCAGCCCCGGTTGCCAGTACCGGTGGAATGAACACCAGCATCGCCAGCACGGTAAGAAAGGTGGCGTAACCGGCCATGCCGCCAAATACCCGTTTGGCAAACACGTACTCTCCCCCGGCAGCACTGTGGGCGCGCCCCAGTTCGGCATAGCAAAGTGCAAACATCAGCGCCAGCACGCCACCGAGCATGAAGGCCCAGATCACCCCGGTACCTGCCTGGGCGATGGCAAATGGCGCGATGACGAAGACCGAGCTGGCGGGGGTGACCGAAGATACGGTGATGGCGACGACATCAGCGACGCTCAGCGTCGGTTTCAGTTTCGAGAGGGGTGCACTACAGGACGTCATTTGTTCATCCTCACGTTGTTGTTAGTGTCAGGAGGCAGAACCAGGAAACGAAACATGGCGAGCTCGACGGCCCGCTTGATGGGGATGAAATCTATGCGCCAGCGCCCAGTCGGACAATTCCCACTAAGGGGTACCCCCGGTTGACAGCTGTGGCAAAGCGAGCGCCAATGCCCTACCGCTTTCAAGGACGCCGTCGTGGACATTCTCTTTCATGAAGTTGCCGCTCATACCGCGTTGGCCAGAGCGATCGAGCAGATTGGCAGCCCGCGCTTCTGGCGCCAGCTGATCCTGGTGCTACGCCACTGGGTGCCGTTCGACAACGCACTGGCGATTCACTTCGCGGCCCATGGCGCGCCCCAGGTGCTTGAGGAATACGACGCCGCGCCAGCGCCGGCCGCAGGTGAGCTGTACCTGGACGGCCTGTACCTGCTGGACCCTTTCTACCAGGCCGCCCGCGAAGGCTTGGCCAGTGGTTGCTACCACCTGGAAGAAGTGGCCCCGGACCATTTCTGGCAAACGGACTATTACCAGAACTACTTCCAGGACCATGTGCTGGTGGACGAAATCCAGTTTCTGTTGCAGTTGCCGGACGGGGTGTTGTCACTGTCGCTGGGCATGCGCCGCGCTTTCGATGCAACGGAACTGGGCAAGTTCAACCTGGTCAGTGCCTGGGTGCTGGCCCTGCTTCAGCAGCACTGGGCGCGTAGCGACATCTCGGTGCCCGTGCGGCCACCGGTTGGCGATGCCTTGGCCAGGTTTGCCCAAGGCCTGTTGTCCGAGCGCGAGCTGGAAATTGCCCGCCTGATACTGCGCGGCTACTCGTCGAAGGCGATGGCGCAACGGCTGGGGATCTCGCCGGAGACCATCAAGGTGCACCGGCGCCACCTGTACGCGAAGCTGAACATCTCATCCCACCCGGAACTGTTTTCGATGTTCATCCGTGAGCTGGGGTTCACCGATGAACGCGCGGAGCCTACATCACCTTGAGTCAACCCAGCTGGGCCTGAAGAAACAGCGAAAACAACTCCGATTGCGACTTGATCCCCAGCTTGCTGTACATATGCTTGCGGTGCACCTTTACGGTTTCGACAGAGATTTCCAGCTTGCGCGCAATCTCCTTGCTCGAACAGCCGCTGAGCATCAGCCGGCCCACTTCCAGCTCACGTCCGGTCAGCGGCGACTGCATCTGCTCGACCTTTTCCTCCATGCGGCTTTGCCAGTGCGGCGCAGGCTTGGTGGCCGCCTCCAACAACTCTCGCTCGAAAGCCATGCGCTGGCGCATCAGGCCAGACACCCAAGGCCGCAACAGTTCCAGCAGGGTGACCTGTTCAAGGGTGAAACGGCGTTTGCAGCCAAGTGAAAGGCAAAGCGTACGTTGCGCATCCAGTTGCACGTTGAACTGAATTTCATCCGCTACCACGTTGAGGCGAAAGTAGCGCTGGTAGTAATCGGTCTGCTCGAAGCACTCGGGGGCGACGTCCGCCAGCCGCACCAGGCCAGATGCCGCAGCTTCGCGGCTGGCCACATAGAAGGGGTCCAGCAGGTACAGGCCGTTCAAGTAATCCTGGAACAGCGGATCAGGGTTGCCGTCCTCGCTGGGGCATTCGGCAAACACCTGCGGTTGCCCCGCCGAAAACAGCAGCGCGACCCAACTGTCGCAGGGCACGTATTCGTTCAACAGCCGCACCAGGGCAGGCCAGAAATGCGCTTTATCGAGCGTTTCGATCAGTTGGCCCACCGCTCGGTGCCAGGCAATGTCGTGCAGCGTAAAATTCATCCTCTACCCCTGCAGGGTTACCACGTGGGCGTAATACCCCAAGCGTGATCACCACCCCATAATCCGGGCTAGCTTACGCTGACCGAACCTTTACCGGGGTCGTTTTTTACGCCCCATGCCGCTTGCGCATGGTGGTTGAAGCAGACAGTCGAGGAATCCACATGAAGGTCGAACTTGTGCAACTGGCCGGTCGCGATGGCGACACCGCACACAATTTGCAGCGTACCATCGAGGCAATCAACAACTGCCACGCAGGTACCGACCTGCTGGTGTTTCCCGAAACCCAGCTGACAGGCTTCCCTACCGAAGACAACATTGGCCAGGTCGCCGAAGCGCTCGATGGCCCGAGCATCACGGCCATTCAGCAGGCAGCCTGTGCGCGGGATGTTGCTGTAGTGGTGGGCATGGCCGAAGCCGCCGTCGACGGCAACTTCTACAACACCACCGTGCTGGTCACGCCGGAGGGCGTCGCCCTCAGCTACCGCAAGACCCACCTGTGGGCATCAGACTCCGGCGTGTTCACCCCAGGGGATCGCTATGCCACCACCCTGTTCAAAGGCGTGCGTGTCGGTTTGCTGATCTGCTTCGACATCGAATTCCCCGAATCCGCCCGCGCCCTGGGCCAGCTCGGCGCCGAGCTGATCATCGTCACCAACGGCAACATGGACCCGTATGGCCCAACTCACAAAACCGCCATCAGCGCGCGTGCCATGGAAAACCAGGCCTTCGCGGTCATGGTCAACCGGGTCGGTGACGGTGATGGCGGCCTGGTCTTTGCCGGTGGCAGTGCCGTGGTCGACCCCTACGGCCAGTTGCTATGCGAAGCGGGCCGTGGCGAGTGCCGCATGACCGTCGAGCTGGCCATGGAGCAACTGCAACAAGCACGGCGCGACTACAGCTACATCGCCCAGCGCCGTATTCGCCTGCCAGGTGAACTGCTCGAGCATGAAAACGGCCTGCGCGAATTGATCATCCCCTCCTGATACTCCGCCATTCAAGCCCCCTCACGGGCAAGCAAGGCCGCCAAGGACGGCAGCACGTTCGACTCTGAATAACAATCACAAGCTGGAGCAAGCAGTAATGGCCACACTCAAGCGAACACTTTCGCTGGGTTCGGTGGTGCTTTTCGGCATCGCCTACATGACCCCGATCATCGTCCTTGGTACCTTTGGCATTCTGGCGGATACCACCGCAGGGATGGTGCCCGCAGCCTACCTTGCGGCCGCCATCGCCATGCTGTTCACCGCCTTGAGCTATGGCAACATGGCGCGCGCCTTCCCGGTTGCCGGGTCCGCCTATACCTACGTACGCAAGTCGATCAGCCCGCAACTGGGCTTCATCACCGGTTGGGCGGTGCTGCTCGACTACCTGTTCCTGCCCATGGCGATCTGGCTGATTGGTGCCGCCTACCTGCACTCGGCTTTCCCCAGTGTGCCGCAGGCCATCTGGGTTCTGGCGTTCATCGCTGTGACCACCACCATCAATGTGATTGGCCTGCGCCTGGCGAAAACCGTAAACGGCCTGCTGATGCTCATTCAGCTTCTGGTGCTGGCGGCGTTTGTCGCCCTCGCCGTGCACTACGTGTGGGGTGATCCCACGGTACCGCTATGGACCCTCGAGCCCTTCTACAAGGAAGGTGCCCAGTTGCCGCTGATCATGAGCGGTGCCGCGATCGCCTGTTACTCCTTCCTCGGCTTCGATGCCGTCAGTACCCTGACTGAAGAGACCAAGGAGCCACGCAAGAACATCCCAAGGGCCATCCTGCTGATCACCCTGATTGGCGGCGGTCTGTTCATCGCCTGCAGCTACTTCGTGCAGCTGGCCCACCCGTCTACCGACTTCATCAACGCAGATGCGGCAGCCTATGAAATCGCCCAGAACATCGGCGGCGACCTGTTCGTGAGCGTTTTCCTGCTGGGGCTGATCGTTGGCCAGTTCACCTCTGGCCTGTCGGCTCAAGCCAGCGCCTCCCGGCTGCTGTATGCAATGGGCCGTGACGGTGTGTTGCCCAAGTCGTTCTTTGGCAAGCTGAGCGAGCGCTTCAGCACACCAGTGCCCAGTATCATCCTGTGCGGGGTCGTCGCCCTGCTCGCCTTGCGCATGGATGTGACCACGTCCACTTCGTTCATCAACTTCGGCGCCTTCCTGGCCTTCAGCCTGGTCAACCTGGCGGTCATCTTCCATTACTGGCTGGCCATGGGGCAACGCGGCGGCACAGCCGTACTTCTATACCTGGCATTCCCACTGGTGGGCTTGGTGTCCAACGTGTGGCTGATGGCAAGCCTGGATCACCTGGCAATCTACCTGGGGCTGGGATGGTTGTGCCTGGGCATGCTTTACCTGACCGCAATTACCCGCGGTTTCAGCAAGCAGCCACCCGAGATGCATTTCGAAGAAGCGTAGTGAATCACGTAACAGGTAAGGGGCCGGAGCATGCAAACCTCTCGGCCTTGCTTGCAAGCGCGCTTTCACCTGCCGTGCCCAAATGCGGCAATGCCTGCTAGTCTGACGGACGATGGAGGCCGTGCTGGCTGCCTCCCCTTTAGCCACAGGCACCGGCCAATGACCTTCAACCCCCAAGTAAACCTGACCAACTGCGACCGCGAGCCCATCCAGACGCCCGGCAGCATCCAACCCCACGGCTGCCTGCTGGCCTGTGATGCATCGGCGACCGTGGTCCTGCGCCATTCAGTCAACGCCCCGGATGTGCTTGGCATAACAGGCGATATCAACGGCCAGAAGCTGCAAGCGGTGCTAGGGGACGAGGTAGCCCACACCTTGCGCAACGCGTTGGCCCGTACTCGCGAAGCCTCGCGCCCTGCACTCAGCTTCAGCGTTAGGCTGCCTAACGGCCAGGCTTTCGATGTCGCCGCCCACCTGTTCAAAGGCACTGCGATCCTGGAGTTCGAACCGGCCGGCGCCAGCATCGCCGAGCCTATTGAGCTGGCGCGAACCCTGATTGCCCAGCTGCGCGAAATCGAACAAACCAGCAAATTGTTCCGCGACGCCGCCCGCTTTGTCCGAGCAGTGCTTGGCTATGACCGGGTGATGATCTACCAGCTAGGCACCGACGGTGCCGGCAAGGTGGTCGCAGAGGCCAGGCGCAGCGACCTCGAAAGCTTCATGGGCCAGTACTTTCCCGCGTCCGACATCCCGCAGCAGGCCCGTGCGCTTTATCTGCGCAACCCGATCCGGGTCATTTCCGACGCCCAGTTCAAAACGGTGGCCATCGAGCCTGTCCTCGATCCGTCAGGCGAACCGCTCGACCTGTCCTACGCGCACCTGCGCAGCGTGTCGCCGATCCATTGCGAGTACCTGTGCAACATGGGCGTGGGCGCCTCGATGTCGATATCGGTGATCGTCAACGGCGAACTGTGGGGGATGATCGCCTGCCACCACTATGCACCCCGCACCCTGGCCATGGGGCAGCGGGTAGCCGCAGAGATGTTCGGCGAGTTCTTCTCCCTGCACATCGAGACCTTGCGCAGCCGGCAGAAGCTCGAAGCTGCCGTGCAGGTTCACAAAGCGCTGGACAGCATGCTGCGCGACGCCAACCAGACCGCTGACATCGATTCGTTCTTCCACGCACGCCTGCCACGGTTGATGTCGCTGATCCCCTGCGATGGCATCGGCATGTCGCTACAAGGCCGCTGGTCAACCGTCGGCCTGGTGCCGCCTAAAACGGCCGTCCCCGATTTGCTGCGCCTGGCAGACATGGTCAGCGAAGGCCGGACCTGGGCGTCCAACCGTCTGTCGATGGTATTACCTTCAGCCCAGGCATACTTTACCGAAGTATCGGGCGTCCTGATCATCCCGATGTCGCAGCAGCCGAGGGATTACCTGATCTTCTTCCGCAAGGAGGTGGTCGAGACGCTCGACTGGGCCGGGGACCCGAACAAGACCTACGACAGCGGCTTGCTGGGCGACCGCCTGACACCCCGCAAAAGCTTTGCCATCTGGAAAGAAACCGTTCACCAGCAGTCGCTGCCCTGGACCGAACAGGACCGCCAGTTTGGCGACTCCATCCGTACCGCCATCGTCGAAGTGGTGCTGTACAACAGCGAACTACTGGCCAGCGAGCGCACGAAGGCGGAAGTGCGCCAGCGCATCCTCAACGAAGAACTCAATCATCGGGTCAAGAACATTCTGTCGTTGATCGGCGCTCTGGTTGCCCACCCGACCTCGGAAAGCCAGACACTGCAGGACTACGTGGCGACACTGAAGGGGCGCATCCAGGCGTTGTCTCTCGCTCACGATCAAGTGGTACGTGGTGATGGTGGCGGGCGACTGGCCAAGCTGCTGGAGGCAGAGCTTTCACCCTACCGCACCGCCGCTGGGGTGATCGAGCTGCAGGGCCCGAATGTTACCCTTGATGCCCGCGCCTATTCGGTCATGGCTTTGGTGCTGCACGAGCTGGCAACCAATGCCGCCAAATACGGCGCGCTGTCGCGGGCTGGCGGCAAGCTTGCAGTGAGCTGGGCCATCGACGCTACCAACGCCTGCGCCATCAGTTGGCGTGAAAGCGGCGGGCCAACGGTTCGGCCACCTACCCGCAATGGCTTTGGCTCGGTGCTGATCGACCGCAGTATCCCGTTCGACCTTGGCGGCACGAGCGCGGTGGAGTATCACGCCGAAGGCCTGCAAGGGTTGTTCAAGATTCCTGCAATGCACCTTTCCGTGGCCGAGGCTGCCGAACCCGCGAGCCTGGCTGCGCCCATCGCACGTGCCAAGGATATCTTCGCAGCGCAAACAGGGCTGAGTGTGCTGATCCTCGAAGACCAGCTGGTGATCGCGATTGGCCTGGAACAGATTCTCAACGATGCGCAGATCAAGGACGTGATCACCGCCAGCTCCGAAGATGAAGCCTTGCGCTTGATTGCCAGTCGCACACCGGATGCCGCGATATTGGATGTCAACCTGGGCACTGGCACATCCATTTCTGTGGCCGATGAACTGGTGCGTCGGCAGATTCCGTTCCTGTTCGCCACCGGCTATGGCGACAGCATCAGCATTCCCGAGCACCTGCAGCACGTGCCCGTCACACGCAAGCCCTATGACGCCAATGCCATTCTGGCCAGCGTGAAACGGTTGCTCGATCTGGGCTGAATGGTTGTAGCAGCCTCGTGCTGCGAAAAGGCCCGTACGGCTGACAGTGATGTGTCGGCTATACGGGCCTCTTCGCAGCACAAGGCTGTTACAACAAGGGCACGGCGCCAGCCATGAAGTGGCGCCAGCCCTGTCAGGCGTTATACCGCCAGCGCGCGCTCACGCAACTCGCTGTTGAGGATGCGGTCGTTCTCGCTGTAGTCGACCGGGCAGTCGATCACGTGCACGCCTGGGGTCTTGATGCAGTGTTCCAGCAGCGGCAGCAGGCCTTCGGCGCTTTCCACGCGGTGGCCATTGGCACCATAGGCTTCGGCGTATTTGACGAAGTCCGGGTTGCCGTAGTCCAGGCCGAAATCGGTGAAGCCCATGTTGGCCTGCTTCCAGCGGATCATGCCATAGCCGTCGTCACGCAGGATCACCACGGTGATGTGCATGCCCAGACGTACCGCAGTTTCCAGCTCCTGGCTGTTCATCATGAAGCCACCGTCACCGCACACCGAAATTACCGGGCGGTCCGGGTGCACCAGGTGCGCGGCCATCGCCGATGGCAAGCCGGCGCCCATGGTCGCCAGGGCGTTGTCCAGCAGCACGGTGTTGGGCTTGTGCGCCTTGTAGTTACGGGCGAACCAGATCTTGTAGATGCCGTTGTCCAGGGCAACGATGCCTTCGGACGGCAGTACACGACGGATGTCGGCCACCAGGCGCTGCGGGTAGACCGGGAAGCGGTTATCGTCGGCACCTTCGGCGATCTGTGCTTCGTTGGCTTCACGAATGGCCATCAGGCGGGTGAAGTCCCAGTGCGACGTGTCGTTCAGCGCTTCGCTGATCTGCCACACAGCGTTGGCAATGTCGCCGATCACTTCAACCTGCGGGAAGTACACGGCATCGACTTCAGCGGAGCGGAAGTTGATGTGGATGACCTCGGTGCCGCCACGGACCATGAAGAATGGCGGCTTCTCGATCACGTCGTGGCCGATGTTGATGATCAGGTCGGCCGCTTCGACGGCGCGGTGAACGAAGTCACCCGACGACAGCGCGGCGTTACCCAGGAAGCGCGGGTGGCGCTCGTCGACCACACCTTTACCCATCTGGGTGGTGATGAACGGGATGCCGGTCTTGTCGATCAGTTGCTTGAGGACCTTGGCGGTCATCTTGCGGTTGGCGCCTGCGCCGATCACCAGGATCGGGTTACGGGCGTTCAGCAGTTTCTCGACGGCTGCTTCGATGGCCACGTGCTCGGCCAGCGGGCGGCGGTGCAAGCTGCGCGGGATCGGCAGTGCATCAGTCTGCTCGGCGGCGATGTCTTCCGGCAGCTCCAGGTGTACCGCCCCCGGCTTTTCTTCTTCGGCCAGGCGGAAGGCTTCGCGCATGCGCGACGGGATGTTGTCGGCCGAGGCGAACTGGTGGGTGTACTTGGTGATGGGGTCCATCATGCCGCACACGTCAATGATCTGGAAGCGGCCCTGCTTGGACTTCTTGATCGGCTTCTGCCCGGTGATCATCATCATCGGCATGCCGCCCAGGTAGGCATAGGCGCTGGCGGTGACCAGGTTGGTGGCGCCAGGGCCAAGGGTCGACAGGCTGACGCCGGTCTTGCCGGTCAGGCGGCCGTAGGTGGCAGCCATGAAACCTGCAGACTGCTCGTGACGGGTCAGTACCAGCTTGATCTTCGACTTGCGCAGGGATTCGAGCAGGTCGAGGTTTTCCTCACCAGGAATGCCGAATACATACTCGACACCTTCGTTTTCCAGGCATTGCACAACGACATCGGCGGCCTTGGCCATTTGGGGTACTACCTCAAAATCTTTGTGGGATTGCAGATTTATTAAGCTGCGTGACTGAGATGTTGCAGGATGTCTCAGTGGCGCGCATCGTAGGCCCTCTGGTTAATAATAATAAATATATTGTTATGATGCTTAGCATCACAGTTCGTTATGAATGCAGCTCGCATGAAAGGTAGCACCCCTCAATGAACCTCAAGGCATTGCGTTGCTGTGTCGAAATCGTCCGGCAAGGCAGCTTCACCAAGGCCGCGCAGCACCTGCACATCGCCCAGCCAGCGCTGAGCATGGCCGTTACCCGGCTGGAAGAAGAACTGGGCGTCACCCTGTTCAACCGCACCACGCGCAAAGTGATCCTCACGGCAGAAGGCGAGCAATTTCTGCCACGCATTGCCTCGGCCCTGCGCGAGATGGATGTTGCCCGACAAGAACTGCGCGACATGGCCGACCTGAAGCGCGGCGAAGTGCGCCTGGGTATTCCGCCGATGTTCGGCCTGCACTACGTGCCCGGTTTGATGAACGCCTTCCGCCAGTTGTACCCAGGCATTGCCATGACCGTGTTCGAAGGCAGTGCCGAAGACATTGGCCATCGGCTGGAGCAGCGGGAAATCGACCTCGCACTGCTGGAGTCCCGGCGTGTGCCGCCGGACAAGGAATCGATCCTGCTGGGCAGCGACGAGATGCTGGCGTGCATGCACCCCGATCACCCCTATGCCGGCAAGGCTTTCCTCACCGCCGAAGACCTGCGTAATACCGACATGGTGGTGTTCGACCGCACCTTCGTGCAACGCCATCTGCTGGACGCGTTCTTTGCCGAGCATGGCATCACTTACCAAGTGGCGCTGCAGAGCAACTTCGTCTCGCTTGTGGTGCAGGCCGCATTGGACAACATGGGGGTGGCCACCCTGCTGCGCTCGGTGCAACAGCGCACGCCAGGCATCGTCGGTGTGCCCTTCCGGCCGGCACAGCAGATGAGTTTCCGCTTGTGCTGGCGCTCGGGGGAATACCTTTCGCTCGCCAGCAAACGGTTCATCGACTTTGCCGCGCAAACCCACTACCTGGAGCGATAACCGGCAGTTTTCAGGGCCAGATGCTCGATCACCTGCTCCACTGCGCGTCCCAGGCAGCCCTTGAAGAAGTGGTTGGCACCGGCATACACCGACACCGCCCGTTGGCCAGGGCCTGCCCATTGCAGCAGGTTGGCCAGCGGCGCCATTTCATCCCGTTCGCCATGCAGCAACAGGCAATCCGCAGGCACCGGCAATGGCTCGTAATAACGCCCGCCCGGCACATCACCCACCGGCAGCCCCAGCAATGCCACCGCCTGCAGCTGCCCTTCAAGCTCACAAGCCACACGCGCGAACACGTAGGCACCAAAGGAAAACCCGACCAGGGCCAGCGGCAGCTCTGGCAGTTCCCGGCTGAAGTGACGAATAACCGCAATGCAGTCCTGCGCTTCGCCGATGCCTTCGTCATGCACCCCTTGCGTCTGCCCCACCCCACGAAAGCTCGGCCGCACCACTTGCCAGCCGGCTGCACATAACTGCCGTGCCAAGGTCAGCGGCACGATATGCCGTGGGCTGCCGCCCAGCAGCGGTTGCGGGTGGCTGACCAGCACCAGCCCCTTCGGTGCGCCAGCGGGGTAGTCGATCAACAGCTCGATTTGGCCGAGCGGCCCGTCGATGAGCAGTGGGTTACGCGGGGTGTCCGACATCGCAGTTGTCCTTGTGAACCGAATGTATGGCGCTTATTCACGCCGCTTGCCAAGCCTACATCCGTACTCACCCCTGCAACAGGGCAAACAATCTGACAGGCATCCTGTTGCATTTGTCAGGCTCATGCCCAAGCAAATGTAATTGGAAACAGCAGAATCATTGCAGTTCGCCAGGTTCTTGCCTGCGCTTCGCCTCCCTACAATGACCCCACAACAACAAACGAGCCCAGCTCCGTGAGGCACGCCCCCATGTACAGAGACCATATCGTCAAACCGCGCGCGACCGACAACCCGGCATTCATGGGTATGGCCGCCGCCGTGATCTTCGCCCTCGCCCTGCTCTACGGCGTGGGCGACGGTAGCCTGGCCCGGCTGATGGGCCCGATCGTGCTCGACCTGCAGGCACCGCTGATGCGCAACATCGCCGTGGCCGGCACCCTGGCCGTGACCCTGGTATTGAACGTGTTCATCCTTGGCCGCTTTCCGTTGCGGGCCCAGGTGATTACGGTCTGGTGCGAACTGTTGCTGTTGTTTCTGCTGTTTTTCGACACCTTCGACCTGTCCTACAGCTTCATCGCCACCAAGGTCGGTTTCATGATCACGCAAGGGGTGTTCACCACCGTCTACGTGTCCACCCTCTCGATCGCCATCGCCTTCGTCCTGGCGCTGCTGGGCGCAACCGCACGGCTGTCGTCCAACGGCTTCGCCATCGCCATTGCCAGCTTCTACACCTCGTTCTTTCGCGGCGTGCCGCTGCTGATCCAGATCTACCTGATCTACCTTGGTATCCCCCAGCTCGGCTATGTAGTCGGTGCCGTGCCGGCGGGGATCCTGGCGTTGTCGCTGTGCTACGGCGCCTACATGACGGAAATCTTCCGCGCCGGTATCAGCAGCATCCCGCGCGGGCAATGGGAAGCTTCGCGGGCGATCGGCCTGACCCCCTTCCAGGCCATGACCCGGGTAATCCTGCCGCAGTCGATGCGGTTGATCATCCCGCCCACCGGCAACCAGTTCATCTCCATGCTCAAGGACAGCTCGCTGGTGTCGGTGATCGGTGTGTGGGAGCTGATGTTCCTCGCCCGCACCCAGGGCCGTGCGGAGTTTCGCCACCTGGAAATGTTGATCACCGCCGCCGTCTTGTACTGGGTGCTGTCGATCCTGCTCGAAGCCGTGCAGTCGCGCCTGGAAAAACGTTTCGACCGCGCCCATCGCTGATCGAGGAGCCCCATGATGAACCAACCTTTCACCCCCGGTATCGCCCAGGCCGCCATATCGATTCGTGGCCTGCAGAAATGGTACGGCGAGTTTCACGTGCTCAAGGGCATAGACCTGGAGATCGCCAGTGGCGAAATCGTGGTGGTCTGTGGGCCGTCCGGTTCGGGCAAATCCACATTGATCCGCTGCCTGAACCTGCTCGAAGACTTCCAGAAAGGCCAGGTGCTGATCGCCGGCAACCCGCTGGACCGCGACGCAGCCAGCGTGGCGGCTATCCGCCGCCAGGTGGGTATGGTGTTCCAGCAGTTCAACCTGTTCCCGCACCTGACCGTACTGGAAAACCTGATGCTCGGCCCGCGCCTGGTCAGCAAGCTCAGCGAGGCCCAGGCCCGTGCCCTGGCGCTGGAGTACCTGGACCGGGTGCGCATCGCCAGCCAGGCCGACAAGTTCCCCGGGCAGCTTTCCGGTGGCCAGCAACAACGCGTGGCCATTGCCCGCGCGCTGTGCATGAAACCACGCATCATGCTGTTCGACGAACCCACCTCGGCGCTGGACCCGGAAATGGTCAAGGAAGTGCTCGACGTCATGGGCGAGCTGGCCCAGGACGGCATCACCATGCTGTGCGTTACCCACGAAATGGGCTTCGCCCGCCGGGTGGCCGACCGCATCATCTTCATGGACCAGGGCCAGGTGATCGAACAAGGCCAGCCCAATGCGTTTTTCGACAACCCGCGCCACGCACGTGCCAGGGAGTTCCTCTCGCAGATCCTCAGTCATTGAGGCCTGTGTCTACCGCTGTGCCAACACCACAACAACAATTGCATGCCCGGAGACTTACCGAATGAACCCAGTCGCACGCTTGTTCGCACTCACCGCCGTTGCCGGCAGCCTGACCCTGATGGCCGGCGCCGCCTGGGCCGGTGCCACCCTTGACCGCATCCACCAGAGCAAGGTCATGAACGTGGCCACCGCCGCCAACTGGCCACCGCAGTCGTTCCTTGGCGAGGACAATACCCTCAAGGGCTTCGACATCGATGTAGCCAACGAGATCGGCAAACGCCTGGGCACCCAAGTGGCCTTCGTCACCCCCGAGTACGGCATCATCACGGCAGGGCGCTGGGCCAGCCGCTGGGACCTGTCGGTCGGTTCGATGACCCCCACCACCGAGCGTGGCCGGGTGCTCGACTTCCCGGCCATCTACTACTACACCCCCTACGTCTTCGCCGTGCACAAGGACGCCGCCGGGAGCAACACTGCCGACCTTAACGGCAAGACCATCGGCGTCGAGGCCGGTACCACTTCCGAGGACTACATCAACCGCCGGCTGAAAATCGACGCAGCGGATGTGCCAGCCTTCAGCTACAGCGTAGAGCCAGGCGAAGTGCAGACCTATGGCGACAGCATGGGCCCGCTGGACGACCTGCGCATGGGCAACGGCACCCGCCTGGATGCCACCTTGTCGGCACTGCCAACCGTCATGGGTGCGATCAAGGCTGGATACCCGATCACCCCCGTGCAGGGCAAGCCCGCCTACTACGAGCCACTGGCCATCGCCACCGACAAGGGCGACGACGCCTTCAACGCCGAACTGGCCAAGGCGGTCGAGGGCATGAAGGCCGACGGTACGCTGAAACAGCTGTCCGAGAAGTGGTACGGCGCCGACCTCACGCAAGTGCAGTAACCCCCAGACCCGCAGGCCAGCGCCCTTCCCTTGAAGGGCGTGCGGCACCCTCATGCCCGCAAAACGTACAGCTCCCAGCAAAAGGATGACCCAGCCGATGTCCAGCTACAGCAATAACTACTACACCGGGACCATGCGCGCTGCCCCCCTGCGCCCGGCACTGACAGGTGAAAGCCGCGCCGATGTGTGCGTGATCGGTGGCGGCCTGGCAGGCCTTAGCCTGGCCCGCGAGCTGCTGATGCGCGGGCGCTCGGTGGTGTTGCTGGAGGCGGCACGGGTGGCCTGGGGCGCCTCCGGGCGCAATGGCGGCTTCGTGCTGCAAGGCTGGTCCGAAGGGCTGTCGGCGATCGAGCGGCGCTGCGGCAAGCAGACCGCCGCGGCGCTGTTCCGGCTGTCGCTGGAGGGGGTCGATATCGTCCGCGACACCATCGCCCGCCACCAACTGCCAGGCTGCGCGGCAACCACCGGCAAACTCAGCGTGGTGCGCTACGACGACGCCGACAACCTGCAGCGCACCCGCGACCGCATGGCCCGCGACTTCAATTTCGACATGGAGTACCTCGATACCCAGGCGCTGCGCAGCCGTCTGAACACCGACCGCTACTTCCAGGGGCTGCGTGATAGCCATGGCTTTCACTTCCACCCGCTGAACTACTGCCTGGGCCTGGCCGAGTTGGTCGAGCTGGCCGGTGGCCGCATACACGAACAATCGCCAATGCTGCGGGTGGAACGCAAGGCCGGCCACCATCGGGTGGTCACCGCCCAGGGGGCGGTCAGCTGCAGCGATGTGGTGTACTGCTGCGGCGGCTACGGCGGCCCTGAGTTTGGCCAGTTGCGCCGTGCGTTTCTGCCGATTGCCACGTACGTGGTGCTGACCGAGCACCTGGGTGAGCGCCTGCGCGATGTAGTACGTACTACAGACGCAGTGGGCGACAACCGTCGCGCCTCGGACTACTACCGCATCGTCGAGGGTGACCGCCTGCTGTGGGGTGGCCATATCACCACGCGCAACCTGCAGGACGAACAGCGCCTGGGGCAGTTGCTGACCCGTGACATCCTTAGCGTGTACCCACAACTGCAGGGTTTGAAAATCGCCAAGGCCTGGTCTGGGCTGATGGGTTACGCCCGCCACAAGATGCCGCACATCGGCCCTCTGGGCCCGGGGTTGTGGGCCTGTACTTCATTTGGGGGCCATGGTATGAACACCGCACCCGTGGGTGCACGGGTAATCGCCGAGGCAGTCTGTAACGAAAGTGACCGCTACCGCCTGTTCGACGCCTACGGCCTGGAATGGAACGGCGGGCCGTTCGGGCCAGCGGCGGCGCAAACGGTGTATGCCGGCCTGAAGCTGATGGACAAGTTCCAGGAAGCCCGCGCGCAGTACAACCACTAAGAGCAATCACCAGGAACCACCATGGACGCCCTCCCACCCGGCGCGCTGTTCAAACTGACCGAAAAAGACCGGCAACTGTTGGCCTTGCTGCAGGCCAACGCCCGCGAGCCCACCGCCTCGCTGGCGCGCAAGCTGGGCGTGTCGCGTTCTGCGGTGCAGGAGCGCATCAACCGCTTGGAAAACGCCGGGGTCATCACCGGCTACAGCGTGCGCATCGACCAGGACAAGCTGCAGCAAGTGATCAACTGCTTCACCATGACTTCATGCAGCAACAAGAGCTACACCGACGTGATGACCACTTTGCGCAAGATGGACTCGGTGCAGGCGGTGTATGCGGTGTCGGGTGAAATGGACTTCATCATCCACCTGACCACCCACACGCTGGGGGAGCTGAATGCCGAGCTGACCCGCATCAACATGATCAAGGGCGTGACCCACACTGCTTCGCACATTGTCATGGAGACAAAGTTCAGCAAGAAGCTGACACTGTGATTGCCCCCCGACACGCTGAATAGCCGTCCAGCGTCCTCGACGTTGCAGTCACAGATTGACTATGATCCCGCCTTGAACGTTTCAGCATGTTTCAATAGGGATACAGATGTCAGTCCAGGAACTCCCCCCGCTCGCCAGTAAAAGCACCGTCGCCAAGATGGAAGCCGCCATGGCGCTGGGCAGCTTCGCCATCGGCACCGGCGAATTCGCCATCATGGGCCTGATGCCCGACATAGCCAGCAACCTGCAGTTGAGCGAGCCACAGGTGGGCCATGCCATCAGCGCCTATGCATTGGGGGTGATGGTCGGCGCCCCTACCCTGGCGATTCTCGGTGCCAAACTGCTGCGCAAGCACATGCTGCTGCTGTTGATGCTGCTGTATGCCTTGGGCAACCTGGCCACGGCCTTCGCCCCCTCGTTCGGCGGCCTGGTCGCCTTCCGCTTCATCAGTGGCCTGCCCCACGGCGCCTACTTCGGCATTGCGGCTGTGGTGGCCTCGAGCATGGTGGCCAAAGATCAACGTGCAGGTGCCGTCGCTCGGGTGATGATGGGCCTGACCCTGGCCATGTTGCTCGGCAACCCGGTGGCCACGTTCCTGGGCCAGTATTTCGGCTGGCGTTCGGCCTTCGTGCTGGTCGGCGCGATTGCCCTGTGCACCATCGCCCTGGTCTGGCGTTTCGTGCCCCAGCGTCACGACGAAGTACGCAGCGACCCACGCAAGGAACTGCAGGCCTTTACCCTCCCGCAGGTATGGATGGCGCTGGCCATCGCTTCCATCGGCTTTGCCGGCATGTTCTGCGTGTTCAGCTACCTGGCGCCGACCATGCTGCAAGTGACCCAGGTCTCGCCGCAGTGGATTCCGTTCGGCCTGGCGGCGTTCGGTGTTGGCGGCATCGTCGGCAACATCGCGGGCGGCAAACTGTTCGACCGCCTGCAATTCCGCGCGGTGGGGCTGGTGTTGATGTGGTCGATTGCCGTGCTGCTGTTCTTCACCTTCGCCGCCCAAGCGCTGTGGAGCCTGCTGCTGGGCATCGGCCTGGTGGGTACCATGATCGCCCTGGCCGCACCGCTGCAGATCCGCCTGATGGACATTGCTCATGAAGCGCCAAGCCTGGCCGCCGCGTCGAACCATGCGGCGTTCAACCTGGCCAATGCACTGGGGCCATGGCTGGGCGGCATGGCGATCACTGCCGGTATGGGCTGGACCAGTACCGGGTTCATCGGCGCGGCGACGGCGCTGGTTGGCCTGGGTATCTACCTGTTGGCACGGCGGATGAAAGGCGGCCACTGAAACATCCGGTCGTTAGGCCCAGCACTGCTGGCGCGCCAGCACCGAGGCGGCCGTTTCGCCCAACAGCTCGGCGTAAACGCCGGGGGCGGTGGCACCTTCGGTGTTGATGAAGAGAATGCGGGCATTTCTACCGACCCCCAGGCTGGCGGCTGCGCCCGAGTCCTTGACCAGGCGGGCCAGCCCAGCCAGCCCGGCCACACCTGACTCACCCGCGATCAACGGAATGTCACGAACGCTGCCGGCTGACAGGCGGCGCATGGCGGCCACGGCCTCGTCGTCGCTGATGGTCATGAAACAATCGATGCTCGGCTCCAGGAAGCGCCATGCCAGGGGCGATGTCTCGCCACAGGCCAGGCCGGCCATGACCGAGTCCACCGAGCCAACAGCCCTGGCCGGCTTGCCAAGCATCGCACTTTGGTACAGGCAGTCGGCCTGCTCGGGTTCGACCATGACAAACAGCGGGCGCTGCTCGCCGAAGTGTTCCCACAGGTAGCTGACGATGCCAGCTGCCAAGCCACCTACCCCGCCCTGCAGGAACACATGAGTGAACGGTGGCTGCCCGACGGTGGCTTCGATGATTTCCGCGGCGATGGTTGCGTAGCCTTGCATCACGTCGCGCGGGATCTCCTCATAGCCTTCATACGAGGTATCAGAAACCACGGTCCAGCCATTGCTCGCCGCCAGCACGGCGGCGTGCTCGACCGACTTGTCATAGTTGCCGGCAACCCGCACGATCTGTGCGCCGTAGGCGGCAATCGCCTGCTCACGCTCGATGCTGACATTGGCGTGCAGCACGATCACGCAGCGACAGCCTATGCTGTGTGCTGCTGCCGCCAGGCCTTTGCCATGGTTGCCATCAGTGGCACTGACGACGGTGAAGCCGGCCAGCAGATCAGCATAATGGCCCTCCAGCAACCCATGGGGCGCGAAAGGCTGTTCGGGGAAGGTTCGCAGAATCAACCGAACCAAGGCGATCGGCGCCCCAAGGGCCTTGAAGCTACCGAGCACCGAGCGCACCGATTCATCCTTGACCGACAGCTGGGCTATGCCCAGTTCTGCGGCCAGGTCAGGCAAACCGTACAGCGGCGTGGCCCCAGCATTCAGGCACGACCAACCGGTCAGCCACTGGCGGCTTTCTTCGGCCTTGGCAATGCTCATCACAGTTCGCAACGCTTGTGGGTATGGCTGGCGGCCAGCCTTGGGGTTGGAAACAAACATGCAGCACTCCGTTCTACAAGTATCAGCAAGCCCATGCCGCTGCAGCCAAACTGCCGTGGGCGGTTTTTTCAATGAATATCAGGTGTGGGCCAGGCGATGGCTCACGACATCCAGCAACACCTGCGCCCCCTGAACGAGGTGATCGTCAGCGGTAAACTCGCGCGGGTTGTGGCTGATGCCGCCCTGACTGGGCACGAAGATCATCGCAGCCGGCGCTATGCGGGCGATCATTTGCGCATCGTGCCCGGCACCAGAGGTCATGCGTCGGTGGCTGAAGCCCAAGCGCCGCGCCGAGGCTTCGATCGCATCGACCAGGCCGGCATCGAAGGCAACTGGTTCAAAGCGCACCAGGCGCTCCGTAGCGATGCTCACGCCTTCACGCTTGGCGAGGGAATCCAGGTATTGGCTCAGGCGGTTTTCGGCGTGAGCCAGGCAGGTTTCGTCCGGGTCGCGCAGGTCGACGGTGAAGGTCGCCTTGCGTGCAATGACGTTGATCAGGTTTGGCTCGAACCGCATGCAGCCGACGGTGGCCAGGGTCGTGCCAGAATATACGGCCATGGCGCGCAGTTCGGCAACGATGGCACTGGCCACGAAACCGGCATCATGGCGCAGGTGAGTCGGTGTGGTGCCGGCATGGTTGGCATGGCCCAGCACCTCTACCTGCTGCCAGGAAATGCCTTGCAGGTTCTCGACCACGCCAATCAGGGTGTTCTCGGCCTCAAGGATCGGGCCCTGCTCGATGTGCAGCTCAAGGTATTCGTGCGGCCCCACGGCCCCTGGCTGCATTGTGCCGGCATAGCCAATACGCGCCAATTCGTCGCCCAGCCGCGTGCCGTCGGTGCCAAGCGTATCCAGGGCCTGCTGCAACGATAGGCCACCGGCGTATACCAACGAGCCCATCATGTCTGGCTGGTAGCGCACGCCCTCTTCGTTGGTAAAGGCGCCAACGGTGATCGAACGCTCGGGCTGCCGCCCTGCCTCACGATAAGCACGTATCACTGCCAGCCCCGCCAGCACCCCGTAGCAGCCATCCAGGGCGCCAGCATTGGTGACGGTATCGATGTGCGAACCCATCATCAGTGGGCGCTGGGCACCGCTGTCAGTAGCTGAGCGCAACGTGCCGAAAATGTTGCCGATGCGATCGATCTGCACCTCGAGATCAAGCTCATGCATCCATTCAACCAGCAGATCGCGCCCAGCCTTTTCTGTATCGGTCAGCGCAATCCGAGTGCGTCCGCCGTGAATGGGGTCGACGCCTACTTGCCCCAGCGCACTGATTTGCTGCAATAGCAACGCGCCGTCCAATTGCAACGGGGTACTCGTATTCATCAACCGTTTCTCCTTGGGTGCCATGCCATGGCAGCGCACCCTGTTTGATCATGGGAGAATTCTATTCGGCGAAAGCGTACGAAAAACTTGATTTCCGACCTTTTCATGCACTTTCATTACGCTTTTCCAGCCTTTGGCGCTGCTTAGCAACGGAGATACCTTCATGCCCCTCGATCACTTCGATCTGGCCCTGCTCGAGGCCGTACAGCGCAATGCCGGGACGTCGCAGTTGGACCTGGGCACGCAGGTCAACCTGTCCTCGGCAGCGGTGAACCGGCGCTTGAAGAAAATGGCGGCCGACGGCGTGATCCGTGGCACGGTGGCACAGGTGGATGCCGTGCATCTGGGTTACACGCTGACCGTGATCACCGAGGTCGAAGTGGAGAACGAGCGGCTGGACCTGCTGGACGAGATGAAGCGCACCTTCCTCGCCTGCCCGCAGGTGCAACAGTGCTACTACGTGGCGGGGGAATGCGATTTCGTGCTGATCATGCTGGTGCGGCACATGGAGCAGTACACCCAGCTGACCCGTGAGTTGTTCTTCGAAAACAACAATGTCAAACGCTTCAAGACGTTGGTTTCGATGAGCAATGTGAAGACCGGCATGTTCGTACCGACGCTCACGGCTTGAGCCATTGAGGCCGCTTTACGGCCTCAATGGCTCAAGCCGGGCTTGCCTGTGGCAGTTCGATGCGCACCCGCAGACCACCAGTGGCGGCGGCCTGCGCAGTGATACTACCGCCGTGCAGGGCAATGGCCCGCTGGGCGATAGCCAAGCCCAGGCCGAAACCATCACCATCGCTGTCGGCACCCCGGTCGAACGGCTCGAAGATCCGCGGCAGGCGCGCCGGATCTACGCCCGGCCCATGGTCGCTGACACAGACCTGAAACCATTGCCCACCCGGCGCCATAGCGGCCTCCACCAACACCTCCGTACCAACTGCGGTGTAGCGCACCGCGTTGCGGATGATGTTCTCGAACGCCCGGTACAGCAGTTCTTCATGACCGTGGATGAGAAACGCACCCTGGGCTTGCAAAGACACCTGGCACTGCTTCATGCCGGCCTCGAAGCGGGCGTCTTCGACGATCTGCGCCAGCAGCTCCACCACATCCACGCTGGCAAAGTCGCTATCGCCCTGGCGAGCCTGGGCGCGGGCCAAGGTCAACAACTGCTCGATCAGGTCATCCATGCGCCGCGATTCGCGCTCCACCCGCTCCAGCATGTCGTGCCGGTCGGGCTGCTGGCGCATCAGGCCAATGGCAGCATGCATGCGCGTCAGCGGTGAACGCAGTTCGTGGGAAATATCGTGCAGCAGGTTCTGCTGCGCCTGCACCAGTGCCTTCAGCTGACCGGCCATGCGGTCGCAGTCCTCCGCCAGCTCGACGATCTCGTCGCGGCGCTTGCCCAGCCTGGGCTTTACCCGCACATCGAAGCGGCCCTGGGCTACCTGGCCCATCGCCTCACGTAACCAGGCCAGCGGGCGAGTCAGGTACAAGCTGCACAGGAAGGCGAACAGTGCACTCATCAGCGTGCCGGTAAACAACGGGCCCATACCACGCGGGCGCGGTGGCTCGCCAAGCACCGTGGCCACCGAAGCACGTAGCACCAGCGGGCGACCTTCACGGTCGCTCAACGCCTGCTCGAAACGCGCCACCGGCACCGCTCTGCCGGCCAGCAACTGGCCTTGGCTGTCGTAAAGGCCCACCTGTACATCGGGCGGTTGCGGTGATACCTCAAGCAGCTGTCGGCCTGCCTGCTCGCCGTAACGCTGCAACAGCTGCAGTTCGGTGGCCAGCAGCGAGCGCAGCGCCGGCGTATCGCCACGCCAGTCATTGAGCATGAAAGCGCCCGCCCCCACCAGGAAGGTCAGGCAGTTGGCCAGCCAGAACGCCAGAAACAGCTTCCAGAACAGGCGCCGGCGCATCATTCGACGATCAACATGTAGCCCATGCCACGCACGCTCTGGATCCAGCTGCTGCCGTCGGCGCGCGGGCCAAGTTTTTGCCGAATGCTGCTGACATGCACGTCGATACGCCGGTCGTAACGGGTCAGCGGCCGGCCCAGGGCATTAAGCGAAAGGTCCTGCTTGCTGACCAACTGGCCAGCCTGACGGGCCAATGCCTCCAGCAGGCTGAACTCGGAGCCGGTCAGCTCCAGCGTAGCGTCGCCCCAGTGCGCCTCGCGTCGGCCCGGCCACATTTTCAATGCCCCGGTGCGTAGCTGTTCGGGCGCACTGGCCTCGCCCATCTGCTGTGGCTGTACCCGGCGCAGAATTGCCCGCAGACGTGCCACCAGTTCCCCGGGGAACTGGGCTTGGGCACATAGTCATCGGCCCCCAGTTCAAGGCCGGCAATGCGGTCGATGTTGTCGCCACGGGCGGTCAGCAGCAGCACCGGCACCTGGCTGCGTGCACGCACACGGCGCAGCACTTCGATACCGGAGATACCGGGCAGCATCACGTCCAGCACCACCACCTGGTAGTTACCGGACAGCGCCTGGGCCTCGCCCTCTTCACCGGTGTCCACGGCCGTGGCCTGGAAGCCTTCGCGCGCCAGGTACAGAGAGAGCATTTCAGTCAGTTCGCGGTCGTCGTCGACCAGCAGCACAGGGATCATCAGGGCCAGATATCGCAATTGCAGGGGCCGTAATGATCACCCTGCAGGCGGGCACTGTCACCGCCGGCCGGTCGGACTTTACACATCTTTACCCTCGGCTAACCGCGCCGTACACAGCCCGCCCGTATCCTCATCGCCCGCCGCATGCGGGTTGCCCGCACGTGCTGCACTCCGAATCCGCTTGTCTGGAACCCCCGATGAACTACCCGCGCCTGTTGCTCTCCATCCTGTTGCTGAAAGCCACGCTGGCCCAGGCCTCCCCCTTCAGGATCGCCGACATCCGCGTCAACGGCCTGCAGCGGGTTTCCGCCGGCAGTGTGTTCGGTGCCATGCCGCTGAACGTCGGCGACCAGGCCGATGACCGCCGCCTGGTGGACTCGACCCGTTCCCTGTTCAAGACCGGGTTCTTCCAGGACATCCAGTTGAACCGCGATGGCAATGTGCTGATCATCAACGTGGTCGAGCGCCCGTCGGTGTCGAGCATCGAGATCGAAGGCAACAAGGCGATCAGCACCGAAGACCTGATGAAGGGCCTGAAGCAATCGGGCCTGGCCGAGGGCGAAATCTTCCAGCGTGCCACCCTCGAAGGTGTGCGTAACGAGCTGCAGCGCCAGTACGTGGCCCAGGGCCGCTACTCGGCCGAGGTCGACGCCGAAGTGGTGCCGCAGCCGCGCAACCGTGTGGCGCTGAAGATCAAGATCAACGAAGGCACCGTCGCCGCCATCCAGCACATCAACATCGTTGGCAACAACGTGTTCGATGACGAAACCCTGGGGCAGCTGTCCGAGCTGAAGACCACCAACTGGCTGTCGTTCTTCAAGAACGATGATAAGTACGCTCGTGAAAAACTCTCCGGGGACCTGGAGCGCCTGCGTTCCTACTACCTGGACCGCGGCTACATCAACATGGACATCGCCTCCACCCAGGTGTCCATCACGCCGGACAAGAAGCACGTCTACATCACCGTCAACATCAACGAAGGCGAGAAGTACACCGTTCGCGACGTGAAGCTGTCCGGTGACCTCAAGGTGCCGGAAGACCAGGTCAAGTCGCTGCTGCTGGTGCAGCCAGGCCAGGTGTTCTCGCGCAAGGTGATGACCACCACCTCCGAGCTGATCACCCGCCGCCTGGGTAACGAAGGCTACACCTTCGCCAACGTCAACGGCGTGCCACAGCCGAACGACCAGGACCACACGGTCGACATCATGTTCGTGGTCGACCCGGGCAAGCGTGCCTACGTCAACCGCATCAACTACCGCGGCAACACCAAGACCGAAGACGAAGTGCTGCGCCGCGAAATGCGCCAGATGGAAGGCGGCTGGGCCTCGACCTACCTGATCGACCAGTCCAAGACCCGTCTGGAGCGCCTGGGCTTCTTCAAGGAAGTCAACGTCGAGACCCCGCAGGTAGCTGGCACCGACGACCAGGTCGACGTCAACTACAGCGTCGAAGAGCAGGCCTCCGGCTCGATCACCGCCAGCGTCGGTTTCGCCCAGAGCGCCGGCCTGATCCTCGGTGGTTCGATCAGCCAGAGCAACTTCCTCGGTACCGGTAACAAGGTGGCCATCGGCCTGACGCGCAGCGAATACCAGACCAAGTACAACTTCGGTTTCACCGACCCCTACTTCACCGCCGACGGGGTCAGCCTGGGCTACAACCTGTTCTACAACAGCACCGACTACAGCGATTACTACGACGATGGCGTTTCGTATTATGCGATCAACAGCTACGGCGCCGGGGTCAGCTTTGGCTACCCGATCAGCGAAACCTCGCGCCTGAGCTACGGCCTCACCCTGCAGCACGACGACCTTTCGCCGGGCACCTACAGCGCCGACGAGATCTACGACTTCATTTCCCGCGAGGGCAAGAGTTTCAACAACCTCAAGGCCTCGATCGGCTGGTCGGAATCCACCCTCAATAAAGGCGTACTGGCCACCCGTGGCCACTCGCAGAGCCTGACGCTGATGGCCACCACCCCAGGCAGCGACCTGTCATTCTACAAGCTGGACTACAACGGCCAGGCCTACTTACCGGTGACCAACAACACCGCACTGCGCCTGCACACCAGCCTGGGCTATGGCAATGGCTACGGCTCCACCGACGGCTTGCCGTTCTATGAAAGCTACACCGCAGGTGGCCAGGGTTCGGTGCGTGGGTTCAAGGACGGCACCCTCGGCCCACGCAATACCCCGGCCACCGGTGCTTATGCAAGCTCAGGCCAGGCTTACTACTCCGACCGAGACACCGATGTGCTGGGGGGCAATATCCTGATCACCGGCGGTGCCGAGTACATTTTCCCGTTGCCGTTCGTGAAGGACCAGAGCCAACTGCGCAGCTCATTGTTCGTCGATGCGGGCAATGTGTATGCCGACACCTGCTACCTGTCCACCACCCAAGGCTGTGGCAGCGTCGACCTGGCGCAGATGGCCGTGTCGCTGGGGGTTGGCGTGACCTGGTACAGCCCGATGGGACCGCTGAGCTTCAGCCTGGCGGCGCCGTTGAAAAAGCCGGATAACGCCGAGACCCAGATTTTCCAGTTCTCCCTGGGCAGACATTCTGAAGCCGGCAAGGCAAGCGTCCTGCGCGGTCCTACAGGGACCGCGAAGCGCTTTGGAGCATTACCCGCTTTTACCCCCGCTTAACCCAAGTTGACAGTCACATTGCCTAAGCTGACCTGCACTCGAACCCCGCCCAGCAGGACACACTCATGCCTCCCTTCACCCCTTGCTTCCCCACCACACTGCGGCACGATGAAGTACCGCTGGCACTGCTCGACCTGGTCCAACAGCGCCTGGCCAGCCTGCTCGGCCCACGTTTCACCGTGGTCCTGGGCGGCAGTGGCGACGGTGCCGGGGTGAGCCACTACCACTTGGCAATCCAGCACAACCAAAGCGGTGTTTCCCTGGAAGACTACGGCACCGTCACAGCCGGTTTCATCGAGCGCCTGTTGCGCATGAGCACCCAGGTGCGCGACATGCTCGACTCAGCCACCTTCAGCCTCATGGCCAGCGAACACCCTGGCCGACCACTGGTATGGCTTCGCGAGCTGGCCTGCAACGGGGAAAGCATTACAATGCGCGCCCCAATCTGAAATATGTTTTCTCCATGAAATCACTGCTTTACGCCGTAACCTTATTGTTTTCCTTTACCCTGCCCGCCCTGGCCAACCCGCCGGCAACCTTCACCGAAGCCAAGGTGGTGGCCAAGCAGAAGGTGTACCTGGACCAAGCCAGCAGTGCCATGGGCGACCTGTACTGCGGTTGCAAGTGGACCTGGGTGGGCAAGTCCGGCGGGCGTATCGATGCCGCCTCGTGCGGTTACCAGACGCGCAAGCAGCAGAACCGCGCCGAGCGTACCGAGTGGGAGCACATCGTGCCCGCCTACACCTTCGGCAACCAGCGCCAGTGCTGGAAGAACGGTGGCCGCGAACATTGCGTGGACAACGACCCGGTATTCCGCGCCATGGAGGCCGACCTGTTCAACCTGTACCCGGCCGTGGGCGAGGTCAACGGTGACCGCAGCAACTTCAACTACGGCATGGTGGCTGGCAATGCTGGTGAATACGGCCAATGCAGCACCAAGGTCGATTTCGTCCAGCGCGCCGCCGAACCGCGCGATGAAGTCAAAGGCCTGGTGGCCCGCACCACGTTCTACATGTTCGACCGCTACCAGCTGAGCATGTCGCGCCAGCAGCAACAGCTGCTGATGGCCTGGGACAAGCAACACCCGGTGTCGGCCTGGGAGAAAGAACGCGACCGGCGCATTGCCGCGATCATGGGGCATGCCAACCCGTTTGTAAGCGGGGAACGCAAGTGGACGGCCGACTACAAGCCGGTTGGCAGTGGCGTGGTGCAAGCGGTGCCGGTAAAAGCCGCCAAGGCAGAGGCCAAACCGAGCCTGGCCAGCGCCGAGTCGGTCGGGGCTGTGCTAGGCAACCGCAACAGCCATGTCTATCACCTGTCGGTTGGCTGCCCGGGCTACAACCAGGTGGCGGCGAAAAACCAGGTTACGTTCGCCACCGAAGGTGAAGCGCAGGCAGCGGGCTACCGCAAGGCGGGTAACTGCCGATGACTTGACTTGCGGGGCCTTCACTTGGGTGAGCGGCCTTGTGCAAGTACCAGGGTTCGCGCTAGCCGTTGACCAGGTTCAACGGCCGCTCACCGGCCAGCGCGCTGAGCAGGTTGTCCACCGCGCAACGCGCCATGGCCTGGCGGGTTTCCTCGGTCGCTGAGCCGATATGCGGGGTCGCTACGACGTTATCGAGCTGCAATAGCGGCGAGTCTGTCGCCAGCGGCTCCTGCACGAACACATCAAGCCCCGCGCCGCGAATGCGCCGGTTCCGCAGCGCTTCGATCAGCGCTTGTTCATCCACCACACGCCCACGCGAGATGTTCACCAGGATTGCTTCGGGCTTCATCAACGCCAGTTCCCGTGTGCCAATCAGGCCTTCGGTGCTGGCGTTCAGCGGCACCGTCAGGCAAACGAAATCCGCCTGCTGCAACAAGGCATCCAGGCTGCATTTGCGTGCGCCATAGCGTGTCTCCACCTCGGGCTTGGGGCGCTGGCTGTGGTACAGCACACGCATGCCAAAGCCGGCGGATGCGCGCCGGGCCAAGGCCTCGCCGATGCGACCCATGCCGACGATGCCCAGCGTCTTGCCGTGCACATCACTGCCAAAATGTGCAGGCCCCAGGTTGGCCTGCCAATGGCCATCACGCACCCAGTTCGCCAGCTCCACCACCCGCCTGGCGGTGGCCAGGAGCAGGGCAAAGCCGGTGTCGGCGGTGGTTTCGGTCAACACGTCGGGCGTGTTGGTCAGCTTCACACCACGGCGGCTGAGTTCGGCAACATCGTAGTTGTCCACGCCCACCGAAACGCTGGACACCACTTCCAGCTGTGGCGCCAGGTCAAGCAGGCTGGCATCCAGGCGCACACTGGCCCCGAGCAACCCGTGCGCGCCCGGCAACGCATCGCGCAAGCGGGCCAGGCCATCGGGCTGGGCCGTATCTACCCAGGTCACCTCAACGCGCGCTTGCAGGCGTGCCATCAAGTCAGCGGGCAGGCGTTTATACAGAACAATTCGCTTCTTCATTGCAAGTGTCCTAAGGGTTCACGGCCAGTTGCGCGCTATCGCGCTTTGCCCGGCCAGACATTTGGGAAGTATTGAGTGCAGCGGTAAGCGCCACTGCGCTCAGCAGCGCACCGCACATGAACAGGTAAGAGGCGCCAGGCCCACCTGTTGCACCATTGAGGTAGCCCACCAGCCACGAGCCACCGAACGAGCCCAGCGCGCCCATGCTGTTGATCAGCGCCATGGCACCGCCTGCGACGTTGGCCGGCAGGATCTCGGGCACGATCGCGAAGAACGGGCCATCAGGGTGCGTACATGCAGGCGCCGGCGACCACCAGCAACGTATACGACAGCCAGAAGTGCTCAGTGCCCAAGGCATACGAGCCATAGAACGCCACGGCGGCAATCAGCAGTGGCGGCCAGACGAAACGCTTGCGTTTTTGCAGGCGGTCGGACGCCCAGGACACGCCCACCATCGCCAGCACCGCTGCCAGGTACGGCACCGAGGCCAGCCAGCCGGCCTGCACGATATCGACGTTCGCCGCTTGCTTGAGAATCGACGGCAGCCACAGCACGAAGCCATACACGCCAATACTCCAGCAGAAGTACTGCAGCGCCAGGATGATCACCTGCGGCGAGCGGAACGCCTCGCGGTAGTTTTTCACTGGCTTGATGCCCTGCTGCTCGGCGGCCAGTGCTTGCGCAAGGGCGGCCTTTTCCTGTGCGCTCAGCCAGTTGACCTGGGCCGGGCGGTCATCCACCAGGCGCCACCAGAAGAACGCCCAGATCACAGCTGGCAGGCCTTCGATGATGAACATCCAGCGCCAGTCGTAATGTTTGATCAGGTACCCCGACACCACCGACATCCACAAGATGGTCACCGGGTTGCCGAGCATCAGAAAGGTATTGGCACGCGAGCGCTCAGCACGGGTGAACCAATGGCACAGGTACACCAGCATTGCCGGCATGACCGCCGCCTCCACCACCCCAAGCAGGAAGCGGATTCCGATCAGCATGTAGACGTTGCTGACCATGCCGGTAAGCGTGGCAAGGCCGCCCCAAAGGATCAGGCAGACGAAGATCAGCTTCTTCACACTGCGCTTTTCGGCGTAGATGGCACCGGGTACCTGGAAGAAGAAGTAACCGAGAAAGAACAGCGCACCCAGCAGCGAAGACAGCACGGGAGTGATTTGCAGGTCGTCGGCCATGCCAGAGGCGGCGGCGAAACCGTAATTGGCGCGGTCCAGGTACGCCAGGCTATAAGTGAAGAACACGATTGGGATGATGTACCACCAACGGCGAGGTGCCAGGCTTGGGCTTTGCATGGTTTGTTTCTCCTGAGCTTGTTGTTTTTGTTGCAACAGGTGATTCGGGGTTGGTTGGGTCAAGCGCTTCTGCGCAGGTTGTGGGCCTCCAGCTCGTGGCGCAGCGGCAACCCTTCCATGTCGCCCCGCGATTGCACGGCACGGCTGCCGCACCAGTTACCACGCGCCACGGCCTCAGCCACTGCACGGCCCTCCAGCAGCGCACTGAGCACGCCGACGGCAAAGGCATCGCCGGCACCAACGGTATCCACCACATGGCTGACCGGCACCGCCGCTACCTGCCCTTCTCCCTTGGCGCTGCGAAAGTAGGCGCCGGCCTCGCCCAGTTTGATGACGACCAGCTCAACCCCTTGGTCAAGGTAGAATGCGGCGATGTCCGCCGGTGTTTGCTGGCCAGTCAGCAACCGCCCCTCTTCCAGGCCCGGTAGAACCCAGTCGGCCTTGGTCGCCAGGGCATTGATTTCGCGCACCATGCTGCTTTGATCAGGCCACAGCGAGGGGCGCAGGTTGGGGTCGAACGAAATACTGCGCCCCGCTGCGCGCATGGCGTCCAGCAGCGCGTGGGACAGCGCCCGGCAACTGTCCGACAGCGCCGGCGGAATGCCGGTGGCGTGCAGATGGCGTGCTTGCAGCACGTCTGAATGAATCAGCGCTGGCGACAGCCGACGGGCTGCCGAGCCACGGCGGAAGTACTCCACCGACGGGTCGCTGCCATCATCGCAGCGGGCCTTGAGCTGAAAACCGGTGGGGTAGCTGGCGTCCACCTCCACGCCGGAACAGTCCAGTCCTTCGCGGCGCAAGCTGTCGAGCACGAAACGGCCCAGCGAATCGTCACCTACCCGGCTCAGCCAGCGCACGTTGAAACCCAGCCGCGCCAGGCCGATGGCCACGTTGCTGTCCGCACCGGCGATGCGTTTGCCAAACTGCTCGACACTGGCCAGGTCGCCGGTTTGCTCGGCAACGAACATGGCCATGGTCTCGCCGAAACACAGCACGTCATGCTCATGCATGGGCCACCTCCTGCTCCGCGCCCAGCGCAGACAGGCTACGCACCTGGGCGCGGGTCAGCGCCAGCAGGTCTTCGCCAACCAAGGGGTACTCGACGGCGCGTACCACGCCAGGCGCGAACTCGGCCAGCAGCGTTGCCCACTCGTGTAGGTCCGCCGCCTGGGGCGGTATGGCAACCAGGCGGCCATCGGCCCGGCGCTGCACAGCCTTGCAGTGCACGTACTGCACCCAACGGCCAAGTTGCCGTGCGGCTTGCCCCGCAGCCTCACCCTGCCACTGCCAGTTACCGATATCGAACGTCATCCCCAGGCGCAGCCTTAACTGCTCGGCCCACTGGAAAAACTCCACCAGGGGTTCGATCCTGCCTCCATGGGTGGTCTGATCGTTTTCAACCAGCAGCAGCGGCCCATGTGCCGGCAGCAGTGCCGCCAGGGCCGTCATATCGCAGCGCTCATTGAAATGGCCCAGGGAAACCTTCAGCGCCACCGCGCCAAGCGCTCGGGCGATTTCGAGCTTGTGGACCAGGAGTGGATCGGGCATGCCTTGCGTGGTCCACAGTTCAAGGGGTGTCGAATACAGGCACTCCAGGTGCAATGCGGCAATGACCGCACCCAGGGCGGATGCGTCAGGTGCACTGGCGAACAGTTCTTCGCGCAATTCCACTCGGCTAACGCCAGCGGCTGCCAGCAAGTCCAGGAACTGCTCTTGGCCACGTTGCCGTACAAAGTCGGCACCGTAGCTGGAAAGGCTGATGGAAACGGGGTTCGGGTGCATTGTTCTTATCCTTATGAAACCGGTTTCATTTTTGATCGGCAGCGGCGGACACAGGCCTGCCGTTGCTTACTGGGGTTGGGTTGAGCCGCGGATGATCAGGTCGGCCTTGAAGTCGATGCGCCGCGCTGCCCCGCTGTCGCCGCGAAGGCGGCCGAGCAGGCTTTCGAAAGCCGCCTCACCGATGCGTTCGGTAGGCTGGGCCAGTGCAGTGATGCCTTTGCCAACCAAGGGGTACCAGTCCAGGTCGTCGAGGGCGATCAACCCGACGTCGGCAAACAAGTTGCACCCGGCCTCTTGCAAGGCCCGGGTTACCGCCAAGGTCGCTACGCCGTTGAAGGTGAAGATGGCTTGTGGGCCATGGCTATGGCGGGCGAGAAACGAAGCCAGCTGGCCCTGCAGCCCCGTGCTGGTTTCCAGTACTTGCTGACGCATGCCGGGCCGGCGGCTGACCGACGCGCCGAACGCCTGCACCCGCTCCAGGCGTGAGCTGGTGCCATCGAGGGGTTCACTGACTGCCAGGATATCGCGGTAGCCTTGGGCCTGCAGGTGGTCGAGGGCCTGCTCGACCGCGTCGGCATTGTCCAGGCCGACCAGGTCCACGTTCAGTTCGGGCAACTGGCGGTCGACCAACACCATGGGGATGTCACGCTGCAGGTTGAGCAGTTCACCGGGGTGATGACCCAGGGTGTTCACGATCAACCCTTCGACGTTGTAGCTCTGCAGGGCCTCCAAGTGGTGACGTTCCTGCTCGTCGTCACGGTTGGTGTTGCACACCACCAGGCTGTAACCGTGCTGACGGCAGGCGGTTTCCACACCATGCATCACGGCCACTGAATAGGGGTTGAGAATATCGGCTACCAGCATGCCGATCAGTCGCGTCTGGCCGCGCTTGAGGCCGCGGGCCATCTGGTTGGGGCGGTAGCCGAGGCGTTCGATGACCTCTTCCAGGCGCTTGGCGGTAGCGTCGGCCAGCAATTGACGATCGCCACCGATGTAACGGGAGACGGTGGCTTTGGAAACGCCAGCGACACGCGCTACTTCGCTGATGGTGACCCGTTCGCGGGCATGGGCAGGCGCGTCGGTCATGGGTTGTCCTTGTGATTATTGTGATTGCGATGAAACCGGTTTCAATACAGCAAATCTGTGGCAATTCGTCAACATACCGTTAGTCAGTAATGTTGAAGCCGATATGGTATTCGAGATTATATAAGCTACTTAAGATACTGATATAACAGTAATTTTAAGACGCCGAATAAGGGAGCGGGTTAACCCCACCCCCCCATGCATCAGGATGCACGTAAGAGGTCAGCGAAGCGACTTCACATCACTGGCCGTAACGGCGCCGCCCTGGTTACCCCAGCTGCTGCGAATGAAATTCACCACCTCGGCAACCTCCTGGTCACTCAGGCGCCAGCCGAACGCTGGCATGGTGAAGGTCGACGGCGCGGTATGCGTTGCCGGTACCGTGCCCCCGCCAACACCACATGGATCAACGATGTGGCATCCGTGGTTTGCACCACAGGGTTACCGGCCAGCGCTGGGAACACTCGGGTGTAGCCCCGGCCATCGGTGCGGTGGCAGGCCGCGCAATTGTCGATGTACACCGCCGCCCCAGGCTTGCTGTCATCACCGTTCCACAGCGCCTGCGCCACCTGCTTGTCGTAGACGTGCGGCTGGTCGTCGGGGTTGCTCGGCGGCAAGGTCTTCAGGTAGCGGGCGATCGCGGTCAGGTCGGCATCCGTCATGTGCTGCATGCTGTGCTCGACCACGTCGCTCATGCCGCCGAACACGGCGCTGCGATCGCTGCGCCCAGTCTTGAGGAACTGCACCAGCTGCGCCTCGCTCCAGCTGCCCAGCCCGTCCTGGTGATCGCCACGCAGGTTCTTGGCGATCCAGCCGTCCAGCGGAGCGCTGCCGGCCAGAAACTGCTCGCCATCCGCAGGGCTCAGCGCTTTTTCCTGCATGGTCAGCGCTCGTGGCGTATGGCAGGCGCCACAATGCCCAAGCCCTTCGACCAGGTACGCACCACGGTTGACCACCGGGTCGGCTGCCGCCGAGGCCTGCCAAGGCTTGGCCTCTGGTGCGAACAGGCCACGCCAGATTGCCAGCGGCCAACGCATGCTCAGTGGCCAGGGAATGTCGGTGGCCTTGTTCGGCTGCTCGACCGGCTCCACGCCCTTCATGAAGTAGGCGTACAGCGCCTGCATGTCCTGCTCGCTGACCCGTGCATATGACGGATACGGCATGGCCGGGTACAGGGTGGTGCCGTCCTTGCCGATACCCTTGCGCACCGCCTGGTCGAAGTCCTCGAAGCTGTACTGGCCAATGCCGCTGGCTGCCGGGGTGATGTTGGTGGAATACACCGTGCCGATTGGCGTTTCCATCGGCAAGCCACCGGCAAAAGGCTTGCCGCCCTTGGCGGTGTGGCAGGCCACACAGTCACCGGCGCGGGCCAGGTATGCACCTTGGCGCACCTGCGCATCGTCATGGGTGGCCGCCTGCGCAGCCGTACCGGCACCCAGCAGCAGGGTTGCGATCAACATTGTCTTCATGCTCATCGCTCCTCAGGCCTGAACCAGCGGTCCGGGGGTTTTCAGGTACTGCTCGCGGATGGCGCGGGCCGACCAATAGGTCAGCGCGGCCACCAGCCCGGTCGGGTTGTACCCCAACCCCTGCGGGAACGCCGAAGCGCCCGGGACGAACACGTTGTGCACATCCCAGCTTTGCAGGTAGCGGTTCAGTGCACTGGTTTTCGGGTCGGTGCCCATGATCGCGCCGCCATTCAGGTGGGTGGTCTGGTAACTGGCGGTGTTGAAGTGATCCTTCACCTGCTTGCCCAGCACGGCAATGGCCTTGGGGTTCATCGCCTGGGCGATCTTGCTCAGCTTGCCGACCATGAACTGGTTCATCTTGATGTCGTTCTCCTGCCAGTCGAAGGTCATGCGCAACAGCGGCTGGCCGTAGGCGTCGCGGTACGTGGGGTCGAGGTCCAGGTAGTTGCCACGGTAGGACTGGTGAGCGCCGTGGGCGTCCATCGACACCTGGTGGGTGTAGTAGTCCGCTGTGGCTTTCTTCCAGGCACTGCCCCAGGCCGGCGTGCCCGGCGGGTTGGAGATGCCGGCAATCGGCCGGCTGCCGGCCTGGTTCACCCACATCGGCGAGCCGCCGACAAAGCCGTGCGGGCCATGGTCGAAGTTGTCGGCATTGAAGTCGTCAATGGCAATGCCATTGCCACCCGCGCCGATAAAGTTGTTGGTGTAGGTGCTCTTGTCGAAGAACGCCTTGACCGTCCCCATGTTCTGGTACGCGAAGTTACGCCCGACCACACCTTCGTTCTTCACCGGGTCGTAAGGCTTGCCAATGCCGGAAAGCAGCATCAGGCGAACGTTGTTGAACTGGAACGCCGCCAGGATCACCAGCTCCGCTGGCTGCTCTACCTCGCGCCCCTGGGCATCGATATAGGTCACACCGGTAGCCTTGCGCTTGCTATCGTCCAGGTTCACCCGCAGCACGTGGGCATTGGGCCGCAACTCGAAGTTGGGCACCTGGCGCAGCGCCGGCAGAATGTTCACGTTGGGCGAGGCCTTGGAGTACATGTAGCACACGTAGCCGCTGCAAAAACCACAGAAGTTGCACGGCCCCATTTGCGCACCGTAGGGGTTGGTGTAGGAGCCGGAGGTGTTTGCCGAGGGCAAGTTGTAGGGTTTATAGCCCAGGCCCGTGGCGGCCTTTTCGAACAACCTGGCCGATACAACGTTCTTCTGCGCAGGCAGTGGGAACGGGTTGGAACGGTCCGGTGCATAGGGGTTGCCGCCCTTCCCTTCACCGACCACCTTGCCTTTGACGGTCCACGCCTGGCCTGAAGTGCCGAAAACCTTTTCGGCAAAGTCGAAATACGGCTCCAGTTCTTCGTAACTGACGCCGAAGTCCTGGATGGTCATGCCTTCGGGGATGAACGTGCGCCCGTAGCGCTCTTCGTAGTGGCTGCGCAGGCGCAACTCGACCGGGTCGACCCGAAAGTGCACGCCCGACCAGTGCAGGCCTGCACCGCCAACGCCCTTACCTGGCAGGAAGGCACCGAGCTGGCGGTTGGGCAGCGCCACGTCGTTCACGCTATGGCGGACAGTGACAGTTTCTTTCGATACATCGACGAACAGCTTCTTGCGCACGCTGTAGGTCAGCTCATCGATCACCTGCGGGTAGCTGCCTTCCGGGTAGGTGTCCTGCATCGGCCCACGCTCCAGGGCTACCACGTGCAGACCCGCTTCAGTCAGCTCCTTGGCCATGATCGCGCCGGCCCAGCCGAAGCCGACGATCACGGCATCCACTTTGTTCAACACAGTCGCCATGCTTCAAGCCCTCTTGCCGCGAATCGATACAGCCGGAAACGGGTAAGGCTCGTTGCGCTCGACCCAGTCCATGAAGTCGGCGCGGGCGCCGGGGAAACCAATCTGGGTCCAGCCGACCATGCCTTTGTTGCCACCATGGATCGGGTCGCAGAAGAACCCTTCACGGGTGTTTTGCACCAGCAAGCTGAAGAACACCTTGGCCGGAACGGTATCGAACACCAGCTCACCTGCCTCGACCTTGCTGAGAATACGGTCTCGGGTAGCGCTATCTTGCGCAGCAAAAGGCTGCCCGCCGTTGGTTTTGCACCAGCCGTCCACGGCAGCGATGCCCAGGCGGTAGATCTGTTGTGGGCTGAGCTGTAGCTGATAGCCCAGCTCGGGCGCCGCGTCGGCGTTGAACGGGCCTTGCATGTACCACTGTGCACCCGTCGCATAGGGAGTGTTCATCTGCCGGTCGATGAATTCGGCGGCGCCGGCTTCGAGTGCGCCGGGGCCAAGTTCATCGGCCGGGATGATGCGCGACACGGCAGCTTGGACAAAAGCCCACTCTTCGGCGCTGAAGAACGTCGGCTGATAGTCGCCCGCGGGTGGCGTGGCCGGCACGTTGGGTTGCTGATGCGCTTGCGGGGCCGCAAGCAGCTGGCTGGCGCCCACGCCCAGCCCTGTGCTGGCCACGGTAACGACAGGGATCAGGGTCAAGGTCTTGCGCAGAAAATCCCTGCGCGGGTTGTCTGGGGCATGCTCAGGCATTGGAAGTCCTCATTCGGCTGTGCGGCGGCCTTGGAAAGCGCCATCTGATTTCTTTAGGGGGTGATCTTGATAGGCCATCAAGAAGACAGCCGAATAATCTAGCGCGTTCAGAAATGTTTTGAAACCGGTTTCATACTTGACTTATCACAGCTCAAGCCACCCCCGTACGGCTGTCCGATAAGGCTTTTTTCACACCTGCCTCACTCTCTGCCGACATTCCACCGCCTACAGTGCCGACGCTCTCGTATGGAGCGAGCTGACTGGAGTGGCAATATGCTGCAAGGCGTTATCGACAAATCCCCCGCCTCACGGCTTGCGCAGGTATACCGACTGCCTTGGGGTGCGGCGCAATTGGCAGTCCTGTGCATGCTGTTCGTGCTGGGCGCGGCAGCAGCCTGGGCGCATGCCCACATGGCCATCCCAAACCTGGGCAACCCGCATCACCTGCAACGCAGCGGGCTCGAGGCCGCCTGGGCGAAAGGCTCGGTGATTGTGGTGCTGCGCCATGCTGAACGCTGCGACCGCTCCAGCGGTGCCTGCCTGGGTGACCCCAGCGGTATCACGGTCGCGGGCAGCCAGGTGGCGGCCAATGTAGGCCTCGGCCTGCAACACCTCGGCCTGAGCGCAGCCGATGTCTGGGCCAGCCCGGAGGTGCGCACCCGGCAGACCGCACACGCCATGTTCGGTAAAACCATTGCCACGCAAGACTGGCTTAATCAGTGTGACGGCGACTTTGCCGAAAACGCCCTGGCGCTCAAGCGAAACGGCCACAACCTCGTGCTGGTCAGCCACAGCGGCTGCATGGAGCGGCTGGAACAGGCGCTAGAAGTGCCCTCAAGCGCGATGTCCAACAGCTATGCCAGCGCCCTGTTCATTACCCAGGGCAGCGATGGCAAGGCGAAAATGCTGGGCCAGATAGCAGCCAGTGAATGGCGCAAACTCGTTGAAGCCAAGGAACTCTGAACATGCCCTCCCGCGCCACCTTCTACCGCAACAACCTGCTGCTGCCGCTGTTGCTGGCCGCCATCGTGTTCATGGCATTCGACCTCACGGAGCTCGATCGCTGGATCAGCAACCTGCTGCTCGACCCGGCCACTGGGCAGTTCCCGCTGCTGCACAACCAGTGGTTCGAGAAAGCCACGCACAAATGGCCGCGCATCCTGCCGGACTGGACGGGTGAGCTGGCCGTCATCGGCAGCCTGCTGTCGTTCATCTGGCCGCGCCTGGCCAACCGCCCTCAAGGGGGCCTGACCCGGGTGTTGGAAAAGGCCCGAATCGCCCCGGTGCTGCGTTTTACCACCCAACACCGCCGCGACTTGCTGTTTATTGTGGTGGCGTTTGCGCTGAGCACAACCGTGATTCATTACCTGAAAAGCCACACCAGCGTGTATTGCCCCGTGGAAACCACGCTGTATGGCGGCTCGCACGCCCGGGTCGAATGGTTCGAAAACTTTTCCTTGTGGAGCAAGGCCGGCGATGGCCGTTGCTGGCCGGGTGGCCATGCTTCCAGCGGGTTTACCTTGTTGGCGCTGTATTTCGTTGCACTTCGTCACCGCTGGGCGCATGCACGCAAGTTGCTGGTGGCTATTTTGTTGATCGGGTTCGTGTACGGCACTACCCGGGTGCTGCAGGGTTGGCACTATATGTCCCATACCTTCTGGGCTGGGATCTTTGTCTGGCTGACAACCTGGGCAACGGCATTGTTTTTCTATGGACGCATCGCGTTGCAGGCGCCTGAACACAGTCCTGAAGCCGTTAGTACCCAGACGGCAGACTTCGCGTAGTACCTGTGGCAGCGGCGGGTTTGCACCATCACCCAAGCTAGCCCTGGAGCAGCCTTGTGCTGCTCACACAGGTCCGGTGCTCGCCTTGGCATGGCGGGGGTGCGAAAACTGGGTTGGAATTACTTGCCCCCAATCCCCAACCTTGGGGGAACGCTGCCCACCGCCGGCCGCTTGTGAACCCTCCTGCTGAAAACCTCCACCCCCTGCGCCACAAGGCCTGCAACGCAATATTCAACTGTTGGCACAGCTCTTGCCGATCTCCTCCCAGACGCCCCAAGTCCATGGGCCCGTTTGCAGGAGGAATTGACTCATGCACCGACCGATACCCCACCCGCTGGCAGTGGCGATTTTCGCCGGCATGCTCCAGCTTCCGGCGCAGGCTGCACTGAATGCTGTCGATCCAGGCGCCTACGTCCCCGCCAACGGCGGCTTCCCTGCCTGGTACCAGGACAGCCACGGTCGTACCCTCGACCTGTGTCTGACCAAAGCCGTCAGCTCTCGGGTCGCCGGCGCACCCGGCGCACCGTCGTACATGTGCACGTTGCTGCCTACGCCCGGTGTGTTCGACGATACCCAACCCATCGTCTTCCCCACCAACTTCCCTGACGAGGCATTCTGGTTCACTGCCGACGCCGCCATCGCCGACGCCGCCCGCGGCATCAACCTCAGCTACGGCACGGCAATCGAAGCGGCATTCGCCGCCGAAGAGCCGGTAGAGGGTGACCAAGTCAGCTTCGCCCGGGTGCGTATCCGGGTTGATGTCCCTACCGCCGGCACCTACGTGGTCACCCACCCCTACGGCGTTGAAGTGTTCGATGTCCCCGCCGCAGGGCGCCGTGCGATCAACATGACCCGCGACATCGGCATTGCCGGCGCAGGCGACTTCACCGGTGCGCTGAAGGGCGATGTCGGGCCGTTCCTGCGCAGTGTCAACGGCCCCTACACCGAAGGTAACGAACGCTTCATCGGCGACCCGAACCTGGAAGAACGGGTAACCGGCAGCCCGTTCAACACCAACTTCGTCCGCATCGAAGGCCCTGGCGGCATCGACCTGCGTACCGAACTTTTCGCAATCTCCGGCAAGCTCTCGACTGTCGCCCTGCCTACCCCGCTGATGCCACAGCGCAGCACCTACTCGCGGCATACCGAGAATGGCGACCTGCGTGCCCAGCAGGACATCTTCGTGATGGCCCCGCCGCCGCCTGCCAGCGTAACCCTGACCAGCCAGACCCCCAACCTGAGCCTCACCGAGGCCAACGGCACCGGCGCCTGGTACGCCCAATCGGCGCTGAACCCGGCGGCCGGCACCCTCCTGACACTCACCGCCGACAACAGCGTGGCGATTCCGACCAGCAGCCTGACCACCCATAACGTGCCGCTGACCGACCTGGTCACCATCACCCAGGCCCAGTACCGGCTGTCCACCGGCGAGCTGACCTTGGTGGCCAGCACCAGCGACGAAACCACCCCACCCGTGCTCACCGCCCATACCGGCAACGGTACGTTGATCGGCAACCTTGGCGGCAACGGCGCGGTGAAGACGTTGAGCATGACCGTCTCACCCATCCCGCCGGCCAAGGTGCAGGTCACCAGCGCCAATGGGGGTAGCGATACCGAAGACGTGGTGCTGGTGCCATGAACAGACAAAGGCTCAGCCTTCAAGGAGGCAGCATGAACACTTGGTCGCGCCGTGCGCTGTTCGCCGCCGGTTTTTCCCTCACCGTTACCAGCGCTGCCTTTGCCGCGTTGTCTGAAGTGGACCCAGGGCCCTACACCTTCGCCACCGGTGGCTACCCGATGTGGTACAAGGACGGCCTGAACCAGTCCCTGGAGCTGTGCCAGTCACGTGCCACCAGTACCCGCGTACCCGGCACCCCGGCCGCACCGTCCTACATGTGCACCCTGCTGCCGGAACCCGGCATCTACGACGATGCGCTGCCGCTGGTGTTCCCGGACAACTGGCCGCCTGAGATGTTCTGGTTCCTGGCCGAGGCCACCATCCCTGCCGTGGGTAACAGCGGCTATGAACTGGATGCCTATGTCGCAGGCCTGGAAGCGGCCTTTGCCGCCGAAAACCCGGTGGACGGCGACCAGCAGAGCTTCGCCCGCATCCGTATTCGTGTATCGGTACCCCGCGCAGGTGTGTACACCATTACGCACCCTTACGGTGTCGAAACCGTCAACGTCACCTCGCCCGGTCGGCGAGCGATCAACATTACCCGCGACATCGGTATCGGTGCGCCGGGGAACTTCACCGGGGCGCTCAACGGCGCACTCGGGCCATGGCTGCGAGGGGTTGGCGGGCCTTACACCGAAGTCAACCCGGACACCGGCGCCACCGAAACCTTCATTGGTGACCCGAACCGCCCAGAAGCCGTGGTGGGCAGCCCGTTCAATACCAACTTCATCCGCATCGACGGCCCGCCCGGTCGCATCGAGACTGCGTTGTTCACTGTCTCGGGCAAGGTGCTGGACCAACGCGCGCAAACCCCGGTCACCCTGGAGCGCGCCACCTACTCGCGCAACGGCAGCGGCACCCGCGTGGAAGTGTTCGCCAAGGCCCCGAAAGAGGCCAGCCTGTGCATGCGCAATGGCCTGGCGCTTATCGGCACGCCGCCTTCGCCCTGCCAGTTCAACCTGACGGCGGACAACAATGGCCTGTTCTTCAGCCAGCAGCTCAGCCAGGCCGTGCCGCCGGCGGTAGTGGTGGTCACCGCCAGCAACAGTGCCGCCGGCACCCAGCCGACCGCGCTGTCAAGCAAGCTCACCGACGTGGTCAAGGTCAGCACCGCGCGCTATGACTGGGCCAACAAGCGCCTGCTGATCGAGGCCAGGTCGAGTGACGAGGTCACCATCCCCGACATGCTCGCCCAAGGCTATGGCCGCCTGTCCAAATCGGGCACGCTGCAAAGCCTCACGGTCAACGATGTGGCGCAACCGCCAGCCACCGTTACGGTCAAGTCTGCCCATGGGGGTAGCGACGTGGAGCCGGTGATCGTGGTCGGCAACGCACCGGTCGAGGCGGCCAACCAGCCACCGCTGGCCCAGGCCGACGTTGGCAGCACCAGTGTCGGTGTGCCGATTACCCTGAACCTGCTGCAAAACGACAGCGACCCGGACGGTAACGTTCCGCTGACCATCAGCGACCTGACCCAGCCTGGAACCGGCCTTGGCGGCGTGGTGCTCAACGGTACCACCTCGGTGACCTACACCCCGCCAGCCGGGGCCACGCAACCGCTGGTGGCCACCTTCAGTTACCGGGCGGTGGACGCCAAGGGGCTGAAGTCGGAACCGGCCACGGTCACCATCAACGTCGCGCCTAACCAGGCACCGACTGCCAACCCGGAAACCGTTGCCACCCTGGGCGTGCCATTGACCATCAACGTGCTGGCCAACGACACCGATCCAGAAGGCAACGTACCGCTGGCCGTTGCTGGCGTCACCCAACCGGCTGCCGGCCGAGGCACAGTCAGCACCGACGGCACCACGGTCACCTACACCCCACCGGCCACGGTGACCACGGCCTTCACCACCACCTTCACCTACCAGGCCCGTGACTCTCTGGGGGCGCTGTCTACCCCAGGCACGGTCACCGTCAACGTATCGCCACGGCCTGCCGCCGAAACCTTCGCGGTCACGGCAGCCACCGTCACGGCGCGCTCCAACAACCGGTACAACTGGGATATCAGCGGTACCTCGTCGGTAACCACGGGCAACGTTGTCACCGTCCGGGTCACCACCACCACCGGCGTACAGACGCTGGGTACCGCCACGGTGCCGGTGAACGGCCGCTGGCGTCTGGCAGTGAGCAACAGCACCACGATCATCCCGACCGCCGCGCCGACGGCAACCATCACCACCAGCCCGGGTACCACCCGCACCGTCAACGTGGTTGTGCAGTAAAGGCGGGGGAAACGCCATGAAACGCCTGTATCCACTGCTGTTCAGCCTGGCCCTGGCGGGCCAGGCCAGCTGGGCCGATGACCTGATGGACAATGCCGACCTTGCGCCCGGCAACGACCTAGGTGACCCGGTGATCATCCGCCTGCTACCGGTCGGTGCCGGTCAGGCTGCGGTGATCGAACAGCAAGGGTCGGGCAACCGCGCCGCCCTCGACCAGAACGGTCAGGCCCTGTTGGGCCGCATCGTCCAGGCCGGTGGTGCGCAAGAAGCGTACATCCTGCAAGAAGGTAGTGACCTGATGGCCAGCATCAGCCAACAGGGAAATGGCAACAGCGCGTCGATCCGCCAAAGCGGCAGCAGCAACAGCGCTGCCATCGAGCAGATCGGCAACGACAACAGCGCCAGCATCGTGCAGTCCGGCTCGGGCCTCAACAGCTCCGTGACCCAGGCCGGCAATGGCCAGCATGTTCAGATCACCCAATACCGATAGACCTGGAGGCACCACCATGTACAAGCTCGCTCCGTTAAGTGCCGCTATCGTCCTGGCCCTCGCAGGTCAGGCCATGGCTGCTGACAGCACCTCGTCCCAGACTCAGGACGGCAAGGAAAACATCGCCGAAGTCACCCAGACCCAGGCTTCCTTTGCCTCGGCCACCCAGAACCAGACCGGCAAGGGCCACAACCACCTGGCGGTGCAGACCGAAAGCACCAGCGATATCCAGCAGAGCGCCACTGGCCAGTACAATGCCGGCTACGCCGAGCAGTTGTTCGAAAATGGCAGCCAGATCAAACAGCAGGCTTCAGGCAGCTACAACGACGCCTTCGCCAGCCAGTCGGTTGGGCTGAACAACGAGTCGCTGCAAACCCAGCAAGGCGTAGGCAACAAATCCACGGTGTGGCAGGACAGCCAGGAAGGCAGCAAAGCTACCACCTGGCAATCTGGCCAGCGCAACGAGGCCTTCATCGAGCAAACCTTCGGTGGCCTCAACAACCGCAGCACCGTCAACCAGACCGGCCAGGACAACTACGCCGCCGCCGAGCACCTGAACCATGTCGATGGCGACATTCAGGTCTACCAGGATGGCCACGACAACTGGGCCTATGGCGACCAGCGTGAAGGCACCGGTGGCACCATCGGCATTGGCCAGTACGGTGGCGGCAACTCGGTGGAGGTGTGGCAGGACAACCAGATCGGTAGCCAGGCCTCCGTGACCCAGACCGGCCAGGCGAACGAAGGCTATATCGACCAGAGCTTCGGTACCGGCAACAAGGTCAGCCTGTCGCAGCAAGGCAATGCCAACGCCAGCTGGTCGGATCAGTTCGAGACCAACAACGCGACCGCCACCATCACCCAGACCGGCAACAACAACCTGCACTTCACCTACCAAAATGGTGAAAACCTCAACCTGACCATCAACACCAAAGGCAATGGCAACAGCATCACCGCCAGCAACTGGAAAGGCGCCAAGATGGGCGGCCAGTTCGGCACCAACCAGAACGCCACCATCAACCAGACGGGCAATGGCAACGGCGTCAACCTGACCCAGAAGGGCGCTGACCAAATGGCCACGCTGACCCAGACGGGTAAAGGCAACCAGATGCAGACCAAGCAGGATGACGTCAACAACGAGCTGTACTTCGAGCAGAACGGCACCGACAACATCCTGATCGCCGACCAACGCGGTACCGACAACTATGCCTACGGCAACAGCCAGGGCACCGGCAACTCCATCACCCTCGACCAGTCCGGCTACGCCAACCAAAGCTACACCAACCAGCTGTACGGTAGCGGCAACGAAGCCACCATCAAACAGACTGACAGCATCAACGTCGCCTACGTGACCCAGGGAGGCCAGGGCAACAAGGCGTTCGTCGACCAGAGCGGTATCGCCCAAACCGCCACCATCACCCAGCTGGGCAGCGCGAACCTGGCCACTGTGACCCAGAAGTAAACCTCTCCCCCTTGAACCGCGGTGCTCCTCTCCCTGGTGCCGCGGTTCCTTTTTGATACCCCAACCCTTGGCATACTTTCGCTCCGCCTGGGGAGCTATGCCGGCCTCTTCGCAGCACAAGGCCGGTCCTACAGCAATTGCATCCATCGGGATACACTGGCTACACATCACACATATGCAGCCCCTCATGATCCAGTCCGACCTCGACCTGTTCGGCCCCCAGCCACAACGCCTGGCCAGCCACACCGTGCTGCTGCCTGGCTTCGCCCTGGCCGAAACCGAGGCGCTGCTCGACGCCCTGCGCCCAGTGCTGCGTGCCGCGCCGTTCCGGCACATGCACACCCCGGGGGGCCTGCGCATGGCGGTAGGCCTGACCAATTGCGGCTCGCTGGGCTGGGTGAGTGACGAAGGCGGCTACCGCTACAGCCCCAGCGACCCACTCAGCGGCAAGCCCTGGCCCGCCCTGCCCCGGTTTTGCTCGCCCTGGCTGCCCGTGCTGCAGCCTTGGCTGGGTTCGAGGGTTTCGTGCCAGATGCCTGCCTGGTCAACCACTACTTGCCGGGCACCCGCCTGAGCCTGCACCAAGACCGCGATGAGCAGGATTTCGGCCAACCGATCGTGTCGGTGTCACTGGGCTTGCCGGCGGTGTTCCTGTTCGGCGGTCTGCAGCGCGCCGACAAAACCCAGCGCATCCCGCTGAGCCACGGCGATGTGTTGGTGTGGGGGGGCATAGACCGCTTGCGCTTCCATGGTGTGCTACCGATCAAGCCCGGCACGCACCCGCGTCTGGGTGAGCGGCGTATCAACCTGACTTTGCGCAAGGCGGGTGCCTGAAGGGTCTGCCCTCTCTCATCGACGTCGAACAAGATGAACGTACATGAAACACATTGAACATCTTGGCCAGGCAAGCTTCAAACGTTAAGCCGCTCTCTCTTCAGTCTGGAGCTCGCCATGCCCTACCCGCTCAATCCTTCAAGCCTGTGCAACGGAGCCACGCACCCATGAAGATGCCTGGCCGTGCACCCAATGCCTCGCTGCAGCTCGACTACGTACGCGACACCCTGTTCGGCCCGGTGGCGCAGAGCGTGGAATGCCAATGCCAGCTCGCCGCCCTCAACCTGCAAGGCCGCCCTGGGCTGCGCCTGCACATTTGCCCACCGCTGCCTGACAAGGTGGACCGTGCGCATAGCGTGGCCTTCGTCTGGGATGGGCGAAGTTACCGTGGTGTGGTCCGCGACCAGGGCAAATGCGGTGACGGCGGCCTGAACTTGCTGCTGGAATTGCAGTAAGCCGATCAACGGCGGCCAACCCGGCTGAACCGCCTGGCCGCAGCGTGTCTCCATAGCTAAAAGGCCCGTGCCTGCTGGAGAACGCCATGAACAGCCCGTTGCTCAAGCTATTCACCCACCCCGCCGACGCCTGGCTGGATATCCGCCGTGCCGAGGAGGACCACCCACAGCAATACCTGCCGCGCCTGTTGGCCCTGGCACTGGTCCCTGCAGTGTGCCTGTTTGTCGGCACCACCACCTTCGGCTGGAGCCTGGCGGCTGAGGAGCGAGTACGCCTGAGCATGGGCAGCGCCGCGCAACTGGCGGGGCTGCTGTATGCCACCACCGTCGTGGGGGTGATGCTGATGGGGGTGATGATCCGCTGGATGTCGCGCGGGTTCGATGCACAGCCCAGCCTGAACCAGTGCATTGGTTTTGCCGCCTACTGCGCCACGCCGTGGTTCTTTGCCGGGGTGGTCGGCCTGGTGCCTATTCGCTGGCTGGCTTTCGCCGCGCTGCTGGCTGCCTCTGCCTATGCCAGCGTGTTGCTCTATGGCGGGTTGCAGACATTCCTGCGGCTGAAGAAGGAACAGGCGATGCTGTTTGCAACCTGTGTCTGGGGTGTAGGGTTGTTGCTGCTGGTGAGCATGCTGGTGGCGATGATCCTGTTCTGGTTCAACGGCCTGATGCCAGAGTACGTACGCCCGGCCAGCTTGGGCTGACCGGGGCACGGCGGGCGCCCTCAGGCCATCGACCTGAGAGGTGCCGGGTGGTTGTCACGTAGCGCATGAAGCTGCCCCACCAGGTTGACCAGGTCACGGCAACTGTTCAGGTTGTGCAGCGAGACCCCGCTAAGGGTCACACTTTGATCGAGACTCTGGCCCTGACCCAGGCGGATGGTCAGGTGGGCGCCATCCAGGCAGCTGACTTCACAGCGATCCGGCAGGCACGCCTGCTCGATCATCTGCCGCATCTCTAGCATCGAAACTCCTATCAACGACATGGTACGACCCTCTCTGTGCGATGGCCTGTTGTGTGGAATTACGCCTTTGTCGGGCGGGCGCCAATTGATATTGCGCATGCCCGGGCAGGCGTCCATGCGCCGGGGCAATGATGATGCGGGGAATCCTCAGCACCTTAGTGGAAGATCCTGCGCATAGGCCGTGCGTTCGAATGCAATGACCGACTTAACGACGAGTGGTCCCTGCCGGCCCCAGCGAGGCCCACAAGTGCTGCGCCGCATAAGCCCGCCACGGGCGCCAGTCCAGTGCCCTTTCGGCCAGTTGCACCTCGTCGCCCTCAAGCAACCGCAACGCCTTGATCAAGGCTACGTCACCCAGCGGCAAGGCATCAGCGGCGCCGGCCTGACGCAGCGCCAGGTAGTGGGCGCTCCACGGCCCGATACCCTTTAGCCGGCACAGGTTGCGCAATAGCTCATCCAGCACTTGCCCGCGACGCAGCAAGCCGGGGTCGGCCAGCAAGGCGTTGGCCAGGGTGGCGAGGGTGGTGGCGCGCGCGCTCGGCATGCCCATGTTTTCGAACTGTGCATTTGCCAATGTCGCTAGAGCCGGGAACAGGTGGCTCAAGCCCGGTGCCGACAGACGCAGCGGGGCGCCGTGGCGTTGCACCAGCCGGCCCGCCAGGGTCATGGCGCCGGCCACGCTGATTTGCTGGCCAAGTACGGTACGCATGGCTTGCTCGCAGGCGTCCCAGCCTTGCGGCACACGCAGCCCCGGGCGCGCCTTGAGCAGGCTTGCCATCAAAGGGTCGCAAGACAGCTCGGCGCTGATGCGTGCAGGGTCGGCGTCAAGGTCGAAAACCCGCCTCAGCCTGGCGATCAGGCCGGGCAGCGCGTGTGAAGGCGCGCCTTCAAGGCGAACGCGCAGGTGTTGGTTGGTCATTGGCGTCGCGTGCAGGACGGCGTGGTGGCCAGCAACGATCAGGGTGCGGCTGTAGGTGCCGTCGTGGCAGGTTTCGATGCCGGGGATACAGCGGGCGGCTAGGAAGCCCAGGGTCGAGGGCCAATGATAGGGGGCACGGTAGCGCAGCCACAGGGTGTGGTGGCCGGGGGTGGGCAATGATCGGCGCACGGCGTGCTGTCGAGTGAGGGTGGGCATGGGTGGATCATGCCAGAAAACCTTGAGGGTCAAGCCATGTACAAGCATGCCGGGGCTGCTTTGCAACCCCGGCTTTTTCAGGCAAGGCTCAGTGCCGAGCCCCTTCCCGCTCATCCTGCATCTGCCCAAACCGCCCGGCATGGAAGTCATCGAAAGATTCGGCGATCTCCGCCTGGCTGTTCATCACGAACGGGCCATAGCCGACGATCGGCTCATCGATCGGCTCACCGCTGAGCAGTAGCACACTGGCACCTTCCAACGCCTCGACACTGACATCCTCACCCTCCCGGTCAAGCAACACCAGGCTGGCCGGGCCTGCCTCGCGCTCGCCGTTGATTCGCACGTTACCACGCAGCACCACCAGCGCCGCGTTGCGGCCGGCAGCGACCGGCAGTTGCAAGGCCGCGCCAGCATTCAACCGCAGGTCCCACACATCCATCGCGGTAAAGGTCCGAGCTGGCCCCAGGTGCCCACGGTAGTCGCCCGCAACCACCCGCAAGCTGCCAGCGTCACCGTCCAGCGTGACCACCGGGATGTCGCTGGCCAGCAGGGTCTGGTACCCAGCCGCCGCGCGTTTGTCCCGCGCCGGCAGGTTGACCCACAGCTGGACCATTTCCAGCGTGCCGCCACTGTGGGCGAAGGCCGGAGAATGGAACTCTTCATGGATGATGCCATTGGCAGCCGTCATCCACTGTACGTCACCTGGGCCGATCAAGCCGCCAGCACCGGTGGAATCACGGTGCTCCAGTTCACCCTGGTAGACGATGGTCACGGTCTCGAAACCACGGTGCGGGTGCTGGCCCACCCCACGCCGTGCAGTGGTGGGGATGAAATCATGCGGGCCGGCGTAGTCCAGCAGCAGGAACGGGCTGATCCGGCTGGCCAGGTTGTCGTAGGTGAACAGGCTGCGCACCGGAAAACCATCACCCACCCAATGGGCGTGGGGGCTGCGGTGGATACCCAGAATCTTTTTCATGAGAAGGCTCCTCTCTTGGCTGGGATAACCTTATCAATGATGCCAATGCGGCGGTAGCTGGCTCATATGGCATACATCGTTCCACCAATAGGACACTGAGCCTGTTCAGAAAAGCATTGCGTGCAGGATTGGATGGCCTGGATACTGGGCTGCGAGCCATTGCTCAAGCCCCTCGGAAAATGCCTTGCCTACGATGGAAATTTCTCGGTAGAGAGGATCTGTCCGTGCGTATTCTGGGCTCAGTGAGTCCAAGCGACGACGATTTTCCAGTGAAGATATCAAGTCCAGGAACAAGGCATACTGCTCTAGCAACTGCCCAGTATGGGGGTTTGACTGTCCCAGCATCGCAACGCGTTGTAGCGGTGTGAATGAAAGCCAATGGTCGAGGCGTTTAATCTTTTCACTGGCCGGTAGACCATGGACCTCGGCAATCACCACGATCCCTCCCAGGTAAAGCAGCTTGCGAGAGAACTTCAGCTTGATGTTGCGCACGCCCCAAGCCTTGCCTTCAGCCCGCTTTTCCTCGAAGTTCGCCATCATGCTGCGGTAATACCGAACCACATCATTAAGCATGAACCTGGGCAACCCTGTTCCTTGGTCGCTTGCCACATACCGGCACAGCAACTCGGTTCGCCACCGAGTGAAACTCTCATCGCCAAACAGTGGGCGGCCTTCCAGCAGGAGCAGCATTCGTCGGGTGAGCGCCGTATTGCTTTCCTGCTTCCATCCAATGTGGTTGCTCAACTCCGAATAGAGTGAAAGCGCGCCCTGACCAAACTTGGACTCATCGCTCTCACCCGGCCAGCTGAGCGGTCGAACCAGGTTTTTGACTTGATGCAGTACGTCGAGCAGCCGGGCCTCAGACATGCTGCCGTCATGCACGATGAAAAAATCGATGTCCGAAATACGCGAGACCTCGCACCGCCCGTAAGACCCCACGACAACAACAGAAACGGGGGCTTGCCTGACCAGCGGAGCGAGGGCGTACTGCATGGCCTGGCGCAGCGAATTGTTTGCCTGCCAAGAATGATCGAAGTGCTTTTGCAAACAAGGGTGTTGTGAAAAGGTCGTGGTAATCATCGTTGCAGGCTCAAAAAAGCATCACCTTACTGATGACATTTCTCCGCTACTGCGTGGAAAAGTTATCCTGCAAACCCCTCCAGTAGGAACCTTTTCACTTCGCTGGAACAAAGCTCGGGGTCCTCTTGCATGAAGCAGTGCCCACCGGGTACCTGGTGGCCGGTCACCTGCGGGTTGATTGCCAGCAGCCGCTGTACCGAGTGCGGTACGAAGGGGTAGGTACGTTCGCCATACATCACCCGCGTGGGGGTATTGATCGCCGCCAGGCTTGCCCACATGCGCTTGGGGAACGAACTGAAAATTTCCACTTCACGGCTGGGCCGGCACTTGAGCACCACTGCCTCGCCACAATCGCCGATGGCATGCTCGACATAGGCCTGCAACGCCGCATCGGTCCAGCCTTTGAAAATGCCACGCCCCTGCAGCGAAGCCAGCGCGGCTTCGCGATCGGGCCAGTGGCTGCGGCGGCTGGCAGCCTTGCGCGCAAGCGCATGGCGCTGATGCAGACCAACCAGGGCTGCCGCCCCCATCACGCCAATCATGCGTCGGCTGAACAGCACCGGGTCGAGCAGCACGGCACGTGCAAACAGTTGCGGCTCGCTGGCCAGGATCAGCCCGGTAAGTACGCCACCGAAGCTGTGCCCTACAGCAAATCGAGGTACGTCGCCGTACTCGCCACGCCCTTCCTCAAACGCTTCAACGGCTAGCGCAGCGGTACGGTTCCAACCACGAAACACCCCTCCGTGGTCACTGTCACCATGCCCTTGGACATCGCAAAGCCACAGGTCGAAATGCTCACTCAAGCGCATCAACAACGGCTGGTAGGCCAGGCAACAGAAGCCATTGCCGTGCAGGAAATGCAGCAACGGCTTGCCGCTGGCCGGGGTACGCCAGCCACGCAGGGTGAAGCCTTCGGCACATTCGTGGGACCAGGGGATCAACTCCATCAGTTGGCTGTACTCGCGAGGCTAGGAAAACGCTGATTCTACAAACAGCAGTGGGTACAGTGAAATCACCAGCAACACGGCCATCAGGACATTGAACAGCATCAGCCAGCGCGGGTTCTGCAACAAGTTGCGCAACGCGCTGCCGAACATCACCCACACACCGACGCTGGGCAGGTTGACCAATGCAAACAAGGCGGCGATGACGATCACGTTGGTCACATAGCCTTGCGCCGGCGTGTAGGTGGTAATCGCCCCTACCGCCATCACCCAGGCCTTGGGATTGACCCACTGGAACGCCGCCGCGCCCCAGAAGCCCAGCGGTTTGCGGGCACTGGAAGAGGCCGTCCCGACCGGCCCGGAGGTGGCAATCTTCCAGGCCAGGAACAGCAAGTAGGCCGCGCCTGTATAGCGCAGCACCGTGTACAACGGCGGCCAGGCCTTGAACACCTCGCCCAGGCCCAGGCCTACGGCCAGCACCATGACCATGAACCCGACGCTGATGCCCAGGGCATGGGGGATCGAGCGGCGCACGCCGAAGTTCACCCCCGACGCCAGCAACATCGTGTTGTTGGGCCCAGGGGTGATGGAAGACACGAAAGCAAATAGCACGAAGGCAGTCAGCAGGTCGGCAGAGGCAAGCATGGCGGGCATTCCACTTTCTTCTTAGGTACTGTCACACTACCGGAGTCGCCCTACCCTGCGACCGATACAGTTACATTAAATTATTTAGATACACACCACTGTACCTCTAACCCGGATCAAGGAAGCCGTCACCATGAGCCTCATCATTCGCCCTGCCGTTCGCACCGATGCCGAGCAGATCCTGGCCTTCATCACTGAACTTGCCGATTACGAGCGCGCACGCCACGAGGTGGTCGCCACCTTGGCGGATATCGAGCACAGCCTGTTCGATGAGGGCAGCACAGTGCACAGCCTGATCTGCGAGCGTGATGGCCGGGCGATTGGTTTTGCCGTGTATTTCTACAGCTACTCGACCTGGCTCGGGCGCAATGGCATTTACCTGGAAGACTTGTATGTGACACCCGAGCAACGTGGCGATGGCGCCGGGCGGCAACTGCTGCAGCACATTGCCCGCGAGGCGGTGGCGAACCAGTGCGGGCGCCTGGAATGGAGCGTGCTGGACTGGAACGAGCCTGCGATCGGTTTCTATCAGAAGCTGGGGGCCGAGGCGCAGGATGAGTGGGTGCGCTACCGCTTGGACGGGAGAAGCTGGCGGCATTCGCCCAAGGTTGATCACGCGGGTTACCCGGACGGTGCTGTGACAATCCTGCCAATGAGGATTATTCTTCCAAGGTATGTCCCACCGCCCCAATATGTGAGCGCCGAATATGAAAATCGATGACATGGACGCCTTCGTGGCGGTCATCCGTTGCCAGTCGACCAACCTCGCCGCCGAGGCCCTGCAGCTGACTCAACCGGCCATCACCCGCCGCGTACAGAACTTCGAAGAAGACCTGGGCGCCACCCTGCTCGACCGCAACACCAAGCCTCTCAAACCGACCCCCATGGGGCTGCGCGTGTACGAACAGTGCAAAGCCATTTTGCGCGAGATCGACTCGCTGCGCGAGCTGGTGGCCAACGACGGAGCGCCTTCCGGGACCCTGCGGCTGGGCGTGCCGCAAACCCTGGGTGATGTGGTGCTGCTCGATGCCCTGGCGCAAATCCGCGAAACCTACCCGGACCTGCGCACCCAGGTCACCAGCGGCTGGGGCAGCAGCCTGATCGCGCGCATGGAAAATGGCGAACTCGACGCTGCCGCTGCGCTGTTCCCGCCGGGCAAGATCTTCCCCGAGGGCATCGCCAGCCAGTCGATCGCACGCATGCCACTGCGGGTAGTTGCAGCCAAAGGCAGCACCGGCAAGCGCAGCCTCAAGCTCAAGGACTGCTACACCCGTGGCTGGGTGCTCAACCCCGATGGCTGCGGCTTCCGCGCGGGGCTGCAGCGCGCCCTGAGTGAACAGGGGCTGAGCTTGTCGATCAACCTGGAGACCTTTGGTACCGAGTTGCAATTGGGGCTGGTGGCCAATGGGCAGGGGCTTGGCCTCGTGCCTGAGCCGTTGTTGCAGAACAGCCGCCATCGGGACGCGCTGGATGTGGTCAATGTAACGGACTTCAAGCCCCAGGTGGATTTGTGGCTGTTCCACCCGCGCTACCTGGGCAACCTGCAGGAGCCGGTGGAGCTGTTTGGCCGGGTGGCCGGGCAACAGTTGTGTGGGTGAGCGTAAAAACGTGGCGCAGTTCACTGCCTAGGAGACGCCTCATGTTCCCGATGGGCTGCAATGCAGCCCCATTAAATACCAGTCTTGCATAACAACTAACAACTTTAATTCAGACAACTGATAATTAGCATAGAACAAAAAAGACTTTTACAGCCTTCACCCATACGAATACGGTCTTAGAAACCCACCGTGTTCCAGGGATGAATACCCATGAGTCCCCCCCTTCCGCCAGCGCACTAGCCGAACTCACCCAGGCCCTGGCCAGCAATGCCGAGCGCTACGACCGCAGCGGCCAGTTCCCCGTCGACAACTTCACCCTGCTGCACCGCCACGGCCTGCTGAGTTTCACCGTGCCGCGCGCCCTGGGCGGTGGCGGGGCCGACCTGGCCAGCGCACGCCTGGTGATCACCGCCGTCGGCAAAGGCTGCCCGTCCACCGCATTGATCCTGGTGATGCAGTACCTGCAGCACTTGCGCCTACAGGACGAAGATCGCTGGCCCGAGCACCTGCGCCTGCAAGTGGCACGCGACGCGGTGGCCAACGGCGCGCTGATCAACGCCTTTCGCGTCGAGCCGGAACTGGGCACACCGGCACGCGGTGGCTTGCCGGCGACCACCGCTCGGCGCACCGCCGAGGGCTGGCGGTTGTCCGGGCGCAAAATCTACTCCACCGGCAGCCATGGCCTGAGCTGGTACCTGGTGTGGGCCCGCAGCGACGACCAGGACCCCCTCGTAGGCGGCTTCCTGGTACACAAGGACACCCCTGGCATCCGTATCGTCGAAGACTGGGACCACCTGGGCATGCGTGCCACCTGCAGCCATGAAGTGCAGTTCGACGAGGTGCTGATCCCGTTGGAGCATGCCGTCAGCGTCAGCCCGGCCAGCGCACCACGCCCCGAACTCGACAGCACCGGCCTGCTGTGGATGGCAGTGTTGCTGCCTGCACTGTACGACGGTGTGGCCCAGGCCGCACGTGACTGGCTGGTGCAGTTCCTGAACCAGCGGGCGCCGTCCAACCTGGGGGCACCGCTGGCCAGCCTGGCGCGTTTCCAGGACGTGGTCGGACGCATCGACACGCTGCTGTTCGCCAACCAGAGCCTGCTGAACGCCGCCGTCAGCGGGCAGACCGAGCCGCGCCATGCCGGGCAACTCAAGCACCTGGTCAGCCGCAATGCCATCCAGGCTGTGGAGCTGGCCATCGAGGCTGCCGGTAACCCTGGCCTGTCACGGCGCAACCCGTTGGAGCGGCACTATCGCGATGTGCTGTGCAGCCGCATCCACACCCCCCAGGATGACGTAGTACTTGGCCAGGTCGGCCGTGCAGCCTTGGCGGAGGTGGCAGCATGAGCCACTCGATCATCGCCAGCCAGCTGGACGCCCAGGCTAACCAGTACCTGCGCGATCAGTTGCCTGACCACGAGGTGGTCGATATCGCACCCACCCAGTTGCAGCTGGACATCCCTGCCGACGTCTTCATCCTGCGCCCGGTCAATGTACGCGGTAACCGAGTGGATTCCCCGCCCGCCGGCTGGCCGTGGCAATTGCGCTGGGTGCAGGTGGTGTCCTCGGGCATCGACTTCTACCCCGACTGGGTGTTCCAGGGCCCGCCGGTCACCAGTGGACGCGGCGCCAATGCCGAGCAGGTGGCCGAGTTTGCCTTGGCTCTGGTGCTCGCTGCCGCCAAGCAGCTACCGGGCCTGTGGGTCAAAGACGCCGACTGGCGCCTGACCCCGCTGGCCCCGGTACGTGGCCGTACCCTGGGCATATTCGGCTTCGGCAGCATCGGCCAGAGCCTGGCGCGCAAGGCAAATGCCCTGGGCATGCAGGTACTGGCGCTGAATCGCCCAGGCCAACCCATTGCCGAGGTGCCGGGCGTACAGCGCGTCGACAACCTGCAGCAGCTGTTTGCCGGCAGCGATCACCTGGTCATCGCCGCCCCGCTCACCCCTGCCACCCGTGGCCTGATCGACCACCAGGTACTGGCCCAGGCCAAGCCCGGCCTGCACCTGATCAACATCGCCCGTGGCGGGCTGCTGAACCAGCAAGCCCTGCTCGATGCCCTGGACAGTGGCCTGATCGCCCGCGCCAGCCTGGATGTCACCGAACCGGAGCCGCTACCGACGGGGCACCCGCTGTACCAGCACCCGCGAGTATTCCTGTCGCCGCATACCTCGGCGATTTCCGAGGACGGCTACCCGGCCTTGCTCGACGCATTTCTCGACAACTTCGCCCGCTACCGCGAACAGGCACCGCTGCACAACCTGGTCGATACCCAGCGCGGCTACTGAACCGACACTTTTGGAGAACACCATGACTGCATTGTCTGTCATCGCCCCCCAGGAAAACACCGTGCGCCAACGGGTCAGCGCCGAAGAATGGGAGGTGCGAGTAAAGCTGGCTGCGGCCTATCGCCTGGCTGCCCTGTTCCGCTGGACCGACCATATCTACACACACTTCTCGGCACGCGTGCCTGGGCCCGACGAACACTTTCTGATCAACGCCTTCGGCCTGCTGTTCGACGAGATCACCGCCTCCAACCTGGTGAAGGTCGATGTAGATGGCACGATCATCGATGATCCCCTGGGCCTGGGCATCAACCAGGCCGGCTATGTGATTCACAGCGCCATTCACCGTGCGCGGCCCGACCTCAAGGCCGTGCTGCACACCCACACGCGTGATGGCGCAGCAGTGTCGGCACAACGCGATGGCCTGCTGCCAATCTCGCAGCATGCCCTGGCCTACTACAGCCGCGTGGTGTACCACGACTACGAAGGCGTCGCCCTGGACCTGGACGAGCAGCAGCGGCTGGTGGCCAACCTGGGCGACAGCAATATCCTGATCCTGCGCAACCATGGCCTGCTGACCGGGGGAATCAGCGTCGAGCATGCCTTCCGCGAGCTGCACGGGCTGGAGCGGGCCTGCAACATCCAGGTGGCGGCGCAGGCAGGGGGCAACGACCAACTGCTGTACGCGGCGCCGGCAGCAATTGCCAAGGTGCATGAGCAGTCGAAGCGGTTTTCCGATGGGCTGGGGGAAGGGATCCAGCGGCATTGGGATGCGCTGATACGCCAGCTGGATCGGGAGGGACTGGATTACCAGAACTGACCGCGTTCTTGTGGCCTGTACCGACCTCCGCCGCGGCTGAGTTTCAAGGCCGTATCGACTCCATTTGCAGCACAACCCGCAGGTATTCCGATGAGCAAACGACAGATCCGCCTGGGCGCCATGATCCATGGCGTCGGCCACGGCTGGGGCGAATGGCGCCACCCCGATGCATTGGCCGATGCCAGTGTCAATTTCGGTTTCTACAAACATCAGGCAAAACTGGCGGAGGCGGCAACGTTCGACTTCGCCTTCATTGCCGACAGCCTGCACATCCACGCCCGCTCCAGCCCTCACTACCTCAACCGTTTCGAGCCGCTGACCATCCTCTCGGCGCTGGCTACGGTAACCGAACACATCGGCCTGGTGGCCACGGTCACGGTCAGCTACACCGAGCCCTTCCAGGTAGCACGTCAGTTCGCCTCGCTGGACCTGATCAGCGGTGGGCGCGCGGGCTGGAACGTGGTGACTTCCTGGCTTTCCGGTACTGCTGACAACTTCGGCAAGGCTGAACACCCGCCGCATGCCGTGCGCTACCGAATTGCGCGCGAGCACGTAGAGGTGGTCAAAGGGCTGTGGGACTCCTGGGAAGACGACGCCTTTACCCGCGACAAGCAAAGCGGACAGTTCTTCGACCCGGCCAAACTGCACACCCTCGGCCACCAGGGTGAGTTCTTCAAGGTCAAGGGCCCGCTGAACATCCAGCGCTCGCCCCAGGGCCAGCCACTGATCTTCCAGGCAGGCGTGTCGGAAGAGGGTCGCAACTTCGCCGCGCAAAACGCCGACGCCATCTTCGTCAACCCGGAATCGTTCGACGATGCCCACGCTTACTATCAGGACCTCAAGCAGCGTGCCGCGCGCCATGGCCGTGATCCGGATGCATTGTTCATCCTGCCCGGCATACGCCCGATCGTCGGCCGCGACGCCGAGGAGGTCGAACAGCGTTATCAGCAAGCCGTGGACCTGGTAAGCATCGAAGATGCCCTGGTTGCGCTTGGCCGGCCGTTCAACGACTACGACTTCAGCCACCATGACTTGGACGCGCCCTTCCCCGACCTCGGCACGCTGGGCAATGACAGCCACAAGGGCACCTCGGACCAACTCAAGCAGCTGGCCCGTGATGAAGGCCTGACCTTGCGCGAGCTGGCGCTGCGTTTCTCGCGTCCACGCCGGGACTTCGTCGGTACCCCGGAACAGGTTGGCGATGCCCTGCAGCACTGGTTCGAAAACGGCGCGGCCGACGGTTTCATCATCAACTCGCTGCTACCCGACGGCCTGCAGTATTTCACCGAGCAGGTGGTGCCGCTGCTGCAAGCGCGAGGCCTGGTACGCCAGACGTATGCCGGTACAACCCTGCGAGACCATTTCGGCCTCGACGTGCCGGAAAACCGCAACACACTGCGCCGCACCCAGACAGCGGTTGCCTGAGCCCATCACGACAAGGAGTTCTGTTCCATGAGCCTCGAATTCATCGGCCTCATCGGCCCGCAGGAAAGCAGCGAGTCACAGGCAGCACGCGGCCCGCTGGTCGACCTGGAGTTCATCAAAGCCTTCTCCCAGGCCCAAGAGTATGGTGGCTTTGACAAAGCGCTGCTGGCAGTCAATACCAGCGCGCCGGATTCGTTGATTCTGGCCAGCTATGTGGCCGCCCTCACCGAGCGCATCGGCCTGCTGGTAGCCCACCGCCCTGGCTTCCAGGCCCCGACCTTCGCCGCCCGCCAGTTCGCCACCCTTGACCAGCTGAGCCATGGCCGTGCCTCGATCAACGTCATTACCGGCGGCGACAGCGGCGACCTGCAGCGCGATGGCGACTTCCTGGACAAGGATGCCCGTTATGCGCGCACCGACGAATACCTGCAGGTACTGCGTGACACCTGGACTCGCCATGAACCGTTCGACCACCAGGGCACACATTACCGCGTCGAAGACAACCTGACCCTGGTCAAGCCAGTGCAGCATTTGCCGATCTATTTCTCTGGCGCCTCTGATGCGGCCGTCGAAGTGGCCGCCAAACACGCCGATGTGTACATGATGTGGGGCGAACCGCTGGAACAGGTACGCGAACGCATCGCCAAAGTGCGCAAGGCCGCCGCCCGCTACGGACGCGAAAAGCATATTCGCTTCAGCCTGTCGTTGCGGCCGATTCTGGGCGCTACCGAGGCCGAGGCCTGGGGCCGTGCCGAGCGCATTCTGGCCGACGCCCAGGCGCGGATCGGCATCCACCAGGGCAACCGCCGCGAGAAGAACTTCGGCAAGAGCAATGCCGGCTCTGAGCGTCTGGTGCAGCTGGCCAGCCAGCGCAAAGTGCATGACACCCGGCTGTGGACCGAGATTGCCGCGCTGGGTGGCGGTGCCGGTAACTCTACGTCGCTGGTGGGGACTGCAGAGCAGGTGGCAGAGGCCGCATTGGCTTACTACAAGCTTGGGGTGAGCACTTTCCTGTTCCGCGGTTTTGACCAATTGCGTGATGCGGTCGAGTACGGGCAGGACCTGATCCCGCGCATTCGCGCGCTGGTAGCCCAGCGTGAGTCTGGCCGCGATGTTCGAACTGCGTAGATTTCTGCGGTACGGCTGCAGGGATAGCGCCGTCCGGCAGGAACCCGCGCAAGCCTGAAATGGGTGGAAGGCAGATGCACCCACAGATTGACGCCAAGCCCGCCCCATGCTCTCCTTATGCCTCACGTTCAGGTGCCCCCGTAGGGGGTGAAACGGGAAACCGGTGCGTCGCAGGCCCTCCAGCAGGGCCGGACAATGCCGGTGCTGCCCCCGCAACGGTAAGCGAGTGAAGCGTCTGTACCACTGTGCCTCGTAGTACGGCATGGGAAGGTGACGTGTTCCAGGAGCCCTGCTCTTCCTCGCAAGCCCGGAGACCGGCCTGGCGTTCATGAACACCCCGCGGTGGGCGGGCGCTGTTGCATTCCCCTGGGCGACCCCGCCCGGGGCTGCCGCGCTCGCCCGTTGCTCACTAAAAAGCAGAGGAACGCGTCATGCCCGTCACCAGCGCCAAGCAGCACAGCCTTGCCACACCCGTCACCCTCAGCCAGCGCGTAGTCATCGCCGTCGGCGCCAGCCTGTTGGGCCTGTGCCTGGTGTACTTCGCCGGCTTCTCGCACATCGAGGCCGTGCACAACGCCGCCCACGACACCCGCCACAGCGCCGCCTTCCCCTGCCACTGAGTACGCCTGATGATCACGCGCATTGCCCGTACTGCGGGTTTCAGCGGGTTGCTTGCGGCCCTGTTGCTGACCTTGCTGCAAAGCTTTTGGGTCGCCCCGCTGATTCTCGAAGCGGAAACCTACGAGTCCTCGGCCCCGGCCGCCCAACACGAACATGGCGGCAATGAGGGCGCTCATGAACACAGCGCCGAAGCCTGGTCACCAGAAGACGGCTGGCAGCGCGTGCTGTCCACCACCGGTGGCAACCTGGTGGTGGCGGTGGGCTTTGCCCTGATCCTCGCCGCACTGTATGGCCTGCGCGAGCCGAAGCGCGTCAGCACTGGCGCCTTGTGGGGCCTGGCCGGTTTCGCCGTGTTCTGTCTGGCCCCAACGTTGGGGTTGCCACCGGAACTGCCCGGCACTGCTGCCGCCGACCTGGGGCAACGCCAGGCCTGGTGGATTGGCACGGCCAGCGCCACCGCCCTTGGCCTGGCCTTGCTGGTGTTCGCCCGCCACTGGCTGCTGAAGGCGCTGGGCGCCGTGCTGCTGGTTATCCCCCATGTGATCGGTGCGCCACAGCCTGAAGTCCATGAAAGCCTGGCCCCCGAAGCACTGGAGACGCAGTTCAAGATGGCCTCCTGGCTGACCAACGCTGCCTTCTGGGTGGCGTTGGGCCTGCTCAGTGCGTGGCTGTTCCGCCGCTCCAGCGAGGCCTGATGCCGGCTTTCTACGCTGGCTTCGGCTGCCGCCGGGGTTGCCCGGCGGATACCCTGCAAACCCTGCTGCACCAAGCCCTGGCTAGCCAGGGCCTGGCGCTTTCCGACCTGCGCGGCATTGCCAGCATCAACCTCAAGGCCGACGAAGCCGGCCTGCAGCAACTGGCCGCACGCCTGGCCTTGCCCTTGGTGCTGTACCATAGCGCGCAACTCCAAGCCTATGAGCCGTTGCTCAGCCACCGCTCGGCCACCGCCTATGCCCACAGCGGCTGTTGGGGCGTGGCCGAGAGTGCGGCACTGGCCCTGGCCAGCCAACAACTGGGCACGGCTAGGTTGCTGCTGCCACGCAAGGTACTAGGCCCGGCGACCCTCGCCCTGGCCGGCTGACGTTTCATACCCTATTTCTTGCAAGGACTTTCCATGACCGTCTACTTCATCGGCGCCGGCCCTGGCGACCCAGAACTGATCACGGTCAAGGGCCAACGGCTGATTCGCCAATGCCCGGTGATCATTTATGCCGGCTCACTGGTGCCCGCTGCCGTGCTCGAAGGCCATCAGGCCGAGGCCGTGATCAACAGCGCCGAACTGCATCTGGAGCAGATTATCGCGGCCATGCAAAGCGCACACGAACGGGGGCTGGATGTAGCCCGCGTACATAGCGGCGACCCCAGCTTGTACGGCGCCATCGGCGAGCAGATCCGCCACCTGCAAGCACTGGGCATCGATTACCAGATCATCCCGGGAGTGACTGCCACGGCGGCCAGCGCTGCCCTGCTCGGCTGCGAACTGACTTTGCCTCAAGTGGCGCAGACCGTGATCCTCACCCGCTATGGCGACAGCTCGCCCATGCCGCCTGGCGAGCAACTGGGCGACCTGGCGCGCCACGGCAGCACGCTGGCGATTCACCTGGGGGTCAAACACCTTTCGCGCATTGTCGATGAGCTGCTGCCGCACTACGGCGCACACTGCCCGGTAGCGGTGGTGCATCGCGCCACCTGGCCAGACCAGGACTGGGTACGCGGCAACCTCGGCGATATCGTCGAACGCGTGGCAAGCAAGGGCTTTCGGCGCACGGCGCTGATCCTGGTAGGCCACGTTCTGGGGGATACGCCATTCGCCGAATCGGCCTTGTACCGTGCCGGGCACGCCCACCTGTATCGCCCTGGCGACTGAACATTGCCAGCCTTGCCTCGGGCATAGCAGACTGCCGGTTCCCGCCTGCGAACAGGAGCCCTGCCCATGCTGGAATTACGCCCCAACTGCGAGTGCTGCGATACCGACCTGAGGGGTGACAACCCCGACGTTATGATCTGCTCTTTCGAATGCACATTCTGCCGTAGCTGTGCCGAAACCCGCTTCCAAGGCCGTTGCCCAAATTGCACCGGTCAGCTGGTGGCCCGCCCGACGCGGGTCGGCCAGGCATTGACCAACAACCCCGCTTCCACCCTGCGCGTAAACAAATCGCACGCTGCCTGCGCCTGAACCACCGCAAATAACCGACATCACTGCCTTGTCAGCAGTGATGTCTTTCTTGTTTTTTGTAGGGTTTTTCAACAGCAGGCACGGGAAATCTCAACACTTCTATACTCGGCATTACCAAACTTCGGGAATGGTCGTATCGTGCAGCGCTTCCGACAACCCCACTTGCAGACGTATTCCTGAGTGATCCAGGAAGCGGACCACATCCCTACAGGAGTTTTCCACATGACAACCGTGCTGATCGTCGACGACCACCCCATCGTCCGGCTGTCGCTGCGCCTACTGCTCGAACGCGAGCGCTTCCATGTAGTCGGCGAAGTTGGCGATGGCAGTGAAGTGGCGCAGGAGGCTCGCAGGCTGCGCCCGGACGTGGTCATTCTCGATATCGGCCTGCCTGGCCTGGACGGCATGGAAGTCATCAAGCGCCTGCAGTGTCTGGAGCCGGCGCCGAAGATCATGGTGCTGACTGGCCAGGCCACCGACCTGTATGTGCGCCGCTGCCTGGATGCCGGGATCGGCGCCTTCGTCACCAAGGAAGAGGACCACGAAGCGCTGCTGTTTGCCCTCAAGGCCCTGGTCAAGGGCTATTCAACCTTTCCACAGATGTCGGTCAACAGCAATTCGCTGGAAAGCGAGCCAGTACGCCTGGCCAGCCTCTCCAACCGCGAAATGGAAGTATTGCGGCGCCTGGCGCGCGGTGAAAACAACAAGAATATCGGCACCTGCATGAACCTCAGCGCCAAGACCATCAGCACGTATCGGGGCCGAATCATGGAAAAGCTCAAGACTGAATCACTGGTTGAAATGGTCGACCTGGCCAAGCGTAACAGCGTCCTTTGAGCACCCGACTACCATGAAGCAGCTGCTGGCGAGCGCCCTTTTGGCCATCGGCCTGGCCAACGCTAGTGCGCTGCTGGCCAGCAGCGAACCCCGCCAACTGCTGGCCCGCTCGGTCAGCGCCGCCGCCCCGCTAACGCTGTCCGCCGACGACCGCCACTGGCTACAACAACGTCAACGCCTGGTACTGGGCACTTCGCGCCCCGACTACCCGCCGTTTGAAATCAATGTCAGCCAACAAGACTATGAGGGCCTGAGCGCCGACTACGCCGGCATCATCGGCGAACAGCTTGGCATAGCCATCGAAGTACGTCGCTTCGACAGCCGCCACGAGGCAATCACCGCCTTGCGTGATGGCCGCATCGACCTGCTCGGCAGCTCCAACGGCTTCGAGGCGGCAGATGCTCAGCTCAGCCTCAGTACCCCCTACGCTGACGACCTGCCGGTGATCGTCACCCGAGAAGGGCGCAGCTTGAAAAGCACGCCCGACCTCGCCGGCATGCGCCTGGCCATGGTTGATCACTACTTGCCAGCCAGCAGCGTACGCAGCCTCTACCCCAAGGCACAGTTGAGCCTGTACCGTTCCACGCTGGCCGGGCTTGCGGCGGTCGAGCTGGGTGAGGCAGACGCCTACCTGGGCGATGCCCTCAGCACCGATTTCAGTATCGGGAAAAGCTTTCAGGGCGCGTTGAAAGTCGACCATTTTTCCCATGTACCCCCCGAGGTCTTCGCCTTCGCCGTGGCCAACGACCACTCGCGCTTGCTGCAACTGGTCGACAAGGCGCTGGCGCGCATCAGCGAAAGCGAGCGCCTGAACATTCTGCGCCCCTGGAGCAGCGGCAACACCAGCCTGCTACTGCAGCGTCACCTGAGCGCCCTCAGTGCCGAAGAACAAGCCTGGATCGCCGAGCACCCCACCGTTAACGTGTTGATCAATACTTCGCTGGCGCCACTGACTTTCAACGACGCCCAGCATCACCCCAGCGGCATTACTCTCGACCTGCTCAAGCAGATCGGGTTGCGTACAGGGCTGCACTTCAACCCCATCGAAAGCACGTCGGCCTACGCCATGGTTGAACGCCTGAAGCGAGGCGATGCACTGATGATCGGTGCCCTCGGCTATGGCGCGGAGCGCGTGAAGCAACTGCGCTTTACCCGCCCCTACCTGGTCAGCCCACGGGTGCTGGTCACCCGCAGCGACCAGGCATCGCCTGTACAGGCCATGGCCTCGAACGGCCAGCGCATTGCCCTGGTGCGCGGCTCACCGCAGCGGGCCATGTTGCAGCAACGCTACCCGCAGGCCAGCCTGATCGAAGTGGACAACCCGCTCGGCCTGATGGAGGCGGTGGTCAATGGCAACGCCGACGCGGCACTGAGCAACCAAATCAATGCGGCCTACTACATCAGCCACGTGTTCAAGGGCCGCTTGCGCATCGCCAGCGTGCTCGACGACCAACCGGCCATTGCCGCATTCGCCGTCGCCGCCGACCAGCCCCAGCTTCAAGCCATCCTCGACAAGGCACTGCTGAGCATTCCGCCCGAAGAGCTTGACCAACTGATCAACCGCTGGCGCACCAGCACCCTGGTCAGTGACAGCCCATGGCGCGACTACCGCACCCTGGCCTTGCAGGTGCTGGTGTTGTCGGCCCTGCTGCTGGCCGGGGTGGTGTTCTGGAACAGCTACCTGCGCAAACTGATCAACCAGCGTACCGATGCTCAGCACGCGCTGCAGGCACAGCTGGCGCTGAGCCGCGGGCTGCTTGAACAGCTGCGCCAGGCCAAGGATGACGCCGAACAGGCCAGCCAGACCAAAAGCACCTTCCTGGCCACCATGAGCCATGAAATCCGTACCCCGATGAATGCCGTGATCGGTCTGCTGGAAATGGCGTTGGTGGACAGCCGCGGCGGCCGGTGTGACACCCAGACCTTGCAAACCGCACACGATTCGGCCATTGGCCTGCTCGAGCTGATTGGCGATGTCCTCGACATTTCCCGTATCGAATCCGGGCATATCAGCCTGCAGCCAGTGCCCACCGACCTCGTGGAGCTGGTGCGCTCCACGCTGCGGGTGTTCGAAGGCAATGCACGGGCCAAAAGCCTGCATCTGCACGGCGAAATGCCCGCAGAACCGGTCTGGGTGCTGGCTGATCCGCTGCGGCTCAAGCAGATTCTGTCCAACCTTATCAGCAACGCCATCAAGTTCACCAACCGTGGTGAAGTGCAGGCGAGCCTGCTGTTGCCCAACGTTGCCGACCACGGCATGCTGGCCATCACACTGAATGTGCGCGACACAGGCATCGGCATCAGCCCCGCCGACCAGGCCCGGCTGTTCAATGCCTTCGTTCAGGCCGAGGGCCCAAGAACCCGCCAGGGTGCAGGCCTGGGGTTGGTCATCAGCCGTACCCTGGTCGAATTGATGGGCGGCGCCTTGACCCTGCAGAGCGTCGAGGGCGTCGGTACCCGGGTCCAAGTCAACCTGCAACTGCCCACCTGCACTGCACCGACACAGGCCGAACGGGACCTGCCGGCACAAGAGAGCAGCAGTGGCCCGCTGAATATTCTGGTGGTCGACGACTACCCTGCCAACTTGTTGTTGCTGGAGCGACAACTGAATACCTTGGGCCATCGCGTGACCTTGGCGGAGAATGGCGAAATCGCCCTGGCACACTGGCAGGCCGCGCGCTTCGACCTGGTGATTACCGATTGCAGCATGCCGGTCATGGACGGCCACGAACTCACCCGGCGCATTCGCGCCCTGGAGGGTGAACGCGACCTGCCTGCAAGCCGGATTATTGGCGTGACCGCCAACGCCCAGGCCGAGGAGCGTGCCCGCTGCCTGGCCAGCGGCATGGACGAATGCCTGTTCAAACCGATTGGCCTGCGTGCACTCAAGAACCATCTCCCACAAGTCCACCCTCAACAGCAGTCGCCGACACCACGCCACACCGGGTTCGACCTGGCCGAATTGCGCCACCTGACCCAGGGCGACGAACAGTTGACGCGGCATTTGCTCGAACAACTGTCGATCAGCGTGGGAGAAGACCTGGCCGCCTTGAGCGCACTGGCTGACGACGCACCTGATGAGGCTGTGCACACCCTGGCCCATCGCATCAAGGGCGGCGCCAAGATGATCAGGGTGCGCACCGTAGTCAACGACTGCGAAGCCATCGAACGCGCCCACGCACAGGGCTTACCGACTGTCGAACAGCGCGCGCAACTGCAAACCAGCCTGCAGGCATTGCTTGACGAGATGCGCGATGCGCTCAATGCAATTGCAGCGTCGAGCTGATCTGGCTGATGGCATCCACGACGTGCCGCGAGCCTTGCTGAATTTCCATGATTACCGTACCGGCCTCATTGGCCAATGCCACGCCGTGACCGGTGCGGTTCAGGCTCGACTGCATGCTGGCCACGGCCAATAGCGACAGGTCGTGGTTCTGCCGAACCACATCGACAATTTCCAGGGTGGCCTTGCTGGTTCGCGCGGCCAGGCTTCGCACCTCGTCCGCCACCACGGCAAAGCCGCGCCCGTGCTCGCCGGCACGGGCTGCCTCGATCGCTGCATTAAGGGCCAACAGGTTGGTCTGATCGGCAATGCCGCGAATGGTCAGCACGATCTGCCCGATCACATCCGACTGCTTGCTCACCGCATCGATGCTGCGCGCGGCGTCGTTCAGTTCCTGGGAAATCTGCTCGATCACCTGCACCGTCTGCTGCACCACTTCGGTACCCTTGCGCGCGCAGGCGTCGGTCTGCACCGAACTGGCATGGGCAGCGTCTGCAGCGCTTTGCTGGGTGCAGACCTGGTGGGTGATGTCGCTGGCGAACTTGACCACTTTGTACAGGCGGCCCTTGCTGTCGAAGATCGGGTTGTAGGACGCTTCGAGGTACACGGTCTGGCCTTGCTTGTTGACGCGCTCGAAGCGGTGCGAGTGGTACTCGCCACGGTTCAGCGAAGCCCAGAACCCACGGTACTCGGCCGACTCACGTTCATGCGCCAGGCAGAACAGCCCATGGTGGCGGCCAACCACTTCGTCGAGGCGGTAGCCCATGGTGTCGAGGAAGTTCTGGTTGGCCTTGATCACCCGGCCTTGCGGGGTGAACTCGATCACTGCCATGGAACGGCTGATGGCCTTGAGCAGGCTTTCGCTTTCGTGCTCCAGCACCACCCGCTGGCTGATGTCGGATGCCACCTTGATCACGCTGGTGACTTGGCGCTGCTCATCCAGTACCGGCATGTAGCTGGCTTCCAGCCAGACCTCGCGGCCGGCCTTGTCGATGCGCTCAAAAGTACCGCTGATGGCTTTGCCCTGCCCGAGTTCGCGCCACAGTTGCTGGTACTCGGCGCTTTTGGCGTAGTCCGGCTCACAGAACAGCCGGTGGTGCTTGCCCCGCAGTTCATCGACGCTGTAGCCCATGGCCTGACAGAAACGCTCGTTGGCATCAAGGATGGTGCCATCGGGGGCGAACTCGATCATCGCCATCGACCGGCTGATTGCCGCCAGTTTGGCTTGTGCATTGGCCAATGCCTGTTGGCTGCGCTGGATTTCTACCAAATCAGATTTGCGATGGAAATCGAACATGACGCCGGGCTCCTTTTTGCGCGGTGTCCTGAGCATAGATCGCCGTTAGCGCCGTGCAAGCACAGTGCTATCACTTTGTGATTACTACATTCTCATGACTTGGCAGTTGATTCAGAGGCTGGCGGGTTCCCGTCGGAGCCGCCTTGCCAGCTCTTGAATCAGGAGCTTTCCCGCACCATCAGCTCGAAGCCCAGGTCCTGCTGTGCATGCGTCACCCGCTTGCCATCGAGCAACGCCAACAGCGCCTGCGCCGCGCCCCGACCAACGGCAGCCCGTGGTGTGCGAATCGAGGTCAGCCGCGGCACCATGTGCGCCGAAGCTGGCAGGTCGTTGAACCCCACCATCGCCACCTGGCGTGGCACCTCCACCCCTTGGCGCAAGGCCTGTAGCACCGCGCCCTGGGCCAAGTCGTCATTACAGAAGAAGATACCGTCGACATCCGGCGCCTGTTGCATCAGCTGACTGAACAGCGCGCTGCCCAAGGCAATCGATGAAGGCTCCGGCGCCAACACTTCCAGCTCGGCGGCCTGCAGGCCGGCTTCGGCCAACGCTTGGCGGAAGCCCTCGGCACGCTGCATCACCCGAGGGTCGAGCTGCGCAGCAATGAATCCCAGGCGCTTGCACCCACGCTCGATCAAGTGCCGGGCCGCAGCGCGCCCGGCCTGCTGCTGCGAGAAACCGACCGACAACGCGCCTGGCTCACCGTTAAGCTCCATCATGTGCACGCACGGCACGCCGCTGGCAGCCAGCATCTGCCGTGCGGCATCGCTACGCTCGAAACCGGTCAGCAGCATGCCGCAGGGCTGGTACGCCAAGTAATTGCGGATCAGGTTCTCTTCTTCGGCAAGGTCGTAGTGATAGTTGCCGATCAGCACCTCGAGCCCACGCGGGCGCATGACCTCGTGGATGGCCTCCAGGGTGTCGATGAACAGCTGGTTTGACAGTGACGGGATCAACACCACCACCGACTGGCTGCGCGCCGAGGCCAGCGCCCGGGCCGCCGGGTTGGCCACATAGCCGAGGTTCGCTGCTGCGGCGACGACCTTTTCCACCAGTTCTGGCGCAACCGTGCTGACCCCGCGCAACGCGCGCGAAGCGGTAATCGGGGAAACCCCGGAAAGCCTGGCAACTTCAGCCAGGGTGGGACGACCTGTAGTGCGGGAGCCGATGCGGGACATGGATGTTGTAATTTTACTACTTGCAAGGATAGGGAACGGCCACTAAGGTAGCGCTGTCTCAGGACGCAGGCAATGTAATCTTTGGTAGCAGCCACCACGCGTGTGCCGCCAGGCGTCCATACTGCGTAAGGACAAGACCAATAACACCGGGGAGGTGGCTGCTCGTCAACAGCGAGACAGCGCTATCTCACCCCGCAGGAGGTACTGATGAATTCTCCCCTGTCCGCCATTGTGGTGATGGGCGTGGCCGGTTGCGGCAAGAGCTGCATCGGCGCCGCCATCGCTGCCAGAAGCGGCGGCCGCCTGATAGAAGGCGACGCTTTCCACCCTGCCGAAAACATCCGCAAGATGAGCGCTGGCATCCCGCTGGACGACAGCGATCGTGCCGGATGGCTGGTGCGCCTTGGCGAAGAGCTGCAAACCACCACCCAGGCGGGTGAGCGCCCGATCCTGACGTGCTCGGCACTCAAGCGCCGCTACCGCGACACCCTGCGCGATGCCATGCCTGGGCTGGTGTTCGTGTTCCTCGAACTGACGCCTGCCGAGGCCGAAAAACGCGTGCTGGCCCGCCCCGGGCACTTCATGCCGGCCAGCCTCATCGACAGCCAGTTCGCTACCCTGGAGTCGCCACGCGGCGAGCCACTGACGCTGGCACTGGACGCCACCCAACCCATCGAAGCATTGGCCGAAGCGGTGGACCGCTGGCTAAAGCGCTGCGGTGAGCCGGGCCTGGCGCAGACCGCCTGACCCTGGCGGTTTTTCCGTCTCACCCAAGACAGCGCTACCCTGCCCCGTGAATGCGGGAAAAGATCCAAAAAGCTACGCCCAAAACAACGATAAGACCGAGGCCTTCACACCATGTTCGGACTGGCTACTGATACCTTCCTGCTGCTCGACGCGCTGGTTACCATCGTCGGGCTGATCCTGCTGATCACCCACTTCAAGGTCCACCCCTTCGTCGCCCTCACCCTCGCGGCTGGCTTCCTTGGCTTGACCTCCGGCATGCCCGTGGCCAAGGTCATGAAATCGTTCCAGGACGGCTTTGGCGGCGTGCTCGGCTTTGTCGGTATCGTGCTCGCCCTGGGCACCATGCTCGGCAAGCTGATGGCCGACTCCGGGGGCGCCGACCAGATCGCGCAAACCCTCATCCGCGCCTTCGGCAAGAAGAACGTGCACTGGGCGATGATGTTCGCCGCGTTCCTGGTGGGCATCCCGCTGTTCTTCGAAATCGGCTTCGTGCTGCTGATCCCACTGGTGTTCATCGTCGCCAGGCGCTCCGGGGTGTCGCTGGTGAAAATCGGCATTCCGCTACTGGCCGGCCTGTCGGTTGTGCACGGCCTGGTGCCGCCGCACCCAGGCCCATTGCTGGCGATCGGCATTTTCCACGCCGATATCGGCAAAACCATCTTCTATGGCCTGATCGTTGCGTTGCCCACCGCGATCATCGCCGGTCCGCTGTTCGGTAACTTCATTTCCCGCTACATACCGGGTAGCCCGTCGCAGGAGCTGATGGACCAGATCGCCAAGGAGTCCGACCAGGGCAACCTGCCAAGCTTCAGCATCACCCTGATCACCGTACTGCTGCCGGTGGCGCTGATGTTGCTGAAAACCTTTGCCGACGTGGTGCTACCCGCCGAGCACATCGTGCGCCAGTGGATGGACCTGATCGGCCACCCGATCACCGCCCTGCTCGCCGCCCTGCTGCTGGCCTTCTATACCTTCGGCTCAGCCCGCGGTTTCAACCGCCAGCAGATCATGAAAATGCTCGACCAGAGCCTGGCACCGACCGCCGCCATCGTACTGATCGTAGGCGCTGGCGGTGGGTTCAAGCAGATGCTGGTGGACACCGGCGTGGGCAATGTAATCGGGCAAATGGCCGTGCAGGCAGAAATTTCACCGATCATGCTGGCTTGGCTGGTAGCCGCGGTGATCCGCATCGCCACAGGCTCCGCTACCGTCGCCACCATCACCGGTGCAGGTATCGTCGCACCGGTGATCGACCTGGTACCTGGGGTGAACCGTGAGCTGTTGGTACTGGCTACCGGTGCTGGCTCGCTGATTTTGTCGCATGTGAACGACGCCGGCTTCTGGCTGGTGAAGCAATACTTCAACATGACCGTGGCAGAAACCTTCAAGACCTGGAGCATGATGGAGACGATCCTGTCCATCGTCGGCATCATCTTCATCATGTTGCTGTCGCTGGTGGTGTAACCGTTGATCGGGGCCATGGCACTAGGATGCTTTGGGTAGGGCCGAAGGAAAACATGAGACCCACCCGAAGCAAAGGAGCCTGCCATGCCCCGTTCAAGCATCCTGCTGATTGCCCTGCTCGCCTCGCCATTGGCCCTGGCCGCCGGCACTGGCCCGACTTACCCCGACGACCCGCACAACCCGGCGCCACGGCCGGGCGTGGACAGCACCCTCAACCCGATCGAGAAACCCATGCCACGGGATACCGACCCGCGCATTCAGGGTAACGACCCGCAAAGCCCGCCGGCGAAGCAGAACGACAACCGCGACCTCCCGGGTATGGATGGGAGTGGTTCGGAGGGGACCGGTCATCAGGGCAATAGCGGCACGAGCACAGGTAACCCCTGATGACGCGGGCCGGTTGAAATCTGGGCCTTGCGCGGCCCTTTCGCCGCACAAGGCCGCTCTCACCAGTGCCTCGCATGGCCATGATTACCACTGACGCTTGTCAGGCCGGGTCAATCCCAGTTTCTCGATCCGGTAACGCAGCATGTCCCGCGACAGCCCAAGCATTCGTGCTGACTTGGTCACATTCCAGTCAGTGCGGTCCAGGGTCTTGCACACCAGGTCACGTTCCATGTCCGGCAGGCTGGTACCGGGCTCCGGCTCGTGTCGCGGCATTTCGAACATCACCGGCGCTGGCTGCTGCACCAATGGCTCGTCAATCAACGTCATGCACAGGTTCAGCTGATGCGCCTGCACCACCTCGTTCGGCGCCAGCAACACGGTCTGCTCCAGCATGTTGCGCAATTCGCGCACATTACCGGGCCAGCTGTAACCAAGCATCAAGCTTTCTGCTTCGGCAGAAAAACGCAGGTTCGGCTTGCCATACCGCCGGCCATGGTGGGCCAGAAAATGCCTTGCCAGTAACAGAATGTCCTGCCCACGGGCATACAGGCGCGGCACCTTCAGGGCGATGATACGCAGACGGAAGAACAGGTCGCGGCGAAACTTGCCCTGCTGCACCATCTGCTCCAGGTTGCAGTTGGTAGCGCTGATCACCCGCAGGTCGACCTTGCGCTCCTTCACTGCACCAATCCGTCGGATGCTTCGATCTTCCAGCAACTTGAGCAGCTTGGCCTGCAGCACCAGGTCCATCTCGCCGATCTCGTCAAGGAACAAGGTGCCGCCATCGGCAGCCTCTACCAGGCCCACCCGGCGCTCCTTGGCATCGGTGAACGCGCCCTTCTCGTGGCCGAACAGTTCAGCCTCCAGCAGGTTGGCAGGGATCGAGGCGCAATTGAACTCGATGAACGGCCCTTTGCTGCGCGAGCCGTCAAAATGCAGGGCACGGGCCACCAGCTCCTTGCCGGTGCCGGTCTCGCCTTCGACCAGCACTGGTGGCAGGTCGTCGCTGGCCATGCGCCGTTCGGCATCGAGCACCTGGCGCAGGGTGTGCTTGAGCGTGAGCATCACCGGCGACTCGCCAATCAGCGCCTGCAGCCCGGACTTCTGCGCCTCGCGTTCCTGGTAGAACGACAGCGTGCGCTCCATGCGCTCGGCGGCCAGGGCCTTGTCCAGGGTCAGCTTGAGCTCGGCCAGTACCACAGGCTTGGTCAGGTAATGGAACGCGCCCTCCTTCATCGCCTGCACGGCATCTTCGACATTGCCGTAGCCGGTCATCATGATCACTTTCAAGTCCGCCACCTGTGCCACCAGGGTACGCAGCAGGTCATGCCCGCTCATGCCCGGCAGCGAGTTGTCGGTCAGCACCGCATCGGGCTGGGCCCGCTTGATCTGCTCCAGCGCCAGCTCCGCGCTGTGGCAAACGGTAACCTCGTAGCCCTTGAGGCTGAGGTAGGTGCGAATGTTGTCGGCGAGGATTTCATCATCCTCGACTACCAGGATGCTGTGCTCCATGGTCCCCTCCCGCTGCGATATTGAATGTAAGGCTGACGCGGGTTCCTTCCTCTTCGCGGCTGCTCAGGCTGACCGAGCCGCCAAAACGTTCCATGATGCGCTTGACCAGGGCCAGGCCTACACCGAGGCCACCCTGCTTGGTGGTGAAGAACGGCTTGAACACCATCCGTTCCTGTTGTTGGCTCATGCCCTTGCCAGTGTCGGTGAGCACGAACTCGGCACGCTGGCCCTCCTGCACATTGACCTGCGCAGTCAGCATGCCACCCGCTGGCATGGCCTCCAGGGCATTGGAGAACAGGCTATTGAGAATCTGCGTGAGCTGTAGCGGCTGGCTGGCCACCCACTGCGCGTCAGGCCCTTCGAAATGGAACCGCACACCATTGCGCTCGATCTGCTGGACGAATGCCAGATGGGTATCCTCGATGGCCGCTACGAGGTCCACAGCCTCGGCCTCGTCGCTGACCGGGCGCAACGACACCAGCAGGTCACGCACCCAGCGCGACATGCGGTCCACCTGGCTGATGATGTCGGTGATGTTCTTCTGCGCTGCGGGGTTGGCGATTTCCTGGGCCAGCTCGGCGCTGGAACGGATATTGGCCAGCGGGTTGCGCAAGCTGTGGGCCACCGCCGAGGACATCTCGCCCAACGCCACGTAGGTTTCGCTGGCCACCAGCCGGTCTTGCTGCAGGTGCAGCATCTGCGCCGCTCGGCGCACGATCCAGAACAGCCCGAAATAGATCAGCGCCCCGCCCACCAGGGTCGAGGCCCAGATCAGCACATAGCCGCGCTGGATGCGCCGAATCAGGTCCTGCGGCTCCTTGTAGATTTCCACCATGGCCAGCACCTGCTCGCCCTGGCTGTCGAACAGCGGGATGTAGTTCTCGATAAACAGGTAGCGCGGTTCACGCTGAAACTTCTGCTCTTCGCGATCATCCTCGGCCTTGTGGTAGCTGGCCGACACGGCCTTGCGTGAGCGGAATGCACGGTCGAGGTCGCCATCGGCTTCTATCCGCTTGCCGATCAGCTCGACATTGGTGGACCAGACAATGGTGCGGTCGCGGGCATAGACATTGGCCAGCAAGGTGTCCGGTAGGTGCTCGACATGGTCAAGGAACTCGACCCGGGTCGCTTCGGCCAGCGCCGGGGTGAATTGCAGGTGCTGCAAGTCCAGGCGCGGGTCCAGCAACTCGCCCATGGTAGTACCCGGCGGTAGTTGCGAATGGCGCACCTCGGCTTGTGCCATGGCCTGAATGAACTGCGCGGTCAGCATGGCATCGCGTTGCACGCTGTCGCGCACCACGAAGCGCGTCGAAACGTAGCCCAGCCCACCCGCCACCGAGGCAATGATGAGCAGGCTGATGACCGAAAACCAGCGCAGCAGGTTGAATTCACGCAAAGGAACGGCCAGACCGCTGGCGGTCGCATTGGCCTTGTCGGGCGCTTCGTTTTCCAGCATCTGCATCGCGTGGTTCCCGCGCAGGGCGTCCGTTCAGAATTGCATCAAGGCCAATGACCGTAGTCACCGATTTGCAATCCACCTGGGCAGCCGCAGCTGCCATTTGTCGCGTGTTGCGCTCCACAGATCACGTAGCAAAAACTTGGCCAGCGAAATAAGAAATAATCTTTTACTTATCTTTCAATAATTTACGTTAGCTTTATGAACCAAAATGGAGAAAGCTCTCCCCACATTTGGGTAATTTCCACCCAAAAAGCATATTCTTTTATAAATCAATGAATTACCAGAATTTCTTAATGTAATTCAGAGCGTATTAGCCAAGCGAAAACTTAACGAAACCCGGGTGCCATGACCTTCGCTGCTGCTGAGTCGAACCGTTCCGCCGAAACGTTCCATGATGCGTTTCACCAGTACCAGCCCCACCCCCAGCCCACCCTGCTTGGTGGTGAAAAACGGCCGGAAGGCCATACGCTGCTGCGCTTCGTTCATGCCCTTGCCATTGTCGGACAAGCGCAGGGTCAGGCAGCGCCGGTTCTGGCGCACCACCTCGATACGCAGCCGCCCGCCCTGCTCCATCGACTCCAGGGCATTGGCAATCAGGCTGCTGAATACCTGACGCAGTAGCGCCGGGTGCCCCAACACCTGCACTGCCGGTAACGGTTGCACGTCCAGGCTGACCCCATCGCGTGCCAGCGGCACGGCGTAGGTTTGCAGGCTTTCCAGCAATGCCTGGGCAAATCCACCGCCACCGCCTCGTCGTTCAACGGGCGCAGTGACTGCAGCATCTGGCGAATCCACTGCGACATACGATCGACCTGGTTGATGATGTCGTTGACCTGGCGTTGCGCCGGGCCTTCATCGAACGCCTGGGCCAGTTCGGCACTTGAGCGGATACTGGCCAACGGGTTGCGCAGGCTGTGGGCCACCGCCGAAGACACTTCGCCCAGTGCCACGTAGGTTTCGCTGCTGATCAGCCGTTTCTGCTGCACCGCCAGCAACTTTGCGGCGCGGTGCATGATGCCGTACAGGCCAACATAGACCAGCGCGGCGCCGACGGTGATCGCCAACCAGATCAGGATCAAGCCATGCTCGATGCGCACGATCAGGTCATGGGGCTCTTTGTATATCTCGACCATTGCCGTGACCTGTTCGCCATCGGCATCGAACAGCGGTATGTAGTTTTCGATGAACAGCTGCTCGGGTGGGGTAATGAACTTTTGCTCGGCGCGGGCCTGCTCGAAGTTGTGATAGCTGGCCGAGACACGCATCTTGTACTCGAATGCCCGCTCCAGGTCGTCGTCGGCGTCGATCAGCTTGCCGATAAGGGCCGGGTTGCTGGACCAGATCACCGTGCGGTCCGGGGCGTAGATATTGGCCAGCAGCATATCGGGCAGGTGGGCGATATGGTCAAGGAATTCACCGCGCGCTTTGCGCCGGGCATCCGGGTCGACATCGGGCAAGTTGCTGCGGTCGGTGCGCGGGTCGAGCAGTTCGCCCATGGTGCGCACATTGGGGATAGACACATGGCGCACTTCGGCATCGGCGATGGAGGTGATGAACTGCGCGGTTAGCAATGCATCGCGCTCGACGCTCTCGTCGATGATGAAACGGCTTGAAATCAGCCCCAGCCCAGCGGCCACCGACAGGATGATGGCCAGGCTGACCCAGGCGTACCAGCGCAGCAAATTGAATGGCTTGTGCGGGGCAGCCAGTTCGCTACCGGCGGGCACGTCAAGAGCGTCGGAACGAGGGGCGAGGTCCATGGTGGACTCCACTGCTGGGCACCTTCAGAAGGTTATAGCCCAGACTTGGGGAAACTATAGTATTAAATTAATAGCATCTGCCGAAGGGTAGTTGGGAGGTGCGTACTGTGCAGGCTAACTACAAAGGCGAATCAGCTGCCAACCCCTGCAACTTGCGGTATTCCCGCAGTACTGTGGGCACATAACGCCGTGTCTCGGCGAACGGCGGCACGGCCCCCCTTCGCAATACGGCATCCGGTCCGGCGTTGTAGGCCGCCACGGCCAAAGTGATGTCGTTGTCGAACAGCGTGAGCATCTGCTTGATGTAGCGTGCCCCGCCCTGCACGTTGTCTTCCGGGTCCAGGCGGTCTTCCACACCCATTTCTCGGGCGGTATCCGGCATCAATTGCATCAACCCCACCGCCCCCGCCCGCGATCGGGCCTTGGGGTTGTACCCGGACTCGGCCTTGATCAGTGCATGCAGCAGCGCCGGCGGCACATTGTGAATGCGCGCCGCCGTCGCCACCACCTCGGCGTAAGGGCGACCCGTGATCATCTGCGCATTGGCCGGCCCGCCCTGGGCCAACGGCTCGGCGATTACCTTCTCATAGTGGCGCCCTGGTCGATGGACGTTGGTCAGTACATAGCCACCCTTGGCATCGATTGAGATGTACATATCGGCCTGGGCAGCACCTGCCGCCAGCCAGATCAAACCGAGGATGAGTCCACGCATGTCGGTCGCCTCTTCGTCGTGGCCCCCAATGTGGGAAAATGCCCCGGAAAACCCGTGGACGATGACCACGACGCAAGCACTGTGCCGCTTCCTGTGCCGCATGGCGCAAGGCCCCGAGGCAGACGTGCACGGCTGTTGCATGGTGCCTGCCAACACGTGTCCCCATGCAGTGGAGGGCTTCACCATGCAGCGCAGAACCAACCCGCAACGTGGCTTCACCCTGCTTGAACTCCTGGTGGTACTGGTGGTGCTCGGCCTGCTGGCCGGCATTGTCGCGCCCAAATACTTCAGCCAACTGGGCCGCTCCGAAGCCAAAGTGGCGCGAGCGCAGATCGAGGGGCTGAGCAAAGCCCTGGACCTGTACCGTCTGGAGGTCGGCCACTACCCCAACAGTGAGCAAGGCTTGCAGGCACTGGTGGTTGCCCCCAGTGGCGAGACGCGCTGGACCGGCCCCTACCTGCAGAAGGCTGTGCCGCAAGACCCGTGGGGCCGCCCCTACATCTACCGGCAACCCGGCGAGAATGGCGGTGAGTACGACCTGCTGTCGATGGGCAAGGACGGCCAGCCGGGTGGCGATGGGGAAAATGCCGAAATCACCAGTTGGCAGTGAGGAGAACAACCATGCGCTACAGCCTCAAGGCCCTGGGCAGGCAGGGCGTGGTGCAGTTGCAGATCGACGCCGAAGACGCCGAGCAGGCTCGCCGCCAGGCCGAAGACCAGGGCCTGCGCGTGCTCAGCCTGCGCGGCAGCGGCGGCTCCTTGCGTGGTATGGCCTGGCGCCGCGAAGCGGCGTTTGACCTGGTGCTGTTCAGCCAGGAATTGTCGACCCTGCTCAATGCCGGCCTGCCGCTGATCGACGCACTGGAAAGCCTGGCAGAGAAGGCCCCTTCGCCTGCAACGCGCAAGGTGCTGGCCGAACTGGTACGCCAGTTGTACGAAGGCCGCTCGCTGTCCCAGGCCCTGGGCCAGCAACCCCGTGTATTCCCGCCGCTGTATGTAGCGCTGGTGCAGTCCAGCGAGCGCACCGGCGCGCTGGGTGACGCCCTCGCCCGCTACATCAGCTACCGCCAACGCCTGGACCTTGTGCGGCAGAAACTGGTCGGTGCCTCGGTCTACCCGTTGTTGCTGTTGCTGGTGGGAGGCGGCGTGGTGCTGTTCCTGCTCGGCTACGTGGTGCCGCGCTTCAGCCAGGTATTCGAAGGCATGGGCACCGAGCTGCCCTGGCTATCACGGGTGCTGATGCAGATCGGCCTGTTCCTGCATGCCCAGCAATTGCCCCTGGCGCTGGGCACCGTCGGCGGGGTCACGGCGTTTTGGCTGTTGCGGCGTCATCCGCGTGTACGGCATTGGGCCTCCTGCCAGTTACGGCGCCTGCCAGCACTGCACCAGCGTCTGATGATGTACGAGCTGGCGCGCTTCTATCGCTCGCTGGGCATACTGCTGCAAGGCGGTATTCCCATCCTCACCGCCATGGGGATGGCCCGCGGCCTGCTCGGCAGCGCAGCAGCGCAGGGCCTGGCGCAAGCCAGCCAGCGGGTGGGCGAAGGGCTGCCCCTGTCCGATGCACTGGAGGCCGGGCACCTGGTTACACCGGTATCGCTGCGCCTGCTGCGGGCCGGCGAGCAGTCGGGCAACCTGGGCGAGATGCTGGAACGCTGCGCCGACTTCCATGACCAGGAAATCGGCCGCTGGGTGGAATGGTTCGTCAAACTGTTCGAACCCCTGCTGATGACCTTCATCGGCTTGCTGATCGGCCTGATCGTGATCCTCATGTACATGCCGATCTTCGAGCTGGCCTCGAGCATTCACTGAAGCGCCAGGCCTAGGCTTTCGCGCAGTGTGGTGCCTTCATAAGCAGTGCGGTATACCCCGCGTTCTTGCAGCAAGGGCACTACTTCCTGGGTAAGCCGGCGGAACTGCCCTGGGTGGCCGATGTAGATGTTGAAGCCATCCAGCGCCCGCGCCTCGAACCATTCGGCCATCTTTGCCGCGACTGTTTCAGCCGAGCCGACGAAAGCGCCCGGGCGCAGCTTACGCCCGTACTCCACCGCCTGTCGCAGGCTAAAGCCCTGCTCCCGTGCCTGGTCGGCGATGCGCTTGGCGTTGGTGAAAAAGCTGCTGCGCGCCTGTTCCAGGCTTTCTTGTGGGAAGGGTGCGTCAAGGTCGTACTGGCTGAAGTCATGCCAACCAAAATTGCGCCCGAACTCCTTGAGGGCCAGTTCGAAGCTGTGATCCTGCTGGTGGTAATGACGCTCGATCTCGCGGGCGTGTTCGTCGGTGTCGCCCACGTAGACCTCGGCGCCGGGCAAAACCAGCAATTGCTCCGGGTCGCGGCCTAACCGCGCCGCACGGCCTTTCACATCGCGGTAAAACGCCTGCCCCTGCTCGATGCTGGCGGCATGGGTGAAGATGACATCCGCCGTGGCGGCCCCCAGCTCGCGGCCTTGCTGCGAGTCGCCGGCCTGGAAGATCACCGGCTGGCCTTGGGGTGAACGCTGGATATTCAAAGGCCCAACGACCGAGAAGTGCTCGCCCTTGTGGTTCAGCGCGTGCATACGGCCAGGGTCGAGAAACTGCCCGGTTGCGCGGTTGCGCGGGAACGCGCCGTCCTCATAGGACCGCCACAGGCCCTGCACCACCGCTACATGCTCCTGAGCCCGGGCGTAACGGGTGTCGTAGTCGTAATGCTCGTCTCGGCCATAGTTGCCAGCAGTGCCGGCGTCACCGCTGGTCACCACGTTCCAGCCGGCGCGGCCTTTGCTGATCAGGTCCAGCGAGGCCAGGCGGCGGGCGACGTTGAAGGGTTCGTTGTAGGAAGTGGTCAGGGTGCCGACCAGGCCGATATTGCGGGTGGTCACCGCCAGTGCCGAGAGCAGGGTCAGCGGCTCCAGGCGGTTGAGGTAGTGGGACGGTGAGCCGGGGGTGATGTACTGGCTGTCGACGATGAACATCAGGTCGAACAACGCCGCCTCGGCCTGGCGGGCGATATCGATGTACCAGTCGATATTGACGCTGGCATCGGCCGGAAGCTCCGGGTCCAGCCACAGGTTGTGCCGGCCGGGGCCGCCACAGCCCATGGTCAGGGCGCCGAGTTTGATTTTGCGGGTGGTCATGGTCATTCCTCGCAAGCGCAGGTGAAATCAATGCTCGAACGCTGGCGCGAACGAGGTATCGAACAGGCTCGCCGCCGGGTATCCCTTGATCAGCCCCAGCCCGGCAAAGAAGTCCACGGTTTTCTGCGCATCCACGATCACCTGCGGGTTCAGCGGTGCCACATCGGTGCGCGCACGGGCAAACCAGGCACGGGCAATATCGCGGTCGGCGCGGGTGCGCTTGGCCCAGGCATCGGCATAGGCTTCGGTATGCGCCGGGTCGCTCAAGGTCCAGTCACGGGCCTTTTTCAGGCGCTGGAGAAAATCGCTGATCTGCGCCCGCTTGGCCTCTACCGCCTTGGCGTTGGCCACCACGAAGCTCTGTGCCGGGATCAGCCCTTCGGCCGTGGCCAGCACCCGCGCCCCTTGGCGCTCCTGTTGGGTGACATAAGGCTCCCAGGTGGCGATTACGTCCACCGAGCCACCATCCAGGGCATGCGAGGCGTCCAGGGCACTGAGGTAGCGCAGCTCCAGGGCATCACGCGGCACGGCAGCCTTGTCCAGCGCGCTGAACAGCAACTGCTGGCTCCACGAGCCCTTCCAGATCGCTGCGCGCTTGCCGCGCAAGTCTTCGAGGCTGTGAATGTTCGAGTCCTTGCGTGCCAGGATGGCCACGCCATCGAGGTTCTGCCGGCTGACCGCGATCACCTTGATCGGCGCGCCCAATGCCCCGAGGAACAACGGCGGCGCATCGCCCAGCAAGCCGATGTCCAGGCTGCCCACATTCAGCGCCTCGGCCACCGGCGAACCGGCGGTAAATTGCTTCCATTCGAGGGTATACGGCAGGTCTTCGAGCACACCGGCTGCTTCCATCACGGCACGGGCATTGAAGCTCTGGTCGCCGACCACCAGGGTTTGTGCAGCGGCGGCCAGGCTTAGGGAGCTGGCCAGCACACCGGCGGCCAATTGCTTGAGGTATCGCACGTTCGTCTCCAGGTACCGTCGGGTACATAAGGCCGATCCGCGCGTGCGGTCTCGTAGGTTGTACGTTCATTTGAAAACAGATCGGGGCAATCTGTAAATGCATTTTATGCATATTAGCTTATGCATATTTTTACTTTTGAGAATATTTAGCGCATTTGCTAGGGTTAAGCAAAACCGCCAGCCGAGCCTGAACCATGAGCCAACCCCTACGCTTCGAGCGCTTGCGACACTTCATCGACGCCCTTTCGCAACTGCTGGACCGGGAAACCGACGAAGCCACACTCCTCGACCAAGGTCAGGGCCTGCTGCGCAGCCTGGTCGCGCATGATGACTGGCTACCAGAGGCATTGGCGCAGCCAGATCCAGCCCGCTATCAGCAATATCTGCTGCACTGCGATTCGCGCCAGCGCTTTTCCATCGTCAGTTTCGTCTGGGGGCCCGGCCAGCAGACGCCGATTCACGACCACCGGGTATGGGGCCTGATCGGCATGCTGCGTGGCGCCGAATACTCGCAAGGCTTCACCCGTAGCGAACAGGGCGCCTTGCTGCCGGCGGGCGAGCCTGTGCGTATCGATCCCGGCCACGTCGAGGCTGTTTCGCCCCGCATCGGCGATATCCACCAGGTCAGCAATGCCTTCGGTGACCGGGTGTCGATCAGTATTCACGTGTACGGCGCCAACATTGGCGCCGTCAGCCGGGCGGTTTACCTGCCCGATGGCACCGAAAAAGCGTTCATTTCCGGCTACTCCAACCACCTTCTGCCCAACATCTGGGACTTGTCCAAAGAGAACCCTGCCCCATGAGCACCGTTGCCACCCGTTCCTATCACGCCATTCGCCAAGCCCTGCTGGCCCATGAAGAACTGGCACTGATCGATGTGCGCGAGGAAGACCCGTTCGCCCAAGCACACCCACTGTTCGCCGCCAACCTCCCATTGTCGAAACTGGAGCTGGAAATTTTCGCCCGCGTGCCCCGCCGTGACACCCCCCTCACGGTGTATGACGACGGCGAAGGGCTGGTTGCTCTGGCGGCCGAACGCCTGGTGGCACTGGGCTACAGCGATGTTGCAGTGCTCGAAGGTGGCCTGGCCGGCTGGCGCGCAGCCGGTGGCGAGCTGTTCCGTGACGTCAATGTGCCGAGCAAGGCCTTTGGCGAGCTGGTCGAAAGCGTGCGCCACACCCCATCGCTGGCGGCCGAACACGTGCAAGCGCTGCTGGACGCCAAAGCCGATGTGGTGGTGCTCGACGCCCGCCGCTTCGACGAATACCAGACCATGAGCATTCCTGGAGGCATCAGCGTGCCGGGCGCCGAGCTGGTGCTACGGGTTGCCGAACTGGCGCCCAGCCCCGCCACCCAAGTCATCGTCAACTGCGCCGGGCGCACCCGCAGCATCATCGGCACCCAGTCGCTGGTCAACGCCGGCATCCCCAACCCCGTGGCCGCCCTGCGCAACGGCACCATCGGCTGGACCCTGGCCGGGCAAACCCTGGCTCACGGCCAGGAGCGCCGTTTTGCAGCGGTCAGCGATACCACCCGCATCGACGCCGCTCAGCGTGCACGCCATGTAGCCGACCGTGCCGGTGTGCTGCGCCTGACGCGCGAAACGCTGGCCACCTGGCAGGCCGATAGCCGCCGTACTACCTACCTGTTCGATGTGCGCACGCCTGAGGAATACGCCCATGGCCACCTACCGGCCAGCCGCAGTGTGCCAGGCGGGCAACTGGTGCAGGAAACCGACCATGTCGCCAGCGTGCGCGGGGCGCGCATCGTGCTGGTGGATGACGATGGCGTACGGGCCAACATGAGCGCCTCGTGGCTGGCGCAAATGGGCTGGCAGGTAGGGGTGCTCGATGGTCTGTCGGTGGCGGACTTCAGCGAGACCGGCGATTGGCAGGCACCGCAGCCTGCACTACCCGCAGTCACCGAAATCGGCGTCGAGCAACTGCATGACTGGCTGCAAGCGCCAGGCACCGTGCTGCTGGACTTCACCAGCAGTGCCAACTACGTCAAACGTCACATTCCAGGCGCCCATTGGGCGATCCGTGCGCAATTACCGCAGGTGCTGGAGCAGTTGCCGGTTGCCGAGCGCTATGTGCTGACCTGCGGCAGCAGCCTGCTGGCACGCTTTGCGGCGGTAGACTTGCAAGCACTTACGCAAACCCCGGTGTATGTACTGGACGGCGGTACTGCGCGCTGGATTGCGGCAGGCAAACCCTTGGACAGTGGCGAAACCCACCTGGCGGTTGCGCGAACCGACCGCTATCGCCGGCCTTATGAAGGCACTGATAACCCACGCGAAGCCATGCAGGGATATCTGGATTGGGAGTTCGGCTTGATTGCCCAACTGGAGCGCGATGGCACCCATGGGTTCAGCGTATTGAGCTGAGATTGCCGGGGCGCTCTGCGCCCCAACCATGCCCGCCATCGATGATTGATCCGCACATATCATTCAGCGTGATAATAACCTTCGTCTCGTTCGATTCGTGCCTCACGCGCAACACACTCACACTCCGCCCACTACTAATACATTGGCGGAGTTCTCCATGGAACAATCACTCAAACCCTTGCGCTTTCCCCTCGCTGCCCTGGCAGTGGTGGTGATCAGCGCTTGCGGTCGAACCCCCGACGCCGTGCAGGCTCCCGCCGCGCCGAAAGTCACCGTTGCCAAGGTGATCGAACAACCGATCAACGAATGGGACGAGTTCACCGGCCGCCTCGAAGCACCGGAAACCGTAGAGGTGCGCCCACGGGTCTCCGGCCAGATCGACCAGGTAGCCTTCACTGAAGGCGCCCAGGTCAAGAAAGGCGACCTGCTGTTCCAGATCGACCCGCGCCCGTTCCAGGCAGAAGTCCGCCGCCTCGAAGCGCAGTTGCAACAAGCTAAGGCCACCGCCATCCGCAGCGCCAACGAGGCCCGCCGTGGCGAGCGTCTGCGTGACAGCAATGCCATTTCCGCCGAACTGGCCGAATCGCGCAGCAGCGCCGCCGCCGAAGCCCGCGCCGGGGTCGATGCGATCCAGGCTCAACTCGACCTGGCACGCCTGAACCTCAGCTTCACCCGCGTCACCGCACCCATCAGCGGCCGCGTCAGCCGCGCCCAGTTCACCGCAGGCAACATCGTCAGCGCCGATGTCACCCCGCTGACCAGCGTGGTGTCCACCGACAAGGTCTATGCCTACTTCGACGCCGACGAGCGCGTTTACCTCAAGTACACCCAGCTGGCCCGCGAAGGCCAGCGTGGCCAGAGCACCCCGGTGTACCTGGGCCTGACCAGCGAAACCGGCAACCCGCACTTGGGCCAGATGAACTTCGTCGACAACCAGGTCAACCCGCGCACCGGCACCATCCGTGGCCGTGCGGTGTTCGACAACAGCGACGGCCAGTTCACCCCTGGGCTGTATGCGCGTCTGAAGCTGGTCGGCAGCGCCCAGTACGACGCCGTACTGATCAACGACGAAGCCGTAGGCACCGACCTTGGCAAGAAGTTCGTACTGGTCATGGACAAGGACAACAAGGCCGCCTACCGCGCCGTGGAGCTGGGGCCGAAGCTGGAAGGCCTGCGCATCGTGCGCAGCGGCCTTGGCAAGGACGACCGCATCGTGGTCAAGGGCCTGCAGCGCGTGCGCCCTGGCTCGCCGGTCACCCCAGAAGAAACGCCAATGGCCAGCGAACAGACCCTCGCCGCCCTCGCCCAGCAGCGCCAGGCCCTGGAGGCCAGCAACCCGGCGCCGAAGGTGGCGGGCAACAACGTGAAAGTCGCCAGCGCCCAGGCGCCACGCGGTTAAGGGAACCTACCGATGAACTTCTCGAAATTCTTCATTACCCGGCCGATCTTCGCCGCGGTGCTGTCGCTGGTGCTGCTGATTGCGGGTTCCATCTCGCTGTTCCAGCTGCCGATCAGCGAATACCCCGAAGTGGTGCCACCCACCGTGGTGGTGCGCGCCAACTTCCCCGGTGCCAACCCCAAGGTCATTGGCGAAACCGTTGCCGCGCCGCTGGAGCAGGCCATTACCGGTGTGGAGAACATGCTGTACATGTCCTCCCAGTCCACTGCTGACGGCAAGCTGACGCTGACCATCACCTTCGCCCTGGGGACCGACCTGGACAACGCTCAGGTGCAGGTGCAGAACCGCGTCACGCGTACCCAGCCCAAACTGCCCGAGGAAGTGACCCGTATCGGTATCACCGTCGACAAGGCCTCGCCCGACCTGACCATGGTCGTGCACCTGACCTCGCCGGATAACCGCTACGACATGCTTTACCTGTCCAACTACGCCATCCTCAACATCAAGGACGAGTTGGCGCGTCTGGGTGGTGTAGGCGACGTGCAGCTGTTTGGCATGGGCGACTACTCGCTACGCGTGTGGCTGGACCCGAACAAGACCGCTTCGCGCAACCTGACTGCCAGTGATGTAGTGGCCGCGATCCGCGAGCAGAACCGCCAGGTAGCCGCTGGCCAGCTGGGCGCCCCGCCCGCCCCCGGCTCCACCAGCTTCCAGCTGTCGATCAACACCCAGGGCCGTCTGGTCAATGAGGAAGAGTTCGAAAACATCATCATCCGCGCCGGTGCCGATGGCGAAATTACCCGCCTCAAAGACATCGCCCGGGTCGAACTTGGCTCCAGCCAGTACGCCTTGCGCTCGCTGCTGAACAACCAGCCGGCGGTGGCCATCCCGATCTTCCAGCGCCCAGGCTCCAACGCCATCGAAATCTCCGACGAAGTACGGGCGAAAATGGCCGAGCTGAAGAAGGACTTCCCGGAAGGGATGGACTACAGCATCGTCTATGACCCGACCATCTTCGTGCGCGGCTCCATCGAAGCGGTGGTGCACACCCTGTTCGAAGCCCTGGTGCTGGTCGTGCTGGTGGTGATCCTGTTCCTGCAGACCTGGCGCGCTTCGATCATCCCGCTGCTGGCAGTACCGGTGTCGCTGATCGGTACGTTTGCGGTGATGCACCTGTTCGGCTTCTCGCTCAATGCGCTGTCGTTATTCGGGCTGGTGCTCGCCATCGGTATTGTGGTGGACGACGCCATCGTCGTGGTGGAGAACGTCGAGCGTAATATCGGGCTCGGCCTGAAACCGCTGGAAGCCACGCAAAAGGCCATGAGCGAAGTGACTGGGCCGATCATCGCCACCGCGCTGGTGTTGTGCGCGGTGTTCGTGCCGGCCGCGTTCATCTCTGGCCTTACCGGGCAGTTCTACAAGCAGTTCGCCTTGACTATCGCCATTTCCACTGTGATCTCGGCGTTCAACTCGCTGACCTTGTCGCCGGCCCTGGCTGCCGTGCTGCTGAAGGACCACCATGCACCCAAGGACCGTTTCTCGCGGTTCCTCGACAAACTGCTGGGCAGTTGGCTGTTCGCCCCGTTCAACCGTTTCTTCGACCGTGCCAGCCACCGCTACGTCGGCGGCGTGCGCCGAGTCATTCGCTCCAGCGGCATCGCCCTGTTCGTGTATGCCGGCCTGATGGGCCTGACCTACCTCGGCTTCTCGTCCACCCCGACCGGTTTCGTGCCAGCCCAGGACAAGCAGTACCTGGTAGCCTTCGCCCAACTGCCGGACGCCGCCAGCCTCGACCGTACCGAGGCGGTGATCAAGCGCATGAGCGAAATCGCCCTGAAACAACCTGGCGTTGCCGACTCGGTGGCGTTCCCAGGCTTGTCGATCAACGGTTTCACCAACAGCCCGAACAGCGGCATCGTGTTCACCCCGCTCAAGCCGTTTGATGAGCGCAAGGACCCGAGCCAGTCGGCGGCAGCCATTGCAGCCGCGCTGAATGCCCAATTCGCCGACATCCAGGACGCTTACATCGCCATCTTCCCACCGCCGCCGGTACAGGGCCTGGGCACGATTGGCGGCTTCCGCCTGCAAATCGAAGACCGTGGCAACCTGGGCTACGAAGCGCTGTACAAGGAAACCCAGAACATCATCGCCAAGAGCCACAACGTACCCGAGCTGGCAGGCCTGTTCACCAGCTACCAGGTCAACGTGCCGCAGGTCGATGCCGCCATCGACCGGGAAAAGGCCAAGACCCACGGTGTGGCGATCACAGACATCTTCGACACCCTGCAGGTTTACCTGGGCTCGCTGTACACCAACGACTTCAACCGTTTTGGCCGCACCTATCAGGTCAACGTCCAGGCCGAGCAACAGTTCCGCCTCGATGCCGAGCAGATCGGCCAGTTGAAGGTGCGCAACAACCTGGGCGAGATGATCCCGCTGGCGACCTTCCTCAAGGTCAGCGATACCTCCGGGCCAGACCGCGTCATGCACTACAACGGTTTCATCACAGCCGAAATCAACGGGGCCGCAGCGCCAGGCTACAGCTCTGGCCAGGCCGAAGCCGCCATCGAGAAGCTGCTGAAAGAGGAACTGCCCAACGGCATGACCTTCGAGTGGACCGACCTGACTTACCAGCAGATTCTCTCGGGCAATACTGCACTGCTGGTGTTCCCGCTGTGCGTACTGCTGGCGTTCCTGGTACTGGCTGCCCAGTACGAAAGCTGGAGCTTGCCGCTGGCGGTGATCCTGATCGTACCGATGACCCTGCTGTCGGCCATCACCGGTGTGATCGTGTCGGGTGGCGACAACAACATCTTCACCCAGATCGGCCTGATCGTACTGGTGGGCCTGGCGTGCAAGAACGCGATTCTGATCGTCGAGTTCGCCAAGGATGAACAGGCCAAGGGCCTCGACCCGCTGGCTGCGGTGCTGGAAGCCTGCCGCCTGCGCCTGCGGCCGATCCTCATGACGTCGATCGCCTTCATCATGGGTGTGGTGCCGCTGGTGTTCAGCTCCGGTGCAGGTTCCGAAATGCGCCATGCCATGGGTGTGGCGGTGTTCTCGGGGATGATCGGGGTGACCGTGTTCGGCCTGTTCCTGACCCCGGTGTTCTTCTTCCTGATCCGCCGTTTCGTCGAGCGTCGCCAGGCCCGCAAGGCCGAACGCGTTCAAGTGCTGGAGAACCATGCATGAACCTGCTCAAACCCCTGACCCCAAGCCTGCTGGCACTGGCCCTGGCGGCCTGTGCGGTAGGCCCGGACTACCAGGCCCCCGCTACCGAGCCTGCGCAGCTGGCCAGCGATGTGCAGGCCAAGGCCTACGACCGAAGCCGCTTCGAGAGCCTGTGGTGGAAGCAGTTCGACGACCCGGTGCTGAACCAGCTGGTGCAGGCTTCGCTGGACGGCAACCGTGATTTGCGCGTGGCCTTCGCCCGCCTGAAGTCGGCCCGCTCGATCCGTGAAGACGCTGAGAACGATCAGTTCCCGGTGGTCACCAGCCGCGCCAGCAGCGACATCGGCAAGGGCCAGATCCCAGGCCAGACCACCCAGCGGGTGAACAGCGAGCGCTACGACCTGGGCCTGGACATGGCCTGGGAGCTTGACCTGTTCGGCCGCATCCAGCGCCAGATCGAAGCCAGCGAAGCCCAGGAAGCGGTAGCCGCCGCCGACCTGCAGCAGTTGCAAGTCAGCCTGATCGCCGAACTGGTCGATGCCTACGGGCAATTGCGCGGTGCCCAGTTACGCGAAAAAATCGCCCTGGCCAACCTCAAGACCCAGCAGGAATCGCGCACTATCACCGAAACCCTGCGCGATGCCGGCGTGGGCAACGACCTTGACGTGGTGCGTGCCGATGCGCGCCTGGCCGGGGTCGAAGCCACCGTGCCGCAACTGCAGGCCGAACAGGCACGGGCGCGGCACCGCATCGCCACCCTGCTCGGCCAACGCCCTGACGCGCTCAGCGTAGACCTGTCGCCCAAAGCCCTGCCGGCCATCGCCAAGGCGCTGCCGGTGGGTGACCCGGGTGAGTTGCTGCGCCGCCGCCCGGACATCCGCAGCGCCGAACGCCAGCTGGCGGCAGCCACCGCCAACGTGGGCGTGGCCACCGCCGACCTGTTCCCGCGGGTCAGCCTCAGCGGCTTCCTCGGCTTTACCGCCGCGCGCGGCTCGCAGATCGGCTCCTCGGCGGCCAACGCCTGGGCGCTGGGCCCGAGCATTACCTGGGCGGCCTTCGACCTGGGCAGCGTGCGGGCCCGCCTGCGCGGCGCCAAGGCCGATGCCGAAGGGGCATTGGCCAACTACGAGCAGCAAGTACTGCTGGCCCTGGAAGAGTCGGCCAACGCCTTCAGCGATTACGACAAAACCCAGCAACGGCTGTTGTCGCTGATGCATCAGAGCGACGCCAGCCGCAAGGCGGCGGAGCTGGCCTCGATTCGCTATCGCGAGGGTACGGTGGATTACCTGGTACTGCTCGATGCCGAGCGCGAACGGCTGAGCGCTGAAGATGCACAGGCCCAGGGTGAGGTTGAGCTCTACCGCGGCATCGTCTCGATCTACAAGGCCCTGGGCGGTGGCTGGCAACCGGAGACCGTTGCCAGCGCCCGCTGACCCCCGTTTCAACGACTCCTTTGGTTGGTTCCTCCCCCAACCGTTTGCCCCGCAGGCCTTGGCCCGCGGGGCTTTTTATGCCCGACAGCATCGGGGGCCGAGGCTCGGTACGCAGCGCTCAGGCCTTGTTCAACACGCCCCGCAACAGCAACTCCAGTGCGTTCAAACCCTTCAACAGCCGGCCTTGGCCGTCTTCCCCCTGTGCAATCCAGCAGGCGGCTTCCGCCAGGCTCCCGTAAATCAACGATGCCAACGCCTGTGGGTCGGCTTCGGCAATGACGCCCTGCTGCATGAGGTCTGCGATCAACCGTTGCATCGACGCAATGCACTGCCGTTGCGAACCCGGCGAAGCCCCGCCGAGCACCGCTTTGGCGTCACGCAACACAATGCGCTGAATCTCCGGCTCCAAGGCCATTTCCAGGTAAACCCGACAACGTTGGCGAAAGCCCTCCCAGGCATCTTCGGCCGCCTCCGAAATTGCTTGCAGGCGCTGGTCCATCTCGGCGTCGATCTGCTCCACCACCGCAGTCAACAAGCCTTGCTTGTCACCAAAATGATGATAAAGCGCCCCTCGAGTCAGCCCCGCCTGTGCGGTGAGGTCATCCATGGAGGTGTCCGCATAACCCAGCGCAGTGAAGCACTGGCGGGCGGTTGCCAACAGCGTGGCGCGGGTTTCTTCCATCTCGGCACGGGTGCGGCGAACCATGTGTCTCTCCTTACATACGCAATGCATGTAATGTCACCACGCAGGCCTGGCCCGTGGCAAGCAGCCTGTTCGGTTCGGTTGCAATTACCCCCCAGCTGGCCCAAGCTCTGCCCTTCCCGCCGCCACGGATCGTCAGATGCCCAGACGCAACCGCTACCTGATCGCCCTACTGTCGTCGATTGTGGTATTGGCCCTGTTCGGCTACCTGTGGCGTGATGCCCCACCCGCGCAGCCTACCTTGCCGGCACACAGCTACACCAAGGCGCTACGCCAGGCACACGACGGTCAGCCTGGAGCAGCACGGGTGCTGTACCAGCAATTGCAACGTAACGACCTGCCCGCCATCCGCCGTGCGGCGCTGTACACAGAGTTGCCCAACTACCCCTCGCCGCAGGCATTGAAACTCGCCAGCCAGGACCTGGAGCATGGCGACCCGCTGGTGCGTCGTGCGGCCATTGCGGGTATCCGTCGCCTGCTGCCGGCGGCGCAGCGCAGCCTGGTACTCGGCCCGCTGCTGGACGACGACGACCAAAGCGTGCGCTTTGCCGCCGTGGATGCCCTGCTAGGCCTCGATCCCGACGCCATCGGCCTGTACTTCGGCCCGCTTCAGGCAGCCCTTGAGCAATACCAGCAAGCCCTGGAACAGCAACCCGAGGATGCCGACGCGCAGGTGCACCTGGCGCGCCTGTACCTGCATGAAAACGACTACACCCAGGCCTCCACAGCACTGCAACGCGCGCTGGCGGTTGACCCGGCAACCTCGACGCGCTGGCCACTCAAGTGCGCCTGCTGGAACGCCAGGGCCATCACGACGCCTCACGCCAAGTACTGGGCAAAGCCTTGGCGTTGAGCCCTGACTCGGCCTTTCTGCAGTACGAACTCGGGCTTTGGCTGAACCGCCACGAGCAGCGCGAATATGCCTTGCTGGCCCTTTCCCGCGCCGTCGAACTTGACCCGGACAACACAGACTATCGCTATACGCTGGCGGTTACCCTGCACGAACTGGAGCAACTCGATGCCGCGCAGAAGCAACTGGAAACCGTGCTCAATCGGCAACCCGCCAATCGTCGGGCGCGGGTATTGCTGATTCAGTACTGGAAAGAATCCGGCCAACTGCAGAATGTGCAGGTACTGCTGGCCGAACTGGAACGCCAGAACCCGGACGATCCCGTATTGCAACAGGGCCTGTAGGCCATTCCTGATTTATTGTTGAACCCCGTGCCAGTGCCCGGGGTCCAGTGGATAACAGGCCACCCTACAGGAGAGCCGTTTTGGCCAGTTCGTTGACGCTGGATCAACGTGCGTTGATTCTGGCACCCCCGCCGTTGGCGGCGGACACCTCGAACCTGCTCGCTCGCGCCGGCATCGCAAGCCTGTGTGCGGTCGACATGGCCAACCTGCAGGCGCGCCTGGCCGAAGGCGCAGGTTTGGCGATCATTGCCGAACAAGTGTTCAGCCATGGCCCATGCGAGTCGCTGCAAGCCTATATTGACCAGCAACCAAGCTGGTCGGACCTGCCCATCGTACTGGTGACCCAGGGCGCCTGGTCAGCCACTGGCGCGACTAATCACCCCGTGGGCAACCTGGCATTGCTGATTGCGCCCTTCGAACACGCCCAGCTGTTGCACATGACCCAGTCCGCACTGCGCAACCGCCGCAGGCAATACCTGATACGTGACCAGCTCCATGGCCTGCAGCAGCGCCTGGACACCCAGCTTGAGCCGCCAAACGAAGAACAGCAGCACAGCGAATTCTCCCGTTACCAAGTACGCAAGATGGAAGCCATCGGCCAATTGGCCGGCGGCGTCGCCCATGACTTCAACAATTTGCTCACCAGCATTGGTGGCAGCTTCGAACTGATCGAGCGGCGCCTGCACCAAGGCCGCAGCGACGGCCTGGACGGCGTGCTGAGCATGGGCCGCGAGGCTGTAGCACGCGCCGCCCGCCTGACACACCGCCTGCTGGCATTCTCTTCCCGACAATCGCTGCATAACGAACGAATCGACCTGCATACACTTCTGCAGGCAAAGCGCCTCAAGGCTCGGGTGAGCCCGGCGGTAGCCCTGCAGGTGCAGGTTGCCAAAGGGCTCTGGCCTGTGGAGGCAGACGACGAGCAGCTGCACGAAGCCCTGGACAACCTGCTGCTCAATGCCTGCGAGGCCATGCCCAGTGGTGGTCTACTGCGCATCGAGGCGAGCAATCAATACATCGCCACCGAGCAATTCGCCGACGGCGCTCTGCGCGAGGGCGATTATGTGCGCCTGCGGATCATCGACGACGGCCAGGGCATGGCACAAAGCACACTGGAGCACGCCTTCGAGCCGTTCTTCAGCACCAAGGCGACCGGCCAGGGGATCGGGCTCGGCTTGTCGATGGTGTACGGCTTCAGCAAGCAATCCCACGGGCATGTCACGCTGCACAGCGAGCTTGGCCAAGGCACCCAGGTAGAACTGTACCTGCCCCGCCATCGCGGTGAAGCTCGGCGAGTGTCCAGCCCAACGCCTCCCAAACAAGGCGATTGTAGCCGGCATGTCTTGGTGGTCGAAGATGACCCTGATGTGCGCCATCTGCTGTGCCAGGCTCTGCGCGACGACGGCTTCCCCTGCCACAGCGCCGCCAATGCCAACGAGGGTTTGAAAGTTTTACGCTCGGCACAAGCGGTAGACTTGCTGGTCAGCGATGTTGGCTTGCCCGGCATGAATGGCCGGCAACTGGCCGAAATTGCTCGCAGCCTGCGACCGCACTTGCCAGTGCTATTCATCACCGGCTATGCGGAGACAGCCATGGCCCGTGAGGGCTTCCTGGGCACGGGCATGCACCTGATCTGCAAACCGTTCGAACTGAAGCAGTTGCAGGCCCAAGTGACGCAGATTCTTGGCAAGCCCTGAAGCGCCCTACTCATCAAGCATGCGTATCGCTTCGTCGGCAAGGTCCGCCAACGAGAACGGTTTGTTCATTAACGCCGTGCCCGGCTGGCCGAGCAGTTGCGCTTCAATCGGCTGATCCGCATAGCCTGTGATAAACAGAATCTTCTGCTGTTCAAGTTGCATGCGCATGGCCTTGGCCACTTGCCGGCCACTGAAACCACCCGGCAGGCCGATGTCGGTGATTACCAAATCGAAGGGGCCGCCATGGCGGAAGCGGTCCAGCGCAGTATTGGCATCGCCCACGTCGGTCACGTTGAAACCACGCTCAGTCAGGTATTCGCGCATCACCGCGCGCAAGTTAAGCTCATCATCGACCAACAGCAGGCGCTCGCCTCTTGCCATACGCTGCGGACGCGGTGCCGGCGTGACTTCGTCCGGTACCGGCTCATGGCACCGAGGGAAAAGCATGGAAACCTTGGTGCCCTTTCCCTGGGTCGACTCGATCCAGGCATACCCGCCCGACTGGCCGACAAAGCCATAAACCATCGACAAACCAAGGCCGGACCCACGCCCGACGGGTTTGGTGGTGAAGAACGGTTCAAATGCCCTGGGGATATCTACCGCCGCCATGCCATGGCCATCGTCCTCGACATGCAAAGCCACGTAGTCGCCTGGGGGCAAGCCACCCTCATCCGGGAAAAAGGCAATCAGCCGTTCGTTGACGCTGCTGATGGTGACATTGCCTTGCGCCAGGCATGCCTCACGGGCATTGGCGCACAAATTGATCAGCGCATTTTCAAGCTGGCGCACGTCCAAGTTCACCGCCCAGTGCGCAACATCCAGTTGCCAGTGCAAACGCATCTCTGCCCCCAGCGCCTGCAATAACAGCGGCTCGCTCTGACGTAACTGCCGATTGAAATTCAGCGGTCCAGGTGCCAACGGCTGATGGCGAGAAAACGCAAGCAAGCGATGAGTCAGTTCCATCGCACGCTGCACTGAGTCACGCGCGACCTCCACATAGGCCTCCACTCGCTCCAGGCGCCCGTCCTGCAGGCGCCGCTGCAGCAATTCGAGGCTGCCACCAATACCGGACAGCAAGTTGTTCATTTCATGGCCCATGCCGCCCGCCAACTGGCCTACCACCTCCATACGCTCGCTGCTGCGCATCAGCGCCTCGGACTGACGTGCAGCCTCTTCGCGCTCTGCGGTAATGTCCCGGCCAACCACGTTCAGAAGGCTGCCATCAAACCGCGCACTCCAGCAAAACCAGTGGTAGTGACCATCGCGGTGGCGCAGACGGGTCTCGATCTGTTCCGCATGACTGTCTTGCAGTAGCCCCGACACTGCCACTTGCACTTCGACACGATCGGCGGGGTGAACCAGCTCCAGTATCGGTATGTCCTGCACCTGTTCTTGAGGCCATCCCAAAATGCGGTGCCAGGCCGGGTTGGCGGCATGCAGTTTCAGTTCCGGGGTAATCGTCATTATGGCGTCGCGCGACAGCTGCCAGAACTGCTCGCGCTCGGCCACATGGCGCTCGACCTGCCGTTCAAATCCCTGCGCCTGCTCACGCCAGTGACGGTGCGCCTCGACGCTGGCCGTGGTTTCGATCACCGTATGCAGAAACCCGGCCACGTTACCGAGTTCATCATGCAGGGGGGCATAACCGAACGCGCACCATAGCGGCTCGGCGCCTTCGCCCCGGACGATTCGCAGGGGTGGGTCCTCGACGAAACTCGAGCGCCCCTCAAGTACGTTGAACACCCAAGGCCCCACTGCTGGCCAGACATCATGCCAAAGGGCATCGAACGTCTTACCCAGCGCATCATGGGTAACAGCCCGCAGCGCCCGATAGCCATCGTTGTGCACCACACAGAGGTCAGGCCCCCAGACCACCGCACACGGGAACGGCGACAAGTGCATCATGTCTACAGCAATGCGCAATGAAGCCGGCCAGCGCGGCAATGGCCCGAGCGAGGTATGCCCCCACTCGAACTGGGCGATGCGTTCCCCCATCGGCTTGATCGATGACGAAACAAGCGACTGCCGTATAGCCTGCGGTACAGGCTCGCGTGGCGTACCGTTTGCGATCAATGTCGTGGCTCCAGCTGTGAATTCATTCAACTTAGCACAGCATGCATCGCACACCATGACGCCCTGGCTGGTGGCAGCTATGCTCATTAGGTTTTTCCTCGGGCCAGGGAGCAACGGCCCATTCAGGTTGCCGACGGGAGCGTGGTCATGAGCAAGAAAATACTGGTAGTACTGACCAATACAGCCAAGTATCCGACGCTGAGTCGGGCGACCGGGCTGTGGCTGGGCGAAGCGGTGCACTTTGTCGAGAAGGTCGAAAAGGCCGGCTACACGGTCGATTATGTCAGCCCACAGGGCGGCTACATCCCCATCGACCCACACAGCCTGCAGATGGCCCCCGACCTGGACTGGCAATGGTATGACGACAAGGGCTTCATGAATCGCCTGGGCAGCACCTTTAGCCCTGGCCAGGTAAAGGCCGAAGAATACAGCGTCATCTACTACACAGGCGGGCACGGAGTGATGTATGACTTTGCCGAAAACCAACCGCTGCAGGAGCTGGCACGCAAGGTCTACGAAAATGGCGGCATTGTTGCCGCAGTGTGCCACGGTGTGGTCGGCCTGCTGAACATCAAGCTCAGCGACAATAGCCTGCTGCTGAAAGATCGGAAGGTAACCGGCTTTTCCAATATCGAGGAAAAACTGGTCGAGTTGGACAACGTGGTGCCATTCCTGACAGAAAACGAGTTGGGTGGCCGTGGCGGCGTGTACAGCAAGCATGACGATCCATGGAAGCCATACGTGGTCGATGATGGTCGACTGATCACCGGGCAGAACCCTGCCTCTACCGCGCTGCTCGCCGAAAAAGTCCTCGCGAAACTCCAGGGCAAGTAAAACCTTACATTAACCTTGTTGGTTTCCTATCGAGCAGACTGCACGCGGACTACAGCAGGCAGCTCATTGAAAACATAGGCTCAAGGCTCAGCTGTTCAACGCGAACAGCTTCGGGCCGGAGAACCCTTGTCCTATGTTGAAAATCTTGCACGCCGGGCGCCGCATGCGGGAGCTGCTGCTACTCACCACTGTGGGCCTTGTACCTGTGATTTCCGGTTTGCTGGTAATGATTGTTCAACTGGAAATGAAACTTGCGGAAAACGCGAACATCTCGGTTCGGGAAGCGGTGTTCAGCATCGATCAGGCGCTGAACAGGCTGAGCGAGGCTGCCCATCGCGCATTGCCACTTGCCGGCAAGCCCTGCGAAAACGTCAGAAGCGTTTTACAGGACCAGGTTGTCAGCCGCTCCATGCTCAGGTCATTGACCTTGGTGGAGGACAATGAAGCTTACTGCAGCAGCGCTTCAGGCTCAATGGACTACTTGTCGTCCTTGACGCTGTCGGGCCAACAGGTCGAACTGTCTTATGGGCAACCCGACAACCGCCGCAAACTGCTGGTCAACTTCTACCTGCAAAGCAATGGCGTCGGCGTAATCGTGACCGCGTATGCCTCACAGCTGCGCAATGAACTGGATGCTTTTCAGGATGGGCTGACACTGGTAGTGGAGTTCGACGATCGCTATATCTGGAGCAAGGGTGATAGCCGTGACGCACAGCCCCCCTCGCAGTCCGAGTTCTTGGCCAACGCCTTGTCGGCCAAGTATGGATACAGAATCAAAGGCGGCTATGCACAGGGTTTCACCGCCCAGGAAATACGCCAGTCCATGCTGCAGATCCTGCCTTCGTTGATGTTGGTGGGGATCGCGACCAGCTTGATCGTGTATCTGGGCCTGTTCAGGACCCGCTCCTGCAAGCCTGAGAGCGCCGCCAACAACCCATGAAGGCAGGCGCTACCCAGAGCGGCATCAGTCGGTGCTCAGTACACCACGGCGAACTTGGTCCCGTTCGATGGATTCGAACAACGCCTTGAAGTTGCCTTCACCAAAGCCGTCGTCACCTTTGCGCTGGATGAACTCGAAGAACACCGGCCCAAGCAAGGTTTCCGAGAAAATCTGCAGCAGCAGGCGCTTGTCGCCGGGCTGCGAGGCGCCATCGAGAAGGATGCCACGCGCTTGCAGTTGATCGACCGGCTCGCCATGGCCAGGCAGGCGCTCTTCCAGCATTTCGTAGTAGGTTTGCGGTGGCGCGGTCATGAAGCGCATACCGAAGCCCTTCAGGGCATCCCAGGTCTTGAGCAGGTCATCAGTCAGGAAGGCCACGTGCTGGATGCCTTCGCCGTTGAACTGCATCAGGAACTCTTCGATCTGCCCGGCACCCTTGGAGGACTCTTCGTTGAGCGGGATGCGGATCATGCCATCAGGAGCGGTCATGGCCTTGGACGTCAGGCCGGTGTACTCACCCTTGATATCGAAGTAACGGATTTCACGGAAGTTGAACAGCTTCTCGTAGAAGCCGGCCCAGTAGGCCATGCGTCCGCGGTAGACGTTGTGGGTGAGGTGGTCGATGATTTTCAGGCCGGCACCCACCGGGTTGCGGTCCACGCCTTCGATGAAGTTGAAGTCGATGTCGTAGATCGAGCTGCCTTCCTCGAAACGGTCGATCAGGTAAAGCGGTGCGCCACCAATACCCTTGATCGCTGGCAGACGCAGTTCCATCGGCCGGTTTCGATTTCCACCGGCTGGGCGCCCAATTCGAGGGCACGGGCATAGGCTTCATGGGCATTGCGTACACGGAATGCCATACCACAGACAGACGGGCCGTGCTCAGCCGCGAAATACGAGGCGATGCTTTTGGGCTCGTTGTTCAAAATCAGATTGATGCCACCCTGACGGTAGAGGTGCACATCTTTGGAGCGGTGGGTAGCCACCTTGGTGAAACCCAGTATCTGGAAGACCGGCTCAAGTACGCCAGGGGTCGGCGAAGCCAGTTCGATGAATTCGAAGCCCATCAGGCCCATTGGATTGTCGAAGATATCAGCCATGTTCGTGTCCTCATCTGCAGCGAAATATTATTGATTGCGTGGGATGCGGAACAAAAACGGCGGTGAGCACGGGATGCCCCGCACGCTGCGAGCGAGGAAGCCACCTATGATCAGCTTGAACCCATGGTATGTCATATGGACCCATTCTCGGCGGGCTTGATCCTTCGGAAATGAAGGACCTTATTGTTGTATTCGTAAACCGATTCTACATTGCGTAAAAATTTTTGTCGCGTTTTAGTTGCTCGCACGGTCAGGCAAACGGCTATCCTCTCGTTTATCCCTCATAGTAGTCAGGTCAGCATGCCCCTCACCACCAAACGCCGCGCCGCGCTCAGCTGGCGTACCCTGTTGCCCTGGGTCGTCGGCGTACTGCCGGTAATGTGCGGCCTGGGCGTGATGAACTGGCAGATCGAGCGCGAAATGCAAGCCAGTAGCCAGGCCACCACCCGGCAGGCGGTGGAGCACGTCGAGCGCATCCTCGACAACCTGTCCGCTGCTGCCAATGCGCTGCTGCCCCTGGCTGGCAGCGCTTGCGATCAAGCCCAGCTCACGTTGCGGGCCCAGGTTACCCGCAATGCCTTCGTGCGCTCGACCAACCTGTTCAGGCACAACAACCTTTATTGCACCTCGTTGTTCGGCGAGTTCGAGGAACCGGTCAATGCAGCCGACTACGTAGACGGCAAGCTATGGCTGATGGACGGCAATTCGGTTACGCCTGGCCACCCGCTACTGGTATACCGTGCCAGCGATGGTGACCACGGTGCAATCACCACGGTGGATGGCGACCACCTGCTGACGGCATTGCGCCTGATCGGCCCCGATGAAGAACTGCAAATCCGCGTCGGCGACGCCTGGATGGGCAAAGACGGAGTGGTGCACAAAGGCGTACCACCTGCCGCCTCCAGCGCCAACGTGTTGCTAGGCTCCACGCGATACCCGTTTAGCGTGCAGGGCGGCTACAGCGCCAACAAGCAAGGCCAACTGTTACGCAGCCACTACCCGGCCCTGCTCAGCCTGCTGCTGGTGCTGGGGGTTGTGGCGGCGCTGGCATGCCGCTGGCAGATTCGTCGCGTCACCTCCCCCCGTGCCGAACTGGATCGCGCCCTGCAGGCCGATGAGTTTCTGCCGTACTTCCAGCCGGTGGTACGCAAAGGCGATTACCGCTGGGCCGGCGCCGAAGTGCTGATGCGCTGGAATCATCCACGAGAAGGCCTGGTTCGCCCTGACCTGTTCATCCCATATGCAGAACACAGCGGGCAGATTGTCGCCATGACCCGGGCGCTGATGACGCATACCGCGCAAAGCCTGGCACCTTATGCCGGGCTGATGGAGGACGGCTTTCATGTTGGTATCAACATCACCGCGGACCATTGCCGCGATCTCAGGTTGCTGGATGACTGCCGTACGTTCCTGCAACACTTTCCGCCCGGCCGGGTGGTACTCACCCTGGAGCTGACCGAGCGCAAACTGATCGAACCCACGCCCGTGGCCCTCGAACTGTTCGAAAAACTGCATGCCATGGGCGTAATGATTGCCCTCGACGACTTCGGCACCGGCCAGTCGAGCCTCAACTACCTTCGGCAATTCAAGGTCGACTACCTGAAGATCGACCAGAGTTTCGTCGCCATGATAGGTGCCGATGCGCTGTCGGTGCACATTCTCGAAAGCATCATCGAGCTGTCGGCCAAGCTGGGCCTGGGCATCGTAGCCGAGGGTGTCGAAACCGACATTCAGCGCGACTACCTGGCCGAGCATGGGGTGGACTTCCAGCAGGGTTACCTGTTCGCCAGGCCCATGCCAGCTGCCCAGTTCCTTGAAGCCCTGGCCACACGCCCGGGCGCTGCGCAGTTGCCGCAAGGCGCTGCCCCTGAGATCATGCGCGGCTGATTCACTCGCTCAACTCCCGTATTCGAGGCATTCGTGTCAAAAGGCATTGTTTCATCGGTCATGGCGTCTTGTCTGTTCGCCGTGATGTACTTCTATACCTCGCTGCTCAAGCCACTCGATGGCGAAGAAATCTTTGGCTGGCGCACCCTGTTGACGCTGCCCTGCCTCACCTTGTTCATGCTTGTCTCGAAGGACTGGAAACGGGTCGGCGAGCTGTTGGGCCGGGTAAAGCGCACGCCGGTGCTGTTGCTCGGCATGGTCGGTACTTCGTGGCTGATGGGCGTGCAGCTGTGGCTGTTTCTCTGGGCGCCCCTGCACGGGCGTAGCCTGGAAGTGTCGATGGGCTACTTCTTGCTCCCGCTGGCCATGGTCCTGACCGGGCGACTGGTGTATGGCGAGCGCCTGTCGCGCCTGCAGAAGGTGGCGGTGGCTTGCGCCGCGCTGGGCGTGGGCCACGAGCTGTACCAAAATGGCAGCTTTGCCTGGGAAACCCTGTTGGTGACGATCGGTTACCCGATCTACTTCGTGCTGCGCCGGCGTTGCCGCACCGACCACCTGGGTGGCCTGTGGTGCGACATGTGCCTGCTGCTGCCGTGGGCCCTGTACTTCGTTATCCAGGGCCCGCTATCCAATGCCGACCTGCAAGCACACCCTGGGCTGTATGCGCTGATCCCGATACTTGGGGCGATCAGCGCCTCGGCCCTGATCGCTTACGTACTGGCCAGCCGCATGTTGCCATTCAGCCTGTTCGGCCTGCTCAGCTACGTCGAACCCGTGCTGCTGGTGGGGGTGGCATTACTGCTGGGCGAAACCATCGGCCCGGATCAGTGGTTGACCTACCTGCCAATCTGGGCCGCAGTGCTGGTGCTGGTGCTCGAAGGCTTCAAGCACCTGTTGCGTCAGCGCCGCCGTTCGGTGTAAGCCGAACCTGGCGCACCCGCCGCTCTTCAACCGCCTCCACGGTCAGCATCCAGCCGTTCCAGGCCAACTGATCACCCACCATCGGCAGGCGGTCGAGCAAGCTCATCACCAGGCCCGCGAGGGTCTGGTAATCTTCGGTAGCACGGGCACTGAAGCCTGTACGGGCCTGCACCTGGCTCAAGTTCAGTGCACCACTGACCACAAAGGCTTCACCCTCCTGAACGATGCCGGGGCCTTCTACCTCGCTCGCATCCGGCAATTCACCGGCAATCGACTCAAGGATGTCGGTCATGGTCAGCAGGCCGGTAAAGTCGCCGAACTCGTTGACCACGAATGCGATGTGGGTCGACTGGCCACGCATCTGCTCCAGGGCATTGAGGATGCTGAAACTCTCCAGCAGGTTCAACGGCGCCCGGGCCATGCTTTCCAGATCGGGTTGGTCGCCCGACAGTAGCTCTTTGAGCAATTCCTTCTTGTGCACAAAACCCAAGGGTTCGTCCACACGGCCATCGCGGATCAACGGCAGGCGCGAGTACGGCGAGTTGACCAAGGCCTGGGTAATGGCCTCGGCCGGCTGTGCCAGGTCGATCACATCGACCTCGGCACGCGCGGTCATCACCGTACGGATCGGCCGCTCTGCCAGGTTCAGCACACCACTGATCATTACCCGCTCACGGCGGTCGAACAGCACCTGTTCCTCGCCACCTTCGACCAGATCGGCGATTTCCTCACCCACCTCGTCAGCTTCGATCCGGCGGCCGCCCAGCAGGCGCAGCACCGCATGGGCAGTACGTTCGCGTAGCGGTCGATGCTGCTGCAAGCTGCGCTTGCGGCGGGCACGGGCCAGCTGGTTGAACAGCTCGATCAGGATCGAGAAGCCAATCGCCGCATACAGGTAGCCTTTCGGGATATGGAAGCCCAGGCCTTCTGCAGTGAGGCTGAAACCGATCATCATCAGGAAGCCCAGGCACAGCATGATTACCGTGGGGTGGGCGTTGACGAAACGGGTCAGCGGCTTGCTGGCAACGATCATGATACCGATCGAGAAGATCACCGCGATCATCATCACCGACAGCTCATCGACCATGCCCACCGCCGTGATCACGGCGTCCAGCGAGAACACTGCGTCCAGTACCACGATCTGGGCGACGATCGGCCAGAACGCGGCATGGCGCAATGTGCCACTGGCCTGTGTCACGTGGCCCTCCAGGCGTTCATGCAGCTCCATGGTGGCCTTGAACAGCAGGAATACACCACCGAACAGCATGATCAGGTCACGGCCAGAGAAGCTCTTGCCGAATACGTCGATCAGCGGCGCGGTAAGTGTGACCATCCACGAAATACTGGCCAACAGGCCCAGACGCATGATCAACGCCAGGCCAAGGCCAATGACCCGTGCGCGATCACGCTGGTGAGGCGGCAACTTGTCGGCGAGGATGGCGATGAACACCAGGTTGTCGATACCCAGCACCAGCTCAAGGACGATAAGCGTCAACAGGCCTAGCCAGGCCGTTGGGTCGGCTAGCCATTCCATTAGCGGGTACTCACGAGGAAGGCGTCACAAGGACAGGGAAAGGATGGCCGAAACGGCCGAAAACTGGGGGGCTCCGCGAAGGTGCTCATATAGACCTTGATAACAAATTGGGAGGATGATGCTACAAGCACAGCAGGTTTCTCTAGTAGCGCAAAACTATTACAAAACCTGTAACACCTCTGCACTGCACGCTTCCAGTTGTGGAGAGGGTACTTTTGTTCAATACCTCTGCAAGCGGATGCCCGAGGATGAAGCCCTCCTTCAGCCATTCGGATTTCCCTCATGAGCCTGTCCTTGTCAATGGCCGCCTTCGCCTTGGCGGCCTCGATTTCCCCCGGCCCGGTCAACATCGTCGCACTAGGCAGCGGTGCCCGCCACGGCCTGCGCGCCAGCCTGGCACATGTGGCCGGCGCCACGCTGGGCTTTTGCCTGCTGCTGGTGCTGGTCGGGCTGGGCGTGCATCAGCTGATGTTGCGCTGGCCTTTGCTGGGCCTGCTGTTGCACTGGAGCGGTGTGGCATTTCTGCTGTACATGGCGTGGAAACTGGCCAGTGACGATGGCAACCTGGGCAGCGAACACCCGACCATGGCCCCTTCAGCCTGGCAGGGCGCGGTAATGCAGTGGCTCAACCCCAAAGCCTGGTTGGCAGCAGTCGCCGGCGTGGGCGCCTACACCGGCGGTGAACAGCACCTGCTGTGGCTGTTCGCCTGGATCTATGGGCCAATCTGTTTCATCTCGGTGGCCTGCTGGGCGTGGGCCGGGAGCGTGATTCGGCGGTATCTGGGCAATCCACGGCATATGCGCCTGCTGAACCGAGGGTTGGCCGTGTTGCTGATTGCCAGTGCGGTTTACCTGATCATTCAGCCAAGCGCATTGCGATAATGCCCTGGTGTCGCCGCCAGTTGCTGCTTGAATGCCCGCTGCAAATGCGCCTGGTCGGCAAACCCGGCCTCCTGTGCCACTTCGGCAATCGCCCGGCCTTGCCGCAGCCGCGCCCTGGCCAGCTGCACGCGCTGGTCGAGCAGATAGCCATGCGGGGTCAGGCCGAAATGTTGGCGGAACGCACGAATCAGGTAGGAGCGTGACAGGCCGCAGGCCGCGCAGATGTCCTCGAGGCTCAACGCGTCACTGCGGTGGGCGCGTATGAATGCTGCCGCCGCCTGCAGTCGAGGGTTGCCCTCGTCACTCACAGGGGCACTGCCACCCAGTAATTCCGGCAATCCGCTGAAGAAAGCCGCCAGGCGCGCTTCGCGATCTGGCAGACGGGTATCGAACAGGTCGGCGAAGGTTTGCAAAAGCCGCTGGTACAACAGCGGCGAACGGCTCCAGGTCTGCGCCGGCAAGGCAAACCCCAAGGCCTGCAACCAAGGCTGGTCGACGAACAGCATCAGGTAGGACCACGGCTCCCCGGCAACAGGGTTGCAGGTATGCACCACACCCGGGTTCATCAGCACCGTGGTCCCCGCCGTCACCTCGACACCCTGACCGGCGTTAAGGTAGGTGCTGCGCCCACCCGTGATCACCCCGATGGAGAAGCTTTCGTGGGCGTGCGCGGCGTAACACACCTTGCGCCCGTCCCCTACCCTTCGGGCTTCGACGAACGGCAGCGCCGGGTCGCGCCAGAACCGTGATACCTCGATCATCCTTCGCCTCGCCCGCCGCAGCCATGTGCCCGAATACTACACACTTAGCGTGGGAACAGGTCCAGTGTGCGCTCTACCTCGCCGATATCGATCCGAAAACCGTCACCTTCGGGTATGCCGACCACGAAACCGAAATGCTGGTGGTCGCGGTCCGTCAGGTACTTGTAGTAACTGACAAAGCGGTTAGGTGGCTGCAAGGTCAGCAGGCAACCGCCTGCCTGCAGCACATTCACGCCGTGCACCAACTGGCTGCCCTCTACCCCGATCACCACTTGGGCACCGGCGCAGGCAGCGACAATACTCGGCAGGTCGGACTTCAGCGGGTTGACGATGCGAAAACCACGGGTAACGCGCAAGTGCTCGGCAAGCTCAAGCTCGTTGCGCAAGAGGCGCAGGTCGCCATCACCACCGCGCAGCAGGAACACCCCAGGATGTTGCGCATGCGGCACATGCGAAAGCAGCTTGTCGCCCATCGCACGATAGCGGGCATGCCGGCTGCGGTTGTTGCTCTGGTCATCGAACAGCACCAGCTCACGGAAGAACGCACTGCGCAAACGCAGCGGTTTCATACCCAGCAACTCCTCATAGGCCGGTGCCTGAGTAAACAGTGGAAACCGGGCAGAAGGTGCGGTGGTCACCGGGATACCTTCGTTACAAGCCAGCGCATAGGTCGGGCAATCTTCCATCAGCCAGGTGCCGAACCACGAGTTGCCGTTTTGCGTGCAGTAGATAGCCGCGCGGTCGATCTCATTGTCGACGATGATGGTCGGGAAGGTGCTTGGCTTCAGTGACAACCAATGGCTGGCCTTGCCCTTGTACAACGCCCCGTCGATTAGCCACACATCCTTGATCAGGTAGCCGCGGGTTGGCCCTTGCAGCGTATTGACGCCGCCTTCCATGGTGCGTGCCGGGTGCACGTAGGGGTAGAAGCGCTTGCCTTCCCAGCCTGTCACCCGTTCCAGCTGGCCGGGCAGAAAAATGGCTGGCGGCGAAACCGTGGCTTCGCCAGGGGCTATGTCCCAGCTCTTGGTGGCGATGCTTTTAAGGTCGATGGCCGTGTTCTTGCCCAAGCGTTTGCGCGCCATGTAGCGATAGGCGGCCAAGGTCCAGGTGTGATGCTTGGCTGCGGGCGATGCACTGAACTGCGAGATATCGCCTCCCATGAAGCGTCCTCCCTTGATGACGAAGTCTGAAGCCTGGCGCAAGGCGCCCTATCAATGCCTCCCTGGCAGCCACTCAGTTGCATGTGACCCTTTCCATGGTGGGCGGTGACTGCTGGCTTGCGTAACGGCTGCGCAACGTTTCCACGAACGGCTCACCTGCACCGTTGCCACCGTAGAGATAAATCTTATGCAGGCCGCCAAACACCATTTCGTGGTAACGGCTGGCAACTTCCTCATCGCTAGGCCCATCCGGCAACCCCAGATGCAGCGTGAGCTTGTCGCCTTCGACGGCGAACATCGGCGTGTCCCACAAAAACTTCGCCGTGCCGGTCTTTGGCAGGCGGACAAACAGGTACGCATGGTTACCCAGTGAGTCGATATCACCACCCCGGCGGCGCTTCCATTTCAACAGGCCGTCGTCCGGGCGTGCCAGGCACAGGCCGATGTCGTAGTAATCGAAGCCCTGCTCCAGTGCCCATTCAAGCGCCATGAAGGTGGTGATCGAATTCACCTCGCGCAGTTTCTTCGCATCGGAAAACACCGCCTCGCAATAGCCAAAGCGCAAGGTGCTCCAGTAACGCTTGCCGCCGCGTACCACTTCACACCCCAGGTGGCAGCCGATCACTTCATCGCCCAGCATGATCAAGTCGAGCCGGCCGACGCTCTTGGCAATTCGGAACACCTCTTCGGTAGGGAACTGCGCGGCGTGGATGCCTTGCCTGGCCGTGGCATAAGGGCGCAGCAGGTCCCGGTCGGCCATGCTGATTTCGTCGTCCGAGAGGGCTTGGCGCATGTGATACAGCGGCCGGTTCTTGCGAATGCTGCGGCGCAGTTCGCTGTCGTAGCGGGCCGTGATGTCATCCAGTGGTCGCCCCAGCGGCACCACGGCGCTCAGGTAATGCGGCACGGACAGCGCCCCCGAGGTCGGCATTTCGCTGATGACCACCACATGGTTGGCAGCCGCCGTGGCATTTGCACCCTCCACGATCGATGCGCTGCCCTGGCCTTTGCCGCCGATCAGCAGCTTGGCCATTTCCCGTTGCTGCTTGCGGCCGATGTAGAGGATTTCGTACGGGCTCTCCTGCTGCGGCCGAAACCTGGCAACCTCCCACCGCCAGAAACAGGCACGCGCCATCATTTCTCGCGTTTTGCTGGCCAGCAGCCTCATTTCGTAGCGCGTGGAGGGCGACAGGAGCTTTCGCGCCACAGCTGTCAAGGTCTCTTTCATTTCTTCTTCGACGTCCTTTGAAGTGCTCTATGGCCATGCGTAAAGAGAGAAAAATGCAGCAAAAACACTTAACGCTTTGATTTTTATAGTTTGCCCTACAACTTTATTATCACATTCAGTAACAATTTAAGATGCCCCGAAAGGCTTTGGCAAGCGGCTCTTCGCTGACTTTAGATCAAGTTTCATGGCGTCAAATTTTCTGCTCTAAAAGCCTCCATCAGCGAAACTTTGCTATAAGCGTGCCGATAAGCACGATACTCCGTTACCACTTGGCTATTGATAATTAGCGTTTGATGCCTTCTTTGCATAAAAGGAGCATCACCATGCCTGATTACCTTCCGCATCAAGCCCTGCTGAAGGCGCAACTACCCCATTGGGCCCACCGGGCAACACCCAAACAGTGGGCCGCGTTGCAGCAAACCCAGGCTAATGCCTGGCAAGAGCAGGACTGGTTCGCCAATGCCGCCCCAGACCTGCGCCAGGCAGTGCACGCCAGCCAGGCACGCCGGGTTCGCTCACAAGCCGCCTTGGCCCGCTCACTCAAGGGCCTCGCACAGATCACCGAATTCGCCGAACCGTTGCTGCAAGGCCGCCTTGCGGCACATGGTTTTCACGCGCCACTGCGCAACAGCCAGTTGCTGCGGGTTGAAAGCAACTGGCACTGGGTCGGCTTACGCTATCTCTACAGCCATCGTCGCGACAATTTGTTACAAGCGGCCCTGCAGAACTTTGCCGATGACGAAGTATTTACCTCCCAGAGCGCGATTGCGCTGAAGGACAACATTCATGTCACGGCAATTCAGGTTCAAGGGTACGCTCCCCTTGGCATGCAGGTGCCGGCTGCGCAGTTTCCACTGAAGTCCGAACACTACCAGGTAGATCGTTTGCCGCTTAGTCCCGAAGCCTTCGCCACACTGTGTCGAGAACTGGACTTGGGTGGCACCTACCAGGCCCATCTGACACACCATTTAGGGCAACCCGGCGTTCGCGCGCAAGCCATGCACGTGCAACAAGACAGCCTGCGGCTGGCGGCCGACCTGGCCTACCTGCGACACCTGCTTGGCGGCAACGCTCGTGACGAAATAGAGCGACTGTTGCAAGGTGACAACGTGACGTGCTGGCAGCTGGCGCTGTTCGGCAGCATCCTGCACGAAGTGATGCTGATCGATGTCGGCAACGCGGGGCTTGCGCTGTTCTTGCCTGGCCATGACCCAGCGCTGCGCCAGTGCCATGACCTTGAAGCGGTGCATGAAGCGTTGGCGACGTTGTTGCTGGAGCCCGCAGCGCGCCAGGCATTTACCGCCTACATCAGGCTGGATGAGCGCGCGCACTTTCTCGACCTGCTGCAACAGAACCTCGACGCCTCCGGCAACGCTGCCTTCGACCGCCCCTGGCTGCGTGCAGCGCACGTGGACTTGCGCCCGACGCACCAGGTGATCGCGGCAGAGCCGTTCGGCTACTACCAGGACCAGCACCTGGCCCGCCTCAAGCATGAAGCCAGCCAGCTTGCGGTACCGACCGCAACGGCCGATGCCAACGCTCGAACCAAACGCCTGGAAGAATGGGAAAGCCTTGGCTGGGATGCACTGAACGTTGCCGGCTTCTTCATACCAGGGGCAGGCCCCTTGATGCTGGCCGTCACCGCTTGCCAGTTGCTCGGCGAGGTATTCGAAGGCTACGAGGCTTGGGAGGAAGGCGACCGCCACCTTGCCCTGCGCCATCTGGAAGCCGTCGGCCTGAACCTGGGCCTCATAGGCGGCCTTGCCGTGGCAGGCCGCGTGGTCCCCAAACTGTTCGGCAGCCCGCTGCTGGAAAACCTCCAGGAAGTGCCCGGCAACAACGGGGGCTACAAGCTCTGGAATCAGGACCTGACCCCTTACCGCAGTAGCATCGAGCTGCCAGAGCATCTGCAACCCAATGCGCAAGGCCAGTACCTGCACGAGGGCCAGCAATTCATCCGCCTGGACGGCCATCTTTTCCAGCAGCACTTCGACAACACGCTGCAGCAATGGCGCATCATTCACCCGGACACAGCGGATGCCTGGCAGCCACCGTTGGAACACAATGGGCAAGGTGCCTGGCGCGGCCAGCATGAACAGCCCGCCCAGTGGCCTTTCGCAACACTCGTGCGGCGCCTGGGTGAGCCATTCGCAGCGTTCACACCCCAGCAACTGGAGCAGGCCGGACGCATCTGCGGCATCGACGCAGAACGCTTGCGCCAGGTGCACCTGCAAGGCCAGCCAACCCCGCCGCTATTGCTCGACACCCTGCAACGCATGGCGGCACGGACCGAAGTGCGAGGCATGGGTGCAAACGCAGCGCCGGGTCTGTTCGACCAGCTCTACAACGGCGACGCGGCAGTCGCCCCCGCAACGCAGCAGCTGCTTACGGCCTACCCACGCCTGTCTCCCGCCTTGGCCAGGCGGTTGCTGGCACGGCTGGACGATACTGAATCACTCACCTGGCAAGAGCACGGCGAGCTCCCCAAAGCGATTGGCCAACAGATCCAACGGGCACACAGCGAGCTGCCGCTGGTACGTGCGTTGGAAGACTTGTTGCATCCTGCGCAGTGCAGCGCTGACAGTGAGCGCCTGCTGTTCAGCGCACTGGACGCCCTGCCCGAATGGCCTGCTGACCTACGCCTTGAGTTGCGCGCTGCAAGCCCGCAAGGCCCAACGTTGAACTACGTCGGCAGTGAGCAGGCCACCACCCTGTGCCGGGTGATCAAAACGGCCGAAGGCTATGAGGCCGATCTGGGAGAGCGCCCGGCGCCCGCGCTGCGTGATGAGGACCTGTGCCGTGCCGTGGAGCAGGCGCTGCCACGCGTGCAGCGCGAAGCCCTCGGCATTGCACGAAGCGACGGCAGCGTAGTGCGCCAGCGCGTACTGGCGTGGGTCGATAGAAACAGGCCCGTGCTGGCGCAGCGACTCTGGGGAGCGCCTCTGCAGCGGCGCTCGACACAAGGCTGGCTACGCGGCGGCCGCCCCCTGGAGCCGTTGCCAGCGCCCCCGCTTCAGGCCGGTTCTCTGGCAGCGGCTTACCGCCGCATTTTCCCCGATGCCACCGATGCGGAATTCGCCGACTGGCTGGGCGATGAACAGGAAGACCACGACCTGTATGACATGCGTACACCCACCGAGCGACTGCGAGACCTCCAGCAGCACCTGAGCGCTCTGCGGCAAAACCTGCAGCAATGGGCAAGGCCCGACCCATCAAGCCCGCACCAGCGGCACCTGGCAGTGCGCCCGATCATCAACGCCTGGCGCCGCCTTTCCTGGCTGCCATTCGGAAGCACTGGCCGACTCTTCAGCCTTGACCTTTCCGGCCTCGACCTGCGCAACGAGGACCTGGCGACACTCTACCTGCCCGATCAATTCACCCACATCGAACACATCACACTTAACGACAACCCGATGCTCAGCCACCTCCCAGCTGATTTTCACGAACGTTTCCCCAACCTCAAGCGCCTGTTTCTCACCAATTGCCGCTTCCAGCGCCTACCTGAACTGACCAGCCCCGAGCATCTACTCTGGCTGGACCTGGACAGCAATCGCATTACCTGGGATAGCCAGGCTCAACGAACGCTAAACCAGTTCAGCCAACTAGGCATACTCGATCTGACTGACAACCCCCTGCTTCAGGCACCCGACCTGCGTCGGCTTTCCGGGCTCAGGACCGTGTTCCTGTCCGGTTGTGCGCTCACCGAATTGCCGCGGGGCCTGCAGCTCATCAGTGAACCTGTGGTGCTGGACCTTACATCCAACCAGTTCCAGCAACTGCCTGCCGCGTTCAATGTTCCACACCCGGTAGCTGAATCCCTGAGCCTTGAAAGCGAGTGGCTGGGCCAGACTGCATTGGCACAAATCGATGCCTACAACACCGCCCACGGTGTCGATCTGATGGTAAACGAAGATGATTACCTGGACTTCTTCGAGAACACAGGCCCTGCAGAAGCCGAATTGTGGCAACGCTTGCCACTGCAATTTCGCCGTGACCTTCGGCCATTGCTCGACCAAGAGCCCTTCCTGTCGCAGCCGAATCAGGCCCGCAGGGAATTCTGGAGACGTTTGACAGTGATCGATACGACTCAAGCCCTGCGCGAGGAGTGGCTCACCCACCCGCCACGCGACCTTTTCAATCTGCCGCTTTAGTCATGTTCGCGGTGCCTGTCGGCGCATCGGCAGGCATTTGCTCTGCGGGTGAGCCAGACTGGTGTTTTTTCCGCAGCCGGTGCATGCTCGAGGCTGAAGCGATCCACCTGGCTTGAAACCCGCCCTGTAATGTGAGGTGCAGTACCCATGGACCGTCTGCTCGATTCACTCTTCCCCAGCGCCGATAACATTCCGGAAGCCTGGCGCCTGGGAGCCCCCCTGGAACAACGCGACTACCTGGTCAACGGTGAACTCAGGCGCTGGGACGGCCCCCTGGCCACGGTGCGCAGCCCGGTGTGGCTCAAGCAAGGCGACACCGAGCATCAGGTCATTCTGGGCAGCGCCCCGCTGCTCGATGCCGACACCGCGCTCACCGCCCTCGACGCCGCCGTACAGGCCTACGACAAAGGCCGTGGTGCCTGGCCGAACATGCGCGTGGCCGAGCGTATCCAGCATGTCGAAACCTTCCTCGCACGCATGCGTGAACAGCGCCAGGCCGTGGTCAAGTTGCTGATGTGGGAAATCGGCAAGAACCTCAAGGACTCGGAAAAGGAATTCGACCGCACCTGCGACTACATCGTCGACACCATCAACGCCCTCAAGGACCTTGACCGCCGCTCCAGCCGCTTCGAACTGGAACAGGGCACCCTCGGCCAGATCCGCCGTGCGCCACTGGGCGTCGCACTGTGCATGGGGCCGTACAACTACCCACTGAACGAAACCTTCACCACGCTGATCCCGGCGCTGATCATGGGCAACACCGTGGTGTTCAAGCCGGCCAAGTTCGGTGTGCTGCTGATTCGCCCACTGCTCGAGGCGTTCCGCGACAGCTTCCCGCCGGGGGTGATCAATGTCATCTATGGCCGCGGCCGGGAAACGGTGAGCGCGCTGATGGCCAGCGGCAAGGTGGATGTGTTCGCCTTCATTGGCACCCACAAGGCCGCCAGCGACCTGAAGAAGCTGCACCCACGCCCCCACCGCCTGCGCGCCGCACTGGGCCTGGATGCCAAGAACCCAGGCATCGTGCTGCCCCAGGTAGACCTCGACAATGCCGTCGAAGAGGCCGTCACCGGGGCGCTGTCGTTCAATGGGCAGCGCTGCACGGCACTGAAGATCCTGTTCGTTCACGAGGACGTGGTCGACGCCTTCCTCGACAAGTTCCAACGCAAACTGGCAGCGCTCAAACCCGGCATGCCGTGGGAGCCTGGCGTGGCGCTGACACCGCTGCCCGAGCCTGGCAAGGTCGACTACCTCGATGGCCTGGTCGCCGATGCCACGGCCAAAGGCGCACGCGTGCTCAACGAAGGTGGCGGGCACAGCCGCGGCTCGTTCTTCTACCCCGCCTTGCTGTACCCGGTCAGCCAGCAAATGCGCGTGTACCACGAGGAGCAGTTCGGCCCGCTGGTGCCGGTGGTACCCTACCGCGACCTGCAAACGGTGATCGACTATGTGCTGGACTCCGACTACGGCCAGCAACTGAGCCTGTTCGGCAACGACCCGGCCACCATTGGCAGCCTGGTCGACATTTTCGCCAACCAGGTCGGGCGCATCAACATCAACGCACAATGCCAGCGTGGCCCGGACACCTACCCGTTCAACGGCCGCAAGAACAGCGCCGAAGGCACACTGTCGGTGCATGACGCCTTGCGCGTGTTCTCGATCCGTACCCTGGTCGCCACGCGCTTCCAGGAGGCCAACAAGGAACTGATCAGCGACATCATCCGCAACCGCCAGTCGAGCTTCCTGACCACCGACTACATCTTCTGACGGCCGCGCTTATAGACAATCGATCTAGCGTCACTGTCGATTTTCCATCTGTGCAAACGACTCTAAGCAACAGGGCGTCCTCCGGCGCCCCTTGCACAGGAGCGTCCAACATGGCAGTCAAACCCATCCCCGAAGGCCAGCACAGCATCACCCCCTACCTGGCCATCAACGACGCCGCCAAGGCCATCGAGTTCTACAAGCAGGCCTTTGGCGCGGTTGAAATGTTCCGCCTCGATGCCCCAGGTGGCCGCGTTGGCCATGCCGAGCTGAAGATTGGTGATTCGTCGCTGATGCTGGGCGACCCCTGCGACATGGAAGGCGGCCTCACCGCCAGCCAGAAGCTCAGCGGCGCAGGCGTGGGCCTGCACCTGTATGTCGAAGACTGCGACAAAGTCTATGCCCAGGCCCTGGCCGCTGGCGGCACCCAACTGCACCCCTTGACCGACCAGTTCTACGGTGACCGCAGCGGCACCCTGAAGACCCGTTCGGCAACATCTGGTTCGTCTCCACTCACAAAGAGGACCTGACACCCGACGAGATTCGCGCCCGCGCCGCGAAGATGTTCGGCGGTAACTGAGCGGCAAGTTGAAAGCGGCGCGACTTTGCTTGAAGCTTGAGGCTCGTAGCTTGGAGCCGCTTCATGCGAATCATCGACAAAACCGCCGTTCAGGTGCGCAGCCTGACCCCTGCCGAAGAAGAGCTGCTGGTCGGCTTTGCCACCGGCAGCCTCGCCGGCCCGCGCCTGCTGCAAGCCAACCAGCTGCTGATGAAGGTGCGCAATGCCAACCAGTGGCTGGCCTGCGATTGCCGCAACGACGCCTTGCCGGTGCTCAATGTCACCCTTAACGGCAACACTGGCACGCTGTTCCTCAAGAACAACCCAGGCACCGCCGAGCACGCGCCCGGCTGCCCGTTCACCAAAGACGAGCAGGAAGCCGCCGAGCGCGAAAACGACCCCGCGCCACCCGCCGCCTGGCTGCCGCCAGACGCCCCCTTGCGCCTGATCGGCGACTTGCGCGCAGGCACAGCCGGTGCAGGCAGCGATGGCAGCGATCGGCGCGAACAACAGCGCCTGCTGTCACTGCTGCTGACCTGGCTCGAAACCAGTGGCCTCAACCTTTACGCCACCCACCTGAAAAAGGACCTGACCGGCCAGTTCGCCGAACTGCGCAGCGTGGCCAGCCGCTACCCGCTGCTGGAACGGGTGCCTGCCAGCAACTACCTGGAAACACGCCTGGACATGAAGCACATGATGATGCTCAAGTCCCGCCTGCGCGAAGCCTCGGTGTTCGGCAACCACCGCCGCCACGGCCTGCTGCTGGACTGCGTCGACCAGATCAAAGGGCGCAAACTGTTCAACAACCGCAGTGAAGACGGCTTCGACTTCCAGGGGCACCACCTGTACTGGGGCGGCAGCCGTACCACCGGGCCGTTGCTGGCACTGATGATCTACTCGCCGACCAGCGCCGGTAGCCATTACTACGAGCTGATTCATGTGGCCAGCGTGCCCGTGCTTTCACGCGCGCACCTGTTCCCGGTGTACCGCAATGAAGAACGCGAGCCGCTCAAGGCGCTGGTGTCGCTGATCGACTGGATGGCCAGCAAGGGCGTGAAAGTGCAGATGCGCCGGCCGGTAATTGGCGGGCAGGTCATGGATGAGCTGGTGATGACCTCGGACCAGGACCGGGTGCTGTCGGTGTCACTGCTGGAACAGCCGATCGGGCCCGAGCCGGATGCTGAAAACTTCAAGCGCTACGCCGACTTCAAAAGTTTGGAAACCTTCCGCAAGTTCGTCGCCGGCTTTTTTATGCGCGAGCGTTGATACCCGCCCTTGCACGAACCCTTGTAGGAGCGGCCTTGTGTCGCGATCGGGCTGCAAAGCAGCCCCTCGATTTTTGCGGCGGCAATGATATTCAGGGGCCGCTTTGCGGCCCATCGCGACACAAGGCCGCTCCTACACGAGATTGCATTGTTCAACGATTGCGTGTCAGCCCAAAAACAGCGTGTACGCCGGGTTATCCGTCTCATCCCAATACCGATACCCCATCTCATCCAGCGCCAACGGCAACCCCGCCAGCTCATCCACCGGCACTTCCAAAGCCGCAAACACGCGCGCCTCCGCTGCCCCATGGTTACGGTAATGGAACAAGCTGATGTTCCAACGCTTGCCCAACCGCTCCAAAAAGCCCAGCAACGCCCAGGCCGCTCGGGGAATTCGAACCGCAGCACCCGTTCATCCGCGCCCGGTGCGGCATGCCCGCCCACGGTATGGCGCACATGCAGCTTGGCCAGCTCGTTGTCGGTCAAATCCAGCACGTTGTAACCCTGCTCGCGCAAGTTGGCCAGCAACTGCTCGCGTGGGTCGTGCACGGGGTGGGTTTGCACACCCACGAACAGGCGCGCTTCCTTGCCGGGGTAGTAGCGGTAGTTGAATTCGGTGATTTGCCGCTTGCCCAGCGCCTGGCAGAAGGCGCGGAAGCTGCCGGTTGCTCCGGGATGGTGACGGCGATGATCGCCTCGCGCTGCTCGCCCAGTTCAGCCCGCTCGGCCACATGGCGCAAACGATCGAAGTTGACATTGGCCCCGGAGTCGATTGCTACCAGGGTCTGCCCCTGCACGCCTTCGCGCGCCACGTACTTCTTGATCCCGGCCACGGCCAGGGCCCCGGAAGGCTCGGTGATCGAGCGGGTGTCATCGTAGATGTCCTTGATTGCCGCGCACAGTTCGTCGCTGCTTACCGTTACCACCTCATCGACGAAGTGCCGGCACAGTTCGAAGCAATGGGCACCGATCTGCGCCACCGCCACGCCATCGGCGAAGGTGCCGACCTGCGGCAAGATCACCCGCTCGCCAGCTGCCATGGCAGCCTGCAGACAGTTGGAGTCTTCCGGCTCCACGCCGATCACCTTCACCTCTGGGCGCAGGTACTTCACATACGCGGCGATACCAGCGATCAAGCCGCCTCCGCCCACCGGTACAAAGATGGCGTCCAGGGCACCTGGGCGCTGACGGAGGATTTCCATGGCCACGGTGCCCTGCCCGGCAATCACGTCCGGGTCATCGAACGGTGGTACGAAGGTGGCGCCTTCGCTGTCGGCCAGTTTCAATGCGTGGGCCAGGGCATGAGGGAAGCTCTCGCCGTGCAGCACCACATGCCCGCCGCGCGACCGCACCCCTTCCACTTTCAACGACGGGGTGGTGGTCGGCATGACGATGGTGGCCTTCATGCCCAGGTGCGATGCCGCCAGGCCACGCCCTGGGCGTGGTTGCCCGCCGAAGCGGTGATCACCCCGCACTCGCGCTGCGTGGGGGTAAGACGCGACAGGCGAGTGTAGGCCCCACGAATCTTGAACGAGAACGTAGGCTGCAGGTCTTCGCGCTTGAGCAGTACTTGGTTACCCAGGCTGGCGGACAAGGCAGGCGCGGCCTGCAGGGGCGTTTCGATGGCCAGGTCGTACACCGGCGCGGCAAGAATGCGCCGCACCTGCTCCGACAGCAGTTGCTGGGGGGTGACGGTGGTACGAAGGACACTGAAGCTGGTCATCGATGACTCCTTGGCTGTTTTCACGTTGCCCAGGAGTCAGAGAAAAAACCCGCCTCCAGGGCGGGTTCGGTGCACGTACGCGCTAGCCCGCCAAGCTGATAATGGCGGTAATAATAATGGCGTTCACGTACGGGAATGTGTTCATGGGATAGGAACTTAGCCTGCCGCCCGGCCGCAAGTCAACACTTGGCTTGCTGCGCCGAAAGCGGCACATCGAACACCTTGTCGAAGCCCCACTGGAAGACGAAGGCGTAAACGAAGAAGAACACGAACAACGCCAGGTTGGTCAGCAGTGCCGCCCACAGGCTCACGTCCAGCCAGTACGCCACCAACGGCAGCAGAATCACCACCAACCCGCCCTCGAAGCCCAGCGCATGCAACAGGCGCCGCAAGAAAGTGCGCTCCCGCTTGTGCTGGCGCGCTTCCCAACGCTCGAACACCCAGTTGTAGCCCATGTTCCAGCTCATCGCGATGCCCGACATCAGCACCGACAACACGGTCGACTGCGCCATCCCGGCACCGAACGCCAGTTCCAGCGCGGGCGCCACGCAGGCGACGGCGATGGCCTCATAGAGAATGGCCTGGACGATCTTGCGGGCCTTGCCTTGCATGTTCAACTCCCTGAATAAACGACCTGTAAAACTACAAGATGTAGCCTGTAAGAAAAAGCCCGAAATTTGGACAACATCGCGTTCGGCTGCTTGTATCTATCCCGTACAAATAGTGACATCTCGTACAACTTCGTCGAAGGAACCGAGCGAGGATAATGACGATGGCCCCCTCTACCCTTTCGGTGGCTGCCACATGAGTTTGGCATTCATCGATTTTCTCACCTATGTGCTGTTCGGCCTGAAAATTCTGGCAATCACCCTTGCCTCGCTGATGTTCCTGTTGGGCCTGGACGACCTTTTCATCGACCTGTGCTATTGGGGGCGAAAGCTGATCCGGCGTTTTCGCATTTACGACAAGTTCGAAAAAGCCGATGAAAAGCGCTTGTTCGAGGTGCCGGAAAAACCCCTGGCCATCATGGTCCCGGCCTGGAACGAAGTAGGCGTGGTCGGTGAGATGGCGCGCCTGGCAGCCTCGACGATCGACTACGAGAATTACCAGATTTTCGTCGGCACCTACCCCAACGACCCGCAAACCCAGGCCGACGTCGACGCGGTGTGCCTGCACTACCCCAACGTGCACAAGGTGGTCTGCGCGCGCCCTGGCCCCACCAGCAAGGCCGACTGCCTGAACAACATCATCGACGCGTTGCTGCGCTTCCAGCAGGACGCGGGCATCGAGTTTGCCGGCTTCATCCTGCATGACGCCGAAGACGTGATCTCGCCCATGGAGTTGCGCCTGTTCAACTACCTGCTGCCAAGCAAGGACATGATCCAGATCCCGGTGTACCCCTACGCACCGGAATGGAAGGGCTTTACTGCCGGCCACTATGTCGACGAGTTCGCCGAAAACCACGGCAAGGACGTGATCGTGCGTGAAGCGCTGACGGGCCAGGTGCCCAGCGCCGGCGTCGGCACCTGCTTCAGCCGCCGCGCCATCAGCGCGCTGCTCGAGGACGGTGACGGCATCGCCTTCGACGTACAGAGCCTGACCGAAGACTACGACATCGGTTTTCGCCTGAAGCAAAAAGGCATGAAGTGCATTTTCGCCCGCTATTCCATCACCGACCCGGCACTGACCCTGAAGCAGGACTGGCGCCCGGGCATGAGCCGCGAGTTCTCCCAGGTAATCTGCGTACGCGAGCACTTCCCACGTGACTGGCAGCATGCCATCCGGCAGAAGTCGCGCTGGATTGTCGGCATCGTGTTCCAGGGCACCAGCAACCTCGGGTGGAGCCGCAAAGGCGCACTCAACTATTTCCTCTGGCGTGACCGCCGTGGGCTGTTCGCCTACCTGCTGAGCTTTCTGGTCAACCTGTTGCTGCTGGTATTGCTGGCCATGTGGCTGGTCACGGTGGTCGCGCCGAATTCGTGGCGTTTCATGTCGATCCTAAGCGACAGCTGGCTGCTGTCGACCCTGCTGTGGCTGAACGGCCTGATGCTGTTCAACCGGCTGTTCCAGCGCGCCTGGTTCGTCACCCGCTTCTATGGCATCGGCGAGGGCCTGCTGTCGGCACCGCGGATGATGTGGAGCAACTTCGTCAATTTTTTCGCCAACCTGCGCGCCCTGCGCCAGGTCATGGAAATGGGCGATTCGCGGCGCGTGGCCTGGGACAAGACCACCCACGAGTTCCCCGCCATCGCCGCACCTGCCCGCATACCACTGGGCCAGCGCCTGGTGGCCAAGGGCCTGATCAGCGACGAACAGCTGCAGCAGGCCATCACCAGCCCGGTTCGCCGGCGCCTGGGCCGCGAACTGCTACTGCGCGGCTGGTTGAACAGCGAGCAGTTGGTGGCCACCCTGGCCGAACAGTTGGACTTGCCCTGGGCACCGCTGAACCCGTTCAAGCTCGACCCGCAGTTGATCGCCAAACTGCCGCGCAAGCTGGCCACGCATTATGGCGTGCTGCCGGTGGATGAAGACGGCGACACGCTGATCCTGGCCAGCGAAAGCCCGGTCAGCCAGGTGTCGCTTGGGGTTATCAGCCGCCAGCTGAAACGCCCGGTCAAGGCCCGCCTGGCACCCCAGGGCCGGGTCACGCTGGGCCTGCGCTACCACTACCCAAGCCCCTGGCAGAAGCCAGAAACCCGCGACATGCTGGCCGTCCTTGAACGCCACCAGGACAACGAAGCGCTGCTGGAGCGGGTCAGCCATCACCAGGTCATGCTCGGCGCACTGCTGCAGGTGCGGGGCATGGTCCCGGTCACCCTGTTCAACCAGGCGCTGATCGACTTCGACCCTGAACACCAGAGCCTGGGCGAGCACCTGATCGCCCGAGGCATCATCACCGAACAGGTGCTGGAGCAGGCCCTGATCGAACAGGCCAGCGAACAGCAGGCCGCCTTTGACCTGACCCGGGAGGTGGCATGAAGCCGCGCTTTTCCCTGACTTTCACTGGACTGTTGCTGTTCTGCGCTGCCCTGCCCGCCGCTGCTTCGGCGCCGATGACCGACTTTCAGCGGTTCACCAGCTTTCCGTTCATGGACCGCAGCTACCGCGAGGCCAAGAAGGACAATTGGGCGGAAGTCGAGCGCCTGACTCGCCACGTGCTGGGGCGGGTGCCGAACAACGACGAGGCGCGTGCCCTGCTGGTCGAGGCCCTGGCCCACCAACGCCGTTACAAAGAGGCCCAGGCGCAGGCCGAGCAGCTGGGCGACAGCCCCGAGTATGCCGACGCCCTGCTGGCGCTACGCTTGACCTGGATCGAACAGGACCCACCGGCGGCCAGCCAGGTGGAACAATGGCTGGCCGCCAGCGACGGCAACCAGCGGGTGCGCCTGTGGCAGGCCTACAGCCTGAGCCTGGCCAAGTTTGGTGGCGCGGCCAAGGCGCTGGACTGGCTCAACCAGCTACCGCCCGGCAACGACGGCCAGGTACTGCGCCTGGCTCGGGCCAACTTCGCCGAGCAACTGCGCAACTGGAAAGAAACCATCGAACAGCTGCAGCCGCTGGCCGACAAAGGCCAGTTGCCCGCCGAAGACTGGCAACGCCTGGCCAATGCCTATATCCAGAAAGTCGACGAAAAAGGCCTGAATGCGCTGTTACCCAGCGCGCCATCCGCCACAGCGGCCAACCAGGCGCGCCTGGCCATGGCCAACCGCGCCATTGCCGTTGGCCACCACCAGCAAGCCCAACGCTGGCTGCAGTCGCTACCGCCCGAGCAACTGCAGCACCCCGAACAGCGCCAGCAACTTTGGCAGTTGGCCCGCGAAGGCGACGACGCTGCACTGGTGCAGCGCCTGAGCAACGACCTGCAACGCCCTTGCCTGGAAACGGTCGACTGGTTGTCACACCAAGACCCGGATCTGGCCCGTGAACAGTTCAAAGGCTGCACCGCCAGTACCGACCCGCGGGCCTACGCGGTGCTCAAGCAACGCCTGTACGGCGACCCACCACAACCTGCGCAGCCGCGCACCGCTGCCGAATGGGAGAAACGCTACCGGCAGAGCGGCGACCTCGCCGCACTGGAGCAAGCCACCTTCCTGCTGACCGAACAGGGCCACGGTGATCGCGCCCGGCAACTGCTGGAGCAGGCCTACGACCGTCGCCAGGGCCGCCTCACCCCCTCGCTGCTGCAGCGCCTGGGCAACCTGTATGCCCGCAACGACGGCCCACTGGACAGCCGACGCATGCTCAGCCTGATCCCCCGGGTCGACGCCAATACCCGCGCCCAGTTGCTTGGCCGGCTGGCCGAGGCCGGCCTGTGCGATGCCGTGCGCCAGGCCGTGCCAGCTACCCCAAGCGAGCCCGGCCAGTACCGCGCCCTTGGGCGTTGCGCCATGCCCGAGCAGCCGGGCGAAGCGGTGGTCTACTACCAGGCCGCCGAACGCCTGGGCGACAATGGCAACCGTCTGCCACTGGCCTACGCACTTGAAGCGGCCGGCGACTCCGAAGCCGCCCTGCCCATCTGGCGCAGCCTGCCGGACAGCGCCTGGACCGACAACGCCCGCCTCACCGCCGCCCGTGGCGCGCTGAATGCAGGCGACGCGGATGCCGCCCGCCGCTACTGGGACGCCGCCGCACACCGCAGCGCCGATGACTGGGCGCTGGGCGCCGCCATCGCCCAGCGCCAAGGCGACCCGCAGACCGCGCTGGGCTTTCAGCGCCAGGCTCTGGCGCACAACCCGCGCGCCGATCACTACTACGCCGCATCCAGTACTGCGCAACTGGCTGGCGACAGCGCGCAAAGCACCGCCTGGCTGGCCGAAGCCGTGCGCATGGCCCCCGATCAGCCGCGCTATCGAGCCGATTACGGCATGCGCCTGGCCGGTTCGACAGACAAGGCCCAGCGCATTCAGTCGATCCCCTACCTTGAGCGCGCCACCCACGACTTCCCCGAAGACTACCGCCTGGGCGAAACACTGGCCCTGCGCTACGACGAGCATGAAGACAGCGCTGCGGCACGCCGCGAACTGCGGCGCATCCTCGACGTAGAGCAGAACCTGGTCGACGCTGATGACGAGTACGGTAGCCTCGAAGCCCGCAAGTACCGTCAGCGCCGCGCCCACGAGAGCCTGTCACGTCGCGACACCATTACCCTGGCCAGCACCTGGTCACCAGCCGGCACCTCCACCAACGACAAGTTCCTCGACAATGGCCAGCGCAGCGGCAGCTCGCGCCGGGCGCAATCGCAGAACGTACAACTGGCCATGTGGGACCACGCTCTGGGCGAGGAGCCCAGCCGCAACGGCAGCACCCTGTCGGTGTATGGCCGGGTATTGTTCGGCGGCCAGAGCCGCACCGACTATGCACAAAGCATGGGTACCGGGGTCGGCCTGCGCTACAAGCCGCTCGGCCAGGCCAACCTCAACCTGTATGCCGAGTTGTACCACCAGCGCCAGATCGACGAAGAACACTACCGTGGCCTCAGCCTTGGCCAATTGCTGAGCCCGGCCAAGGTCGGCGGCAACTGGGGCGATTTACGTCACCACGCCGAATCGAGCAACGACTTGCTGCTGCGCGCCACCGCCTCGTTCCTTGACCAGGGTGACTGGCGCAACGACTGGCGTGTCGATGAGGACGATTGGAACGAGCGTTTCCTCTACCTCGACGCCGCCTGGTGGACCCGTGCCGGCGACCACGCCTGGCTGTCACGCTTCCAGCAGGGCCACGCCTGGAAACTGCCGGGCAGCTCCCCGCAAACCCTCATGCCTTACGGTTTTGTCGAATTTTCCAGCCAGGACCCAAGCAACGACTGGCGCCAGGATGCCCGCGCCGGGGTCGGCGTGCGCTGGCAATGGTGGTTCGACGACGACCGCTACAACGCCTACCGCGGCTCGCTGAAAGTGCGTGCCGAATACCAGCAATCGCTGGGCGGCAACCTCTACGAGCGCGCCAACGGTGTGCTGGTCGGTGCGGAGATGACTTTCTGATGCGTACGATCATCGCCTATTGCCTGCTGGTCCTGTGCCTACAGGCCTCCGCCGACCAGCGCCTGTTCTACCAACCGCTGAACCGTGATGCCAGCGTCACCCCCGCCCAATGGCAGCAACTGTGGCATGCCACCGCTGCCCAAGGTGGCAACACCCTGATCGTGCAATGGAGCGCCTATGGCGACAGCGATTTCGGTGGCGCCCAGGGCTGGCTGGCCAACAGCCTGCGCACGGCGCGTGCCGAGGGCCTGCAGCTGGTTATGGGGCTGTACATGGACCCGGCCTATTACCAGCGCCTCGAGCAACTGGATGGCGAGGGCCTGAACAGCTACTGGAAGGCGCAATTGGGCCGTTCGCTCAGCCAGTACCAACACCTTCGTCAGGTGTGGCAGTTGCCGGTGGATGGCTGGTACCTGCCCATGGAACTGGACGACCAGCATTTTCGTGATGCCGAACGACGCGATGCGCTCTACAGCCAACTGCAGGCGTTCAACCGCCAGCTGGACAAACCGTTGCACATCAGTGCATTCAGTGCTGGCAAGCTGTCGCCGCGCGTCCATGCCAGCTGGCTGGATCAACTGGTCGGGTTGGGCTTGACCGTGTGGTGGCAGGATGGCGCCGGTACAGAGCGTTTGCCGCCGTTGGTGCGCCAGAGCTACGAGCAGGCCTTGCCATGCCGGGTAGGCGTGGTGCGCGAGGCGTTCCGCCAGGTGAGCGCGCCTGGGCAGCCATTCAGGGCCGAACCTGCCGAGCCCAAGCTGGGCAGCGGGTGCCATGCCGAGGCGGTGTTTGCCTTGCGCTACCGGCCTTGGGCCACAGGTGTCTTGCCACAAAATTGAGTTGTTTGGCCTGGCAAAGCAGTACTCCGAGGAGCCCACCGATGTTCAAGACCATCGAAGAACACGTGCGCAAGCAGGTCGCCCCCGCCGCCTTGCGCGCCGAGTTCCGACAACACGAATTCGAGTCCATGCGCCCGTTCTGCCTGCTGGTGTTCTGCATCAGCATCCTGATCTGGCTGGTCTTCGACCTGATCGTCAGTTTTCTCGGCGGTCAGGGTTTCACCTGGCTGTCCTACCTGTTCATCGCCGCGCTCGGCAGCCTTTGCGTAGTACTGCATTTCACCCGCCGCAGCCATCACTTCGATGTACTCAACCTGCTGTTCATCACCATCATCACCTTGGGCATGCGCCTGCTGATCGAAGGCATCCCGGTGGCCCTGCGCCCGGTGTGGCTGGTACTTGGCGTATCCACCGTGCTGTACGCCGTGTCGGTGCTGCCGGTGCGACGCTGGTCGTTCTTCAGCGCCATGGTCATCACCTGGGTGATGCTCAACCCGTTCTACCACACCCGTATCGAGCCCGACGCGCTCGAAGGCGCCATGCTGGTCAGTTACGCCGTGTTTCTCAGCGGCCTGATCACCTACAGCTACCTGCAGACGCGCAAGGCCAAACTGCACAATTTCTACCTGTCCAGGGTGCTGCTTGAACAAGCTTACGTCGACGCCCTGACCGAAATCCCCAACCGCCGCTCGTTCATGGCCAAAACGGAGCAACAACTGAAACTGGCAACGCCCGGGCAATACCTGGCGATGGTCGACATAGACAACTTCAAGAAAGTGAATGACCGTTTCGGCCACGACATTGGTGATGAAGTGCTAAGACGCGTGGCACTGCATATCAAGGCCGCCATGGTCGATTCCGAGTTCGCCCGACTGGGCGGCGAGGAGTTTGCCATTTTTCTTGAAGGGCTGGACCAGCAAGGTGCCGAGCAGCAGATGGAGGCATTGGTACGCAGGGTACGCGAGGATGCGGGCACACACCCGGTGACCATCAGTATCGGGCTGGCCCAGGTGAGCGCGGGCGATACATTGACCATGGCGTTGATCAAGGCCGACCAGGCGCTGTATGAAGCCAAGCACACCGGCAAGGACCGGTTCGTGCTGTGGACTACCCGGCTGGCAAGCGAATCCTGAACTGCGCCCCACCCAGCGCCGACTGTGCCACGGTCAAGGTACCACCCTGCCCCTCGATGGCCCGCCGGCTGATCGCCAGCCCCAGGCCAAACCCACCGGTATTTCGGTCGCGGCTTCGGTCTAGCCGGTAGAACGGCTGGAAAATGCGCTCGCGCTCCTCCACCGGAATGCCAATCCCGTCATCCTCCACCGTCAGCAGGCAGGCGCCATCCTCTTCCAGGCGCAAGCGCAACAACAGGCTTTCGTCGCAATAGCGCATGGCATTGCGCACCAGGTTCTGCACCGCGCGCGCCGTCAGCCGAGGGTCCAGCACAAAGCGCGGCAGGTCACCTTCGGCCCGCACTTCCCACTGGATACCACGGCCATCAAGCTCCTCGGCAAAGCTGCCAAGCACACTGTCGACCAGCTCCAGCAGCGACACTTCGACCCGTTCGCGAGCCTGGTCAGCGTTGTACAAGCGGCTATAGGACAGCAACTCCAGTACCAGCTCGTCCAGTTCGCGCACATGCCCGACCAGTTCCAGCAGGCGCTTGCGGCTGGCCGGCGGCACTTCGTCGAACAACAGCACCAGGCCGAAATCCAGCCGGGTCAGCGGCGTGCGCAACTCGTGCGATACCGCATTGAGCAGCTCGCGCTGCTGGTTGACGTGGCGCTCCAGGTCACTGGCCATGGTGTCGAACACCCCGGCCAGCTCACCGATGTTGGAGTGTGGTGAAATGTGCGTGCGCTCGGCCATCTGCCCTTGGCCCAGGCGCCGAGCGGTCTCCTTGAGGCGCTCCAGGTCGCGCCAGTGCGGCCAGACCCACAGCAGCAGGCACCCGAGCATGGCCGCACCGATCAGCACCGTCACGCCCCACGACAGCACGTTGATGTCCAGCGGGTCTGGCGGCGAATGCAGCCGCACCAGCCATTGCTTGTCCAGCGGCGCCAGCACCGTTTCGTAGTAGCCCCACTCGGCAATACGCACCGCGTACAGGCCATGCTCCAGGCGTGCCTGTTCTTCCTCGCTCAAACCCGCCTGGTCCATGCGCAGCAGTTTCAGCTCCAGCGGCGCAAAATCACCGGCCAGTTCCTGCTCCACCGCCGGCCACTGCTCACGCGGGGCCTGGCGGAACTGGCGTACGATCAACGCCTGCACACCCTTTGCCTGGTCCAGGTTGTAGGCCATGAAGCGCTCGCGGAACAGGCCAACGATGGTGTCGGGGATGAACAGCAACGCGCCGGCGTAGGCGACGATGATCACCAGGTACAGCCGCACCAGGATCTTGAGCATGGCCGATCAGCACTCCCACTCGACGCGGCTGAACAGGTACCCCTTGCCCCACACGGTCTTGATCTTGCGTGCTTCGCCAGCGTTGTCGTCGAACTTGCGCCGCAGTTTGGAGATGGCCACGTCCACCGAGCGGTCGGTGCCATTGAACTCGATGCCACGCAGTTGTTGCAGGATACGGTCGCGGTTCATCACCTCGCCGGCATTGCGCGCCAGCACCACCAGCAGGTTGTACTCGCCGCTGGACAGCTCCACCTCTTCGCCGCGCCAACTGACCGTGCGCTCGGCCAGGTCGATGCGCAGGCCGCCGATCAGGATCAGGTCGTTGTCCAGCCGCGGCTCGTTGACACTGCTGCGGCGCAGCAGCGTACGCACGCGCGCCAGCAGCACGCGTGGCTCGCAGGGTTTGGTCACGTAGTCGTCGGCACCCATTTCCAGGCCCAGTACCTGATCATGGCTGTCGTCGCGGGCGGTCAGCATGAGAATTGGCAGGCTCTGCGACTCCTGGCGCAGCAGGCGGCACAGCTGCAGGCCATCGATGCCTGGCAGCATCAAGTCGAGTATGACCAGGTCGGGCTTTTGCCGGCGGTACTCGTCCAGCACATGATCGCCCCGGGCGATCACCTGGACATGGAAGTCGTTGCGTTGCAGGTAGCTGGCGATCAACTCGGACAGGGCGCTGTCGTCTTCGACCAGTAAAATATTCGGCATAGGTGCTTGGGAGTCTGGGTTGAGGTATACCTGTGCCCGCGAAGAAGCCGGCACAGGAACACTCAGGATATAGAACACTACCGCGCCACAGGCTTGTTCTTCACACTTTTTCACACTCGCCCTACAGGTATTAACAGCCGCCCAGGCAGCACCTGCCTTAGCATAGACACGGTCATCATCGGAAGATCCGCATGCCTACTACCCTCTCCCCGCGCCTGCGCCCATTGGCGCTCCTGGCGTTCCTGAGCCTGTCCCTGGCCGGCTGCGGCGACAGCGCCGAGCAAGACGAAAAAGCCCCCACCCCGCAAGTGCGGGTGGAAACCTTGCAACTGCAACCCCTGGCCATCAGCAGTGAGCTAAGCGGCCGTATCCTGGCCCCGCGCACCGCCGAAGTGCGCGCGCGGGTCGCTGGCGTGGTGCTCAAGCGGGTGTACCGCGAAGGCAGCGACGTCAAACAGGGCGATGTACTGTTCTTGATCGACCCGGCGCCGTTCAAGGCCGACCATGACAGCGCCCGCGCCACCCTGGCCAAGGCCGAGGCGACCCTGTACCAGGCGCGCTTGCAAGAGCAGCGCTACCGCGAGCTGGTCGATGACAAGGCCGTCAGCCGCCAGGAATACGACAACGCCAAAGCCAGCTTCCTGCAGGCCGACGCTGCAGTGGCCGAAGCCAAAGCAGCCCTGGAGCGGGCTCGCCTGAACCTCGGTTACGCCACTGTGACCGCGCCGATCTCCGGCCGTATCGGCCGCGCCCAGGTCACCGAAGGCGCGCTGGTCGGGCAAAACGAGACCACCCCGCTGGCGACCATCCAGCAACTGGACCCGATCCATGCCGATGTCACTCAGTCGACCCGTGAGCTGAACGCCTTGCGCCGCGCCCTGCGTGCTGGCGAGCTGCAACAGGTAGGCGACAGCCAGGCCCGCGCCACCCTGATCCAGGACGACGGCAGCGCCTACCCGCTGCCGGGCAAGCTGCTGTTTTCCGACATCAGCGTCGACCCCAGCACCAACCAGATCACCCTGCGCAGCGAGTTCCCCAACCCGGACCTCGACCTGCTGCCCGGCAGCTACGTGCGCGTACGCCTGGAGCAGGCGGTGCAAGCCAAGGGCCTGAGCGTGCCGCAACGCGCCATCCTGCGCGACAGCGCCGGCGTGCCGAAGGTGCTGGTGGTCGACCAGCAGGCCCGCGTCAGCGACCGTCAGGTAGTCCTGGGCAGCGCCCAGGGCGACCGCTGGATCGTCAGCGAGGGCCTGGCCGCCGGCGAGCGGGTGGTGATCGAGGGCCTGCAGCACGTCAAGGCCGGCGACCAGGTGCAGGTCGACACCACACCCGGTGCCCCTCCCATCGCTCAGCACATCGGCCAGTGAGGGCCTGATCAATGCCGCAATTCTTCATCGATCGCCCGGTATTCGCCTGGGTGGTCGCACTGTTCATCCTGCTGGCCGGTGCGCTGGCCATCCCGCAACTGCCGGTGGCCCAGTACCCCAACGTGGCACCGCCACAGGTGGAGATCTACGCCGTGTACCCAGGCGCCTCGGCGGCGACCATGGACGAAAGCGTGGTCAGCCTGATCGAGCAGGAACTCAACGGCGCCGACAACCTGCTGTACTTCGAGTCGCAGAGCAGCCTGGGCAGCGCCACCATCACCGCCACCTTCGCCCCAGGCACCAACCCGGACCTGGCCCAGGTCGACGTGCAAAACCGCCTGAAGGTGGTCGAATCGCGCCTGCCACGCCCAGTCACCCAGCAGGGCCTGCAAGTGGAGAAGGTGTCTACGGGCTTCCTGCTGTTGGCCACCCTCACCTCCGAAGACGGCAAGCTCGACGAAACCGCGCTGTCGGACATCCTTGCCCGTAACGTGATGGACGAAATCCGCCGCCTCAAAGGCGTCGGCAAGGCTCAGTTGTACGGCTCCGAGCGCGCCATGCGCATCTGGATCGACCCACGCAAGCTGATCGGCTTCAACCTCACGCCCAACGACGTGGCCGAGGCCATCGCGGCGCAGAACGCCCAGGTCGCCCCTGGCAGCATTGGCGACCTGCCCAGCCGCGACACCCAGGAAATCACCGCCAACGTAGTGGTCAAGGGCCAGCTGAGCACGCCTGAAGAATTCGCCGCCATTGTCCTGCGCGCCAACCTGGATGGCTCCACGGTGACCATCGGGGATGTCGCCCGGGTCGAGATCGGCGCCCAGGAATACCAGTACGGCACGCGCCTGAACGGCAAGCCGGCCACCGCCTTCAGCGTGCAGCTGTCGCCGGGGGCCAACGCCATGGAAACCGCCACCCTGGTACGGGCGAAGATGCAGGACCTGGCCCGCTACTTCCCGGAAGGCGTCAAGTACGACATCCCCTACGACACCTCGCCGTTCGTCAAAGTGTCGATCGAGCAGGTCATCAACACCCTGTTCGAAGCCATGCTGCTGGTGTTCGCAGTGATGTTCCTGTTCCTGCAGAACCTGCGCTACACGCTGATCCCGACCCTGGTGGTGCCCGTGGCATTGATGGGCACCTTCGCCGTGATGCTGGCCATGGGCTTCTCGGTCAATGTGCTGACCCTGTTTGGCATGGTGCTGGCCATCGGCATCCTGGTCGACGATGCCATCGTGGTGGTGGAAAACGTCGAGCGCATCATGGCCGAAGAAGGCCTGCCGCCCAAAGAGGCCACGCGCAAAGCCATGGGCCAGATCAGCGGGGCGATCATCGGTATCACCCTGGTACTGGTGGCGGTGTTCCTGCCCATGGCCTTCATGCAAGGCTCGGTGGGGGTGATCTACCAGCAGTTCTCGCTGTCGATGGCGGTATCGATCCTGTTCTCGGCGTTTCTTGCCCTCAGCCTGACCCCGGCATTGTGCGCCACCCTGCTCAAGCCCGTGGCCAAAGGTGAGCACCACGCACGCAAAGGCTTCTTCGGCTGGTTCAACCGCCGCTTCGAAAGCATGAGCAACGGCTACCAACGCTGGGTGGTACAGGCGCTCAAGCGCAGTGGCCGCTACCTGGCGGTGTACGCAGTGCTGCTGGCGGTGCTGGGCTACGGGTTCAGCCAGTTGCCCACGGCGTTTCTGCCCACCGAAGACCAGGGTTACACCATTACCGACATCCAACTGCCGCCCGGTGCCAGCCGCATGCGCACCGAACAGGTAGCCGCGCAGATCGAGGCGCACAACGCCGAGGAACCGGGGGTGGGCAACACCACCTTGATTCTCGGTTTCAGCTTCTCCGGCAGCGGGCAGAACGCGGCGCTGGCCTTCACCACGCTCAAGGACTGGTCCGAGCGCGGCACCGATGACAGCGCCCAGTCGATCGCCGACCGCGCGACCATGGCCTTCAGCCAGCTCAAGGACGCCATCGCCTTCTCGGTACTGCCACCCCCAATCGACGGCCTGGGCGAATCGACCGGCTTCGAGTTCCGCCTGCAGGACCGTGGCGGCATGGGCCACGCCGAACTGATGGCGGCCCGTGACCAGTTGCTGGCAAGCGCCGGCAAAAGCAAGGTATTGACCAACGTGCGTGAAGCCTCGCTGGCGGAAAGCCCGCAAGTGCAGCTGGAAATCGACCGCCGCCAGGCCAATGCCCTGGGCGTATCGTTTGCCGATATCGGCACGGTGCTGGACGTGGCTGTGGGCTCCAGCTACGTCAACGACTTCCCCAACCAGGGCCGCATGCAGCGGGTGGTGGTGCAGGCCGAAGGCAACCAGCGCAGCCAGGTCGAGGATTTGCTGAAAATCCACGTACGCAACACTAGCGGCAAGATGGTGCCACTGGGCGCGTTCGTCCAGGCCAAATGGGTCAGCGGCCCGGTGCAGCTGACCCGCTACAACGGCTACCCGGCGGTGTCGATTTCCGGCGAACCGGCGGCCGGCTACAGCTCCGGTGAGGCCATGGCCGAAGTCGAGCGCCTGGTGGCGCAGCTTCCAGCCGGTGCCGGCCTGGAATGGACCGGCCTGTCCCTGCAGGAACGCCTTTCCGGCAGCCAGGCACCGATGCTGATGGCGCTGTCGTTGCTGGTGGTGTTCCTGTGCCTGGCGGCGCTGTACGAAAGCTGGTCGATCCCGACTGCGGTACTGCTGGTGGTACCACTCGGCGTGCTGGGTGCAGTGCTGGCCGTGACCCTGCGCGGCATGCCCAACGATGTATTCTTCAAAGTTGGCCTGATTACTCTGATCGGCCTGTCGGCGAAGAATGCCATCCTGATCATCGAGTTCGCCAAGCACCTGGTCGATCAGGGCGTGGACGCCGTCGACGCTGCCGTACAAGCCGCCCGCCTGCGCCTGCGGCCGATCGTGATGACCTCGCTGGCGTTCATCCTCGGCGTGGTGCCACTGGCCATCGCCAGCGGCGCAAGTTCCGCCAGCCAGCAAGCGATCGGCACCGGGGTGATCGGCGGCATGCTCAGCGCCACCCTGGCGGTGGTGTTCGTGCCGGTGTTCTTCGTGGTGGTGATGCGCCTGTCCGGGCGGCGCCAGACGCAAAACGCTGCCACGCATCCGGTGGCCGGTGAAAGCTGACTGGACAAGCCCCGCGTGAAATGGGAGGGTTCCCGGCAATGACTGCCCGGAACCCTTTTTCATGCCTGATGCATTTCCCCCCTGCTCCATCCTCATCCTTGCCGGCGGTCGCGGGCAGCGTATGGGCGGCCGCGACAAGGGTTTGATCGACTGGCAGGGCGAACCCTTGGTGGCGCATGTACAGCGAGTGGTGCGCCCGCTGAGCGACGACCTGGTGATTTCCTGCAACCGTAACCAGGAGGCCTACCGGGCGTATGCCGACCAGGTGGTGGGCGATGCCGAGGCGGACTTCCCCGGGCCTTTGGCGGGAGTGATTGCCGGGCTCAAGGTGGCACGGCATGAATGGGTTGTGCTGCTGGCCTGCGATGCACCACGTGTCGATCAGGTGTTGATCGAAGACCTGCTGCGGCTGGCGAAGGCCAATGACAGTGCGGCGATGGTGCGTCAGGGTGAGTATTGGCAGCCGATGTTCAGCGTGCTGCCAAAACGGGTGTTGCCGGTGCTGGAACAAGCCTGGGCGGCGGGTGAGCGGAGCTTGCAGAAGGCCTTGCTGCGCGAGGCGGTGCAAGGGCTGGCGTGTGCCGACGATGATTGTCGGCTAAGCAACTTCAACAGCCCGGAACTGCTGCAAGGCTGAGATCCTCTGCTGCCTGTGCCGGCCCCTACATCAATTGGCAGTCAGTTCCTCGACGCTGATCTCGCGCATCCTGAACTTCTGCACCTTGCCGGTCACCGTCATCGGGAACTCGTCGACAAAGCGGAAGTACCGGGGCACCTTGAAGTGCGCAATTCGCGCCTTGGCCCACTCTCGCAGTTCTTCTTCACTGGCAGCATGCCCTGGGTGCAGCCGCACCCAGGCGACGATCTCTTCGCCATACTTGCTGCACGGCACGCCAATCACCTGCACATCGGCCACCGCTGGGTGGGTGAAGAAGAACTCTTCCAGCTCACGCGGGTAGATGTTCTCACCGCCGCGAATGATCATGTCCTTGCTGCGCCCGACAATCCGCACATAGCCTTGTTCGTCCATCACTGCCAGGTCGCCGGTGTGCATCCAGCCGTCTTCATCGATGCTCTCGGCCGTGGCCTTGGGGTTGTTCCAGTAACCCAGCATCACGCTGTAGCCACGCGTGCACAGCTCGCCAATCTCACCGCGCGGCACTGTGCCGCCGTCGTTGTCGATCACTTTGTTCTCCAGCCGTGGCTGGGTGCGCCCCACGCTGGTCACGCGGCGCTCCAGGTCGTCAGTGGCGCCGGTCTGTAGCGACACCGGGCTGGTCTCGGTCATGCCGTAGGCAATCTGCACCTCGGCCATGTGCATCTCGCCAATCACCCGGCGCATCACCTCGATCGGGCACGTAGCGCCGGCCATGATCCCCGTGCGCAGGCTCGACAGGTCGAACTCGCCGCGCTGCGGGTGGTCCAGCTCGGCAATGAACATGGTCGGCACGCCATACAACGCCGTGGCTTTCTCCTCCGCCACCGCGCGCAGGGTAGCCAAAGGGTCGAAGGCATCGTTGGGATAAATCAAGGTGCTGCCGTGGGTCATGCAGCCAAGGTTGGCCATGACCATACCGAAGCAGTGGTACAGCGGCACCGGCACTACCAACCGATCATGTTCGGTCAGGCCCAGGCTTTCACCCACCATGTAGCCGTTGTTGAGAATGTTGCTGTGGCTGAGGGTGGCGCCCTTTGGGAAGCCGGTAGTCCCCGAGGTGTACTGGATGTTGATCGGATCGTCGCAGCGCAGTTGTGCCTGCCGCTGGGCCAGGGCCTCGCGGCTGACGGCCTCGGCGCGGGACTGCAGGTCGTGCCAGGCGAGGAACCCAGGTGGGGGCGCAACGGCCAGACTGACCACGCCACGCAGTTCGGGAAAACGCTCGCAGATCAGCGCGCCCGCTTGACCGCTGGCCAGGCCAGGTACAAGGCCCTGCAGCATGGCGTGGTAATCGGAGGTCTTGAACGCATCGGCACAGATCACCCAACGGCAGCCGGACTGGCCGAGCGCATAGTCCAGCTCGCTGGAGCGGTAGGCCGGATTGATGTTGACCAGGATTGCGCCAACCTTGGCGCTGGCGAACTGGGTAATGCACCACTCGGCGCAATTGGGCGCCCAGATACCCAGGCGGTCACCGGGCTGCACGCCCAGGGCCATCAGCGCGCGAGCATGCTGGTCGACGGCCTCGGCCAGTTGCCGCCAGGTGTAGCGAAGGGCCTGGTGGCGCACCACCAGCGCCTCGCGCTCGGGAAAGCGAGCGACAGTGGCGTCGAAGGCGTCGCCGATGCACTGGGTAAGCAGGGCCTTGTCCTGGTTGCCCTGGGAGTAGCTTGGCTGGGGCATGGGCGTTCTCTTGTTGTTCTTGTGTTTTTTGTACCGGCCTGTTCGCGGGTAAACCCGCGAACAGGCCCACACCGATCTAGCGGATGAACACCTGGGGCGTCGTGGTAGACATGTCACCACCCGGCAACTTGATGTTCTTCACTTTCTCCAACGTTTCCGGGTTGAACACCGCCAGGTCGTTGAAGGTGCCGCCCAGGTACAGTTTGTCGCCCTTCTTGTCGAAGGTGACGCAGTAGTAAGTGTGCTCCAGGTTAGCCGCCTTGATCAGCTTGCGCTGTTTGATGTCGAACTTGGCCAGGCGGTTGAGCACGCCGTAGATCTGGTTCGGGTCCTTGGGCGAGCGCAGGCCGGTGAAGTACAACTCAGTCAGGTCGGCGAACTCCTGGGTGTGGGTCTTGCCGGTCTTCAGGTCGACGCTCAGGTAGCCATACAGCGGCTCGGCGGTGGCCGGGTCCTGCTTGTCGTCCTTGAACTTGGCAATGGTGTACAGCATGGTGAACTCGTGGCGCGGACTCTGGTGCGGCCAGAAGTACAGCACGTCCGGGGCGCTGTAGCCCTTGCGGTTCCAGTTGCGCAACGGCAGGGCCACTGTGTATTTGCCGGTCTTCACGTCCATCTTGTAGATGTCCGGCCCTGCGACGAACAGGCTGCCATCGTCAGCGGCGCGCATCAGGTACACCTGGCGCGGCATCGGGAAGGTACGCACCGGCTTGGCCTGCAGGCCATCGGCGGTGCTGAACACCTCCAGCCGCGGCGGTTTGACCACGTAATGGTCGTTCAGCATCTGGGTCGGGTTGACCGTGGCGTACACTTCCTTGCCATCGGGGCTGATGGCGAACGAGTACATCGACCGGCCGACTTCGCCTGCCACGCTGGACAGGTTGGCGCGGAAGGTGTTCTTGCAGGTGTCCAGGTCGATACCGTAGATGTCGCCGTAGTGGTTGTTGAGCACGTAGGCGGTGCGGTTGTCCGGCGCCATCATTGCGGTGCCAGGGCCGAACTTGTCGGGCATCTGGCAGCTTTTGTAGACCGTGTCACTGGCCACATCGACCACATGCAGGTTGTTCGGGTAGTTGGTCACGATCATGTATTCGTGGCCAGCCTTCAGTGCCGGCCCGGTGTCGTCGGCCTGTACCAGCCCGGCGCAGGCCGTGGCGGCGATGGTGAGCGCAAGTTGCGCGCAGCGTCCAGCTTTCATGCGGTTTCCCCTTGTCATTCTTGTTGGGCCGTCACTTGTCTTTCGGGAACACGGTGCCGAGGTTGCGCCAGTCGTCCGCCGAGTTGGTCGCCTGGGCGTTCCAGTCCTGGTAGGTGCTCATCATGTCCGGCACCTGGGCTGGCCACCAGCAAGGGTCGGAGCAGCCATACAGGTCGGCCTCCATCGGTTGGCACAACGAGCTGACGCCGCCAAAGGCATCCACTTCCCAGCCCGGGTCGGTGGTGGCCGTGCAGCCTGCCACCGCGCTCATGGCCATCACTTCTTCGACACGGTCTTCGGCGGCGGCCTGCTCCAGGATGCGCGCCTTGTTGTTCAGGGGCTTCAAGTGCTTCATGTCAGTGCGCCTTCCGCGGGGTGATGTAGCGATCGATGAAGGCCGGGTTGGCGGCCATGATGCGGCTGTAGACTTCGATGCCGAAGTCCACCCAGTCGCGCATCAGTTCGCAATAGTGGTAGGTCGGGTGCTGCGGGTCGCCGTAGCGTGCATAGCTTTCGTGGTAGCAGCCGCCCGAGCACAGGTTGCGGATGCGGCAGCTTTCACAGCCGGTGTTGCTACGGTCCAGGCGTTGTGACAGGAAGTCGTTGAGCTGCGCCTGCTTCACCCCTTGGTGCACATTGCCGAAGGTCGGCAGGCTGGAGCCGGTGAAGCGGTGGCACAAGTTCAGCTCGCCCTCGTGGTCAACCGCCAGCATCTTCAGCCCGGCGCCACACGGCAGGGCCTTCTTGTGGCCTTCGTGGATGTCGGTGATCAACTGGTGCAGGTTGGAGAAACCGATGTTGCGGTGCTCCAGCGCCGCCTCCAGGTAACGCCGGCCGAGGGCCTTCATGTTGGCGAACACCTGCACCAGCTCTTCGCTCGTGAGGTTGAAATCGGCCATGTCGCCCGAGGTCACCGGGGCAAAGCCGACTTCGGCGAAGCCCATTTCATTGAACAAGTGGTTCCAGATGGTTTCGACATCGGTAATGCCACGGGTCAGCGTGACCCGCGCGCCCACCGGGCGGCTGGTGTAGCGCGACAGCAGCAGGTCGGCCTTGCGCCGCACCACGTCATAGGTGCCCTGCCCACCCACGGTGATGCGGTTACGGTCGTGCACGGTCTTGGGGCCGTCGATGCTGATCGACAGGCCGAAACGGTGGACGTTGAGCCAGTCGATGATTTCTTCGGTCAGCAAGGTGGCGTTGGTGGTCATGATGAACTCCACCTGCTTGCCCGCCTCGGCGAAACGCCGTTCGCAGTAAGCCACCATGTGCTCGATCAACGGCCGGTTGGACAGTGGCTCGCCACCGAAGAACACCACGCTGTAGCGCTCCTCGTTGGGCGATTCCTTGAGCAGCATCTCCACCGAGGCCTCGGCGGTGGCGGTGCTCATCTTCTTGCCGGCGGAAGGCTTGTCCAGGTCTTCCTTGTAGCAATAAGTGCAGCTGAGGTTGCAGCCAGTGTTGACGTTCAGAACCACGGTGTTAAGCGCGGTGCGTTCGACCTGCTTCAGGGCGATTTCCGGGGTCAGCGGCGAGCCGTCGCTGACCAGCTCCAGCGCGATCAGCTCGCGCAGGGTGTCCTGGATATCGTCGCCGGCAAACTGCTGGCCAAGGCGCTGCATCAGCTCCTCGGCCGAGCAGCCTTGCTGGCGCAAAGCGTCGATGATGCTGCCGGTCACCGCATCGGTGGCAAACAGCGAGCTGCTGGGAATATGGAACAGCATGCGGTCGGCATCGACCTGCACTTCGTGCAGGTTACGCTCGACCAGGTTCAGTAGTACGCCCATGGCGACCTCCCGATAATCGATCCGTTGGAAAACCGTTGCGCCCTGCCGTTATGGCAGCGGCGGGTTGTTCCAGCGCTGTACGGTGACGATCATGTGCCCTTCGCCGGTCTGGCCACCGTCGGCCAGCGTGGCGATGACTTTCAAGTTACCGGCGTTGTTGGTCATCATCTTGCGCTCGGGGTTGGGCCCGGCACCGCCTGGTACGAACACGCCATCAGCCTGCATCTGCCCGGCGAACTTGACGTCTTCGTCCTCGACCGCACGCTCGTTGAACGGCTCGACCTTCCAGGTGGCCGGCAGGTAGCCGATGCGCAGCGGTTGTCCGCTGGCGTCTTTACCCCAGGCTTCGGCCTCGAAGCGGCCCTGCACTTTCGGCACCGAAGCGCCGTTCTCGCCAATGCGGGCGATGGAGAACGCCGGCACCACCTTCACTTCGTCGACCTTGTCGTAGACCGCCAGGTTGACACCTTTGAGCGCGCCCACCGCAACCTCGCGCTGGCCAGGCTTGGCGTCTGCCGCGGCGCGGGCCTTGACCCGTACCAGGGTCGGGGTTTGCTCCAGCACCTCGGTCACTTCCACCCCTGCACCCAAGTCGGGCTTGCCGTCCAGGCCGCTACCCACCAGGGTGATCTCGCTTTCGCCGCCGGCCTTGATGAATGCCGGCTGAACCGCCAGCAGGCGCGCCTTGCCTTCCTTCGCCGCAGTGAAGTCCAGGCCGCGTTCATCGTGTTCGGCTTCGAACATACGGCCTTTCATCTCGCCATCCAGCGCGGCGAACACCTGGCGCAGGTTGGCATCGCCGACCTTGACGTTGCCACGCCACTCATAGCCGTTGTAGAGGATCGCCGTGCCGCTGCCGTTGAACGGCGTGCCGTCGGCGTAAGCGCCCTTGACCTCGACCTTGAAGGTATCGCCCTCCCCAGCCGTGACGCTCATCACCCCACGTACGTCGCCCTTGGCAAGCATATGGCCGCTGAATGCCCACTGCCCCGGCAGTGCGTCTGCCTTGGGTTTGGCCTTCTGCCATTCGGCCCAGGCTGCGCTTTCCATCGGGAAGCGCTTGGCAAGCTCCGGCACCACTTGTTGCAGGGCAATCGGCAGCCAATCGCGGTCACGCGCCTGGGCCTGGTACTCAAGGGACGGCCATTGGCCAAGGTGGAAGTTGACCAGGTGTTCCCACTCCTTGGCCGGGCGCCGTTGCAAGGCGACGCGGGCACCGGAGTGGCAACGGCCACAGGTCTCGCTGAGCTGGGTGTCGAAGTGCTCGACGGTATTGAGCCGGCGCTCCATGGCGTAACGCACGCCATCGGTTTCGCTGGGCGCCAGGCCCTGCTTGTCGGCCAGGTACTTGACCAGCGTGCGACGGTCGTCGTCACTGATCTGCAGGCCGTGCATCATCTGCATGCGGGCAATGCTCATCAGCCAGCCTTCCGGCGTCTTGCGCTGGTGGCTGATGCGGCTATAGGTGTCGTTGCCTTCGGGGATATGGCACCCATGCACTTGTTCTGCAACAGGCTCGGGCCCTGCTCGGCCGCCATGGCCTGGGTGCTCAGCAGCGCGGCGGCGACCAGCGCCAGTTTGCCCGCATGCCGCCGGAGTCGAGTCGTCTTCAAGGTCAGACCTCCACGGTTGTTGTTCTTATCGTTTTCGCACGCTTTGGTACAGCAGGTGTGCATGTGACGGTTGTGATACAGGAACTGTGCCAGGTGCTGTAAAAGTGTTGCCTTTCAACCTTTTAGGCAGTTTCCGGGGCTTGGCCAGCAGCACGGATGGCCAATTGCAGCGTGCCATTTCGCGACAGTGTGTTTCAGGTTGAGACAACACCTGACATGTCGGCTGCTGGCCCTGAGAGCCGCTGTTTCACCACCGTCTCACACCGTCTCATTGTGCAACAGCGCACCTTTGCAAACCGAACCTTGCGTCACGGCAAAACCCAGTCAGCTCAAGGCCTTGCCGCCATCTGCCCAGGTTGGCACGGCCATTGCGCCGGTGCCCGCCACATCCAATGACAAGAGGCACCGTCCCATGCTTTCCGAACTGCCCATCCTGCCCGCCACCCGCGCCTTTCTCGAACGCAAGCTGAAGATGCGCATCGGCGCCGAGTGGCAGGACGCCGCCAGCGGTCGCACCCTGTCGTTCCGCAACCCGGCCACCGGCGAAGTACTGGGTGAAGTGCCCGCCGCCGAGGCCGAGGATGTCGATCGCGCCGTGCGCGCGGCACGTCAAGCCTTCGATGATTCGCCCTGGAGCCGCCTGCGTCCGCGCGAGCGGCAAAACCTGTTGTGGCGCCTGGCCGACCTGATGGAGCGCGACGCCCGCCAGCTGGCCGAACTGGAGTGCCTGAACAACGGCAAGAGCGCCGCCGTCGCCCAGGTGATGGACGTGCAACTGGCCATCGACTTCCTGCGCTACATGGCCGGCTGGGCCACCAAGATCGAGGGTAGCACCGTCGAAGCCTCCATGCCGTTGATGCCCAACGACCAGTTCCATGGTTTCGTGCGCCGCGAGGCGGTGGGCGTGGTCGGCGCCATCGTCGCCTGGAACTTCCCGCTGCTGCTGGCCTGCTGGAAACTCGGCCCAGCCCTGGCCACCGGTTGCACCGTGGTGCTCAAGCCCGCCGATGAAACCCCACTGAGCGTGCTCAAGCTGGCAGAACTGGTAGACGAAGCCGGCTACCCGGCAGGCGTTTTCAACGTAATCACCGGTACAGGCCTGAACGCGGGCGCTGCGCTCAGTCGCCACCCTGGGGTGGACAAGCTGACCTTCACCGGCTCGACCGAAGTCGGCAAGCTGATCGGCAAGGCGGCCATGGACAACATGACCCGCGTCACCCTGGAGCTGGGCGGCAAGTCGCCGACCATCGTCATGCCCGACGCCAACCTGCAGGAAGCCGCAGCCGGTGCGGCCACGGCAATCTTCTTCAACCAGGGCCAGGTGTGCTGCGCGGGCTCGCGGCTGTATGTGCACCGCAAGCACTTCGACAACGTGGTGGCCGACATCGCCGGCATCGCCAATGGCATGAAACTGGGCAACGGGCTGGACCCAGCGGTGCAGATGGGCCCGCTGATCTCGGCCAAGCAGCAGGACCGCGTCACCGGCTACATCGAGCTTGGCCGCGAACTGGGCGCGACCATCGCCTGTGGCGGTGAAGGCTTCGGGCCGGGTTACTTCGTCAAGCCGACGGTGATTGTCGATGTCGACCAGCGCCACCGCCTGGTACAAGAAGAAATCTTCGGGCCGGTGCTGGTGGCAATGCCGTTCGATGACATCGACGAAGTGATCGGCATGGCCAACGACAACCCCTATGGCCTGGGCGCAAGCATCTGGTCCAACGACCTGGCCGCCGTGCACCGCATGATCCCGCGCATCAAGTCGGGTTCGGTATGGGTCAACTGCCACAGCGCACTGGACCCGGCACTGCCGTTTGGTGGCTACAAGATGTCTGGCGTTGGTCGCGAGATGGGCGCAGCAGCCATCGAGCATTACACCGAGCTCAAATCGGTGCTGATCAAGCTCTGATCATTTACCTGTAGCGGCCTCTTCGCGGGCTCGTCCGCTCCCACAGGATCACCACAAGCCGGAAAACTGTGGGGTCCCTGTGGGAGCGGGTTTACCCGCGAAAGGGCCGGCCCAGGCAACTAAAAACAACAATAAAAACCATGGAGCAAACCCATGAGGCACACACTCGCCTGCACTTTGGCCCTGCTGGTGGCCGCACCCGCCAGCCAAGCCTACGAGCTCTACAACCACAACGGCACCACCCTCAACGCCGACCTCGAAGCCCTGTTCGGTGTGTTCCACAGCGACGAAAGCTTCAACCAGGCCGGCAACCGCCAGCCCGGCAGCACCGCCTGGCAAGAAGGCTACGTCAAATATGGCCTTAGCGGCAGCCAGGCCCTGGCCGACAGCGGCGCCCTCTACGGGGCCGTCAACCTGCTCAGTTCCGCCACCTGGGGCGATGGCGATGCCGCCGGCCTGACCCTGGGCGACGAACGCCGCACAGCCATCGAAGACCTGTACCTGGGCTGGCGCTCGGCCAACCTGTTCCCGGCCCTGGGCGAAGACGGCGTGGACATTTCAGGCGGTCGCCAGGTAGTGACATTGGGCGATGGTTTTCTGATCCAGGGCGACCCGGTGAACCTGGGCAAGGTCGACCTGGGCGCCAACTTCGATCGCGGCGGCGCCTACTACCTGGCCGCCCGTAAAGCCTTCGACCGCACCGCCGTGCTGCGCCTGGGCGGCAAGCAGGGCTGGCGCGGCGACCTGATGTGGCTGAAGTCCGACAACCACTACCAGGCCGATACCTCGCTGGCGGTAGCCAATTTGGAACACGTCGCCGACGCCGGCACCGTGGGCCTCAGCTGGATCCGCGGCCTGGACGTGGACCAACGCTACGCGCAAATCATGGGCCTGGAACACCGCGACGGCATGGACACCGCCAGCCTGCGCGGGCGCGGCAATGTGGGCGTGAAGGACCTGGAACTGGCCGCCGAGTACGTGAGCCAGGACAAGACCGGTGGGCGCGAGAATGCCTGGTACCTGGAGGGCAACTGGACCTTCTCCGAATTGCCCTGGTCACCGACTGCCACCTACCGCTACAGCCGCTTCTCCGAAGGCTTCGACCCACTGTTCTATGGCCTGAGCCGAGGCTATGGCACCTGGTTCCAGGGTGAAGTAGCGGCCAACTATGCCGGGCCGTTCAACAAGAACAGCCAGGTGCACCATGTGGCGCTGAAAGGCAAGCCACGGGACAACCTGACCGTCGGCGCGCTGTACTTCGACTTCGATACGCTGGACACGGATCAGGGCAACCTCGGCGGGCGTGAGCTGGACCTGTACGTGGAATGGATGGTCAACGAGCACCTGCTGATCAGCCCGTTGGTAGGGTTCTATAAGCCGGAGCGCAGTGCGAACAACGGCGGCACGCAATTGGGTGGGCGGGATACGGGGGCCTACATGCAACTGATTGTCGGGACCTTTTTTTGACTCTGCAGCCTGGGGCTGCTTCGCAGCCCTTTCGCGACGCAAGGCCGCTCCTACACAAGTACAGCGCAAGCATCACAGGCGATGTTGTACCTGTGTAGGAGCGGCCTTGTGTCGCGATGGGCCGCAAAGCGGCCCCGGCCATCTCAAGCCAACCCCTGCTCCACCAGCCACCGCCGCACCATCATCTGCTGCTCACCCGGTAAGCCCGACAAAACCGCCCCAATTGCCAGGCCACCCAGCAACGCCCGTACCACAGGCGCCAACTCCACCCCCTGCAAATGCCACACCCCCAACGGCTGGTCCGCCGTCACCACCACCTCGGCCTCGTCCACCAGACCGTCGCGCAACACAGGCCGCCGTTCAACCCGCACGGCGCTCCAATCCGCGGCCGTATGCAAGGGCTGCGCATCCGGCCAGCCTTGGCGCCGAGCCCAAAATGGCTGCCCTACCCGCCCTTGCTCCTGCCCATAGAAATCCCGCCCAATGCGGGCAAATCGCAAAAACAGCTGTTCGACCCGCTGCTGGTGAAACTGCCACGCCAACACCGCCCGCTCGGGCCGGCGCAGCAAGGTGTTGATCACCACCGGCGCCTGCAACGCCGAAGACAGTGACTGGAAAATCCCGTTACCCGACAGCGGGTCAACGGCCATCGCCGCATCACCCACCCGTATCCAGTCATGCCCGACGCATTCGCCCGCCAGAATGGCAGTACTGCTGCGTGCATGCACCTGTGCCGGCACCAACGCCTGATCGTCGAACAGCTCCGCGACCAACCCGCTGCGTGCCCGCAGCGTCGCGCAATAATCGGCCAACCCGGCCTTACCCGGCAGGCCTGCAGCGTCCTGGGTGACTTGCCAGTAGCAACGGCCATCTGCCAGCCGCGCCATCCACGCCCAGCCATCCTCCAGGCTTTCCACTGCCGACGCAGGCGCGCCAGGGCTACCCTGCCAGACATTCAGCAGGCTGACTGTTTCCGGCCCGCGCAGGCGGTCTGCGGCCAGCGGTGCCTGGCGGCCTCGGGCCTCGACGAGAAAATCAGCCGTCAGCACTTGCCCATCGTCAAGACGCACATGATGACCGCCCTCGTGCACCACCTCGCGTACCCGCCCCTCGACCACGCTTACACCGGCACGCTGAAGATCGTTGCGCAGCGCCCGATCAAACCGTTGCCGATCCAGCAAGAACTCCTGGTTCATTCGCAGGTGCTGGCCATTCCAGTGCACCTGCCGGGTAGCCGGCGTGGCCGCCTGGCTCAAAGCACCGCCGAGGCCCGCATGCCGCAAGCCCTCCAGCACCCGTTGCGAAACCCCTTCAACAGCCGCGAAACGGCGCCACTGCGACACCACCGTCACGGTATAACCCAGCCGCCGCAGGCCTATGGCCGTGGCCGCACCCGCAGGGCCGGCACCCAACACCACAATGTGCGGTTCAGGCATGGCTCGCCCCCCGTCGCTCTGGGCCTGAGAACGTCGCATGCTGACGCAACCACTCATGGATTCGCTGGCGATCCATGCCCGGCTCGGCACGCAGCAACGCCGCAATCCTACCGCTCAATGCCGCACAACCCAGGCTAGCGCCCGCTCTGCCGCCCGTCCCTACATAACCGCCAAAGTCCGCCTGCCGGGTGCCCAGCCACGACCACTGGCCGGGCGCGCAACGTGCATCACCGGTCACCCGAATCACGCCTGGGTAGCTGGCTGGGAATACGGGCCCGCCCTGTGCCGGGCTGGATGCACACAACACCACGCCCGCAGCCAAGGCCTCAGCGCAGGCCTGATGCAAAACCGGTCGGTCCTGCTGCAGGCCAAGGCTCAGGTTAACCAGCGTAGCCCCCGCTTCCACCAGCCACAGCAGCGCTGCCGCCACCTGCAAGGCACTGGTGCTGGCCTGGCCGCCGAACACCTGGGCCACCAGCAACGGCACAGGGCCAGCCTCCCGTTGCAAGCTGGCCAGCACGGCACCGCCATGCCCTAGCTCGTCGGGCAGCATTGCGCCTTCACGTAACTGGCCGTCTTCCAGCCAGAAACGGCGGGCATCGAGCAAGCCGTTGGTTTGCTCCCGCGAGCAGCCACTGTCGATGACCCCAACGCGCACGTCAGCGCCCATGTTTGACCGTCTCCTGCGGCAGTACCTGCAACTGGCCGTCATGCAACTGCAAGTGCAGGTCGGCATCAGCCAAAGTCGACGCGCGGTGGCTGATGAGGATCCGCGTGCGGCTGGCAAACAGCTGGTCGATAGCTGCGATCACCTCACGTTCGGTGGCTTCGTCCACCGCCGAGGTGGCCTCGTCCAGCACCAGAATCGCCGGGGCCTGCAACACCGCACGGGCGATGGCGATGCGTTGCTTCTGGCCGCCGGACAACTGCTGGCCACGTTCGCCCAGCAAGCCGTCCAGGCCCAGCGGCAGGCTGTCGACCAGGCCGTCCAGCCGCGCCAGGCGCACCACACGCTCAAGCTCTGCGCGGCTGGCCTCGGGCACGCCGTAGGCCAGGTTCTGCGCCAGAGTGCCACGGAACAGCACGATGTCCTGGCTGACGACGGCGATACGCCTACGCAGCGCTGCCAAGTCCAGCTCGCGCAGGTCGGTCCCGTCCAGCAGGATGCGCCCAGCGTCCGGGTCGTAGAAGCGCTGCAACAGGTCGATCAGGGTCGACTTGCCCACCCCCGAAGCGCCGCTGATGGCCACCTTCAGCCCGCCTGGTACACACACCTGTACGTTATTCAGCACCGCACCCTGGCGCCCTTCATGGGCAAAGCTCAGTGCTTCGAGGCGCAATTCGCCTGGCCCATCGGGTATGGGTTGCGGGTTGGCTGCCGGGCGTACGGCCACGGTTTCCCGTTTCAGCTCCATCACCCGCCCAAGGCTCACGGCCATGCGCTGCACCGCCACGTACAGGCCCAGCAGGCTCTGCACCGGCCCTACCGCCATGCCCATGTAGGTGGAAAAGGCGATCAACGCGCCCAACTGCCAGGTCCCCTGAATCACCCACCAGCCGCCGACCAAAAACGCGCAAGCGCGGCACCATGAGGTGAGCGTACCGGGAATGGCCTGGGTGAAGAATTCGGTCACCTGCACCTTCAGCAACTGGCGCATGTAGCCTTGGCCCAGCTGATCCAGCCGCCCTGCCTCGCGGCCTTGCTGGCCGGCCGCCTGGATGAACTTCATCGCCGGCAAGGTCTCTACCAGAAACGACGACACATCCGCCGAACGCTCACGCAGGTTTCGCACCTCGTGCTCTACCTTGCGCCGCATCCAGCGCAGCCACAGCACCTCGATCGGTACCAGCAGCGCCAGCAACAGCGACAACTGCCACGACAGCATCAGCATCAACGCCACCGCGCCCACCAGGCCGATCACCGCCGACACCGCCGAGAACAGCGAATCCACGGCAAAGCGCTGGATCTCCGCCACATCGCCGTCCAGCCGCGAAAGAATGTCGCCCATGCGCCGCCGCCCATAGAACGTAGGCGACAACTGCTGCAGGTGGCGGTACAGGTCATCGCGCAGGGCGAACAGAATGCGCCCAGACAAGCGCGTGTGCAGGTAGCGGTTGACGCCGGCCAGCACCGTGCCCAGCAGGCCTGCGCCGATCATGATCGCTGCCATGTGCCAGAGGGTCTGGTAGTCCTTGGCCAGCAGCCCCTCGTCGATCAGCGTCTTGACCAGCCAAGGTTGCGCCAGGGCCAGCAACGAGGCGCCCAGCGACAAACCCAGCAGCAGGCCGATGGCGCGCCGGTGCGGGCGCACGAAACCATACAGCCAGGCCAACGCCTGGCGCATGAGTACAGGGTCGCTGGACTCCACCAGCTTTGCGAACAATGGGCCCATGGTTCAGCCGCGCAACTGTTTGAGCTTGCGGTACAGCGTCGCCCTGCTGATGCCCAGTGCTTCGGCGGCAGCCGACACATTGCCCTGGTGGCGCGCAAGGGCGCCACGGATCAGCTCCAGCTCGTTGTCCTTGAGGCTGCCGGAGGGCGCCGAGCCGCTGGCCAACTCGTCCAGTAGGCAATCGGTGAGGTGGTCCAGCGTCAGCACCTGCTCGCCGTTCTCGCGCATGGCCAGTGCCGTGCGCACCACCATTTCCAGCTGGCGGATGTTGCCTGGCCAGTCGAAGCCTTCGAGCAATGCCGCCAACGCCGGGTCTAGCGTGACGCCACGGGCATCGGACTTGTCCAGCAGGCCTTGAATGATCGCCGCCAGGTCGTCACGCTCGCGCAGCGCCGGCAGGCGCAGCGACACGCCGTTGACCCGGTAGTACAGGTCTTCGCGGAAGTGCTGCTCCTGCACTAAACGCTTGAGGTCGCGGTGGGTGGCGCAAATCAACGCCACGTCGATGTCCTGCTCGTCGCCGGCACCCAGCGGCGCCACACGGCGCTCTTGCAATACCCGCAATAGGCGCGCCTGCAAGGCCAGCGGCATGTCGCCGATTTCGTCGAGGAACAGTGTGCCACCATGGGCCTGCATCAGCCGCCCGACCATGCCGCCCCGGCGGGAGCCTGTGAAAGCACCCTCGCGGTAGCCGAACAGCTCGGACTCGATCAGCCCTTCGGGGATGGCCGCGCAGTTGACGGCCACGAACGGTTTGTCGGCACGCGGGCTGGCCTGGTGCAAGGCTCGGGCGACCACTTCCTTACCGGTACCGGTCTCGCCCAGCAGCAGCACCGGCAGGCCATTGCCCAACCCTTGGCGGGCCATGCGCAGGTTGCGCGCCAGCCGTGGGTCACCACCGGCCAGCGCGTCGAGCGCGGGCGACTGCTTGCTCAGCGTCGGCTTGCTTGCCGGCGTACTGCCATTGACCCGGCCATGGCGCGGCAGCTGCAGGGCACGGAAGTAGAACTCGCCCTTGGCGGTTTGCACGCTGCTCACGCCGCCCTGCCACAGGCGTGCAATAAACGCAGGTGAACGCTCACCGAGCAGGTCCGTGCTGCGCCGGCCAATCAGCTCCTGGCGCGCCACCTGCAGCAACTGGCAGGCACTGTCGTTGGCGGCCAGCACTTCACCGTCCAGGCTCAGCGCCAGCAGGCCATGCCAGGCACTGTTGAGGTACTGCGGACGGCTGTGGAAGGCCAACACCAGTTGGTCCGGGTGGCACAGGCCGAACATGCGGCTTTCGATGTTGCCAGCGGCCAGCATGAGTGTCGACAGGCTGTCCTGCGGCTGCGCCATCACCCCTTCGCGGGTAATGTCGAGCACACCGATCACCTCGCCACGCGGATCGCGCAGAGGCACGGAAGTGCAGGAGAACGGGCTGAGGCGGTCGAGGTAGTGTTCACCGCAGTTGATCAACGTCGGCCGGCCTTCCACCACGGCGGTGCCGATGGCATTGGTGCCGCGCAGCGATTCGCTCCAGCAACTGCCGGGATGCAGGTCGCGCAGGCCCTCGCGGCTGAGTACGTGCGTCTGGCCTTCGATGGCCAGGACGTTGGCCTGGGCGTCGCCGAGGATGACGATACCGGCCTTGCCCTGGCGGGCGACCAGGTAGTCCAATTCGGGGGTGACGGCGTCGACCAGCAAGCGGTTGCGCTCCAGCAGCATGCGCAGGTCGTGGCCCTGTTCCAGGCCCAGGCCGACTTGTTCGCCTTGCAGGCAATCCAGGCCATGGCCTAGGCTGCGCCGCCAAGAAGCGTCGATTTCGTCGCGCAGCATGCCCAGCGGCAACTCGCCTTCGCTGGCCAGTTTCAGGCGGGCCTGGCGGGATTCGTGCAGCGGGTCGTGGGCGTTTGTTATTAGTTGTCGCGCCATTTTCTACTCCGGCTGTGCCCCGCAAGGTGGCGGGGTACGGGCTTGGGAATTTTCCGCAGTGTGCGGGAGAAATGGCTGGGCGTCATCTGGTTGATGGGTTGGGGGATGGCTGGGGGTGTATGGCTTGGGTTTTCGGGTGGGGCGGATATCGAGCGCCGCCCGCGCGGCGCATCGCGAGCTACGCTCGCTCCTACGTTTGTTTTTGGCCAGTAACGCCTGTGCCAGGTGCGCGCGACCGCCTTGTTTGTTCGACGCGATATTGAGCCGTGTGCCAAGGCATTCGCGCGCAAATCCCACAGACATAATTGGCCCGAAACAAACGTAGGAGCGAGCGTAGCTCGCGATGCGCCGCGCGGGCGGCGCTCGATCTCACAGGCGCCAAACCTGTATAGGCGTGCACCTGGAGGCCCATACGCAGGCCCCGAGCCAGCCCTCAAAAACCCTGCATCTGTACCGCCTTCCCTCGCCCGGTCAGCTGCTGCCTTTCAACCCCATCCAGCAAAGCCTCCACCACCGCCTTTGCCGAATCCAGCCCATGGTCATTGCTCAACAACAGATCACGACAAGTCCCCTTGGCCAACTCCAACGCCTTGAGGTTGGTCGCAAACGCCCCCTGAGAGCAGCGTGGACAGATGCACCAGCGCATCTTCGTAGTCCACCCCTGCACGCACGGCAAACAACGGCGGATGGCTGCATTCACAAGTCGAAAAACTGGAGGACGCCGTGGTGGCGCGTACGGGAGGATCAGGTAAGCCTTTTGTCATTGTGTCGCTCCTTGATTCACTGGAGCCGCCACAGATCGCTACCAAACGAAGTGGTGACGGCTGTACGCAGGTTGGTAGACCGGGAATCAAGGAAACCGGCGCGCACGGAGGCGCCCTACGCACAGCCGCCATAAAACGAAACAGCCGGGCACAAAAAAGCGCCAACTGTATCGCAGAGCGGGCGCTTGTGCGCCTTGATTGATCGCGGGCTACCAAACCCGGCTGCTGGATTGACAGCAGCGGGCAAAGACTACCGAGGTCAGGGAAGGGTTTCAAGCTGAGGGCATTTGTCGTAACACTTCTGTCAACCGCATTGGCCTCTTCGCGGGCAAGCCCGCGAAAAGGCCCTCAAGATAGATCACGGCTGGAGGTGTCGATACCCAGGTGGTGTCGTCGGCGATGATGCCACCCTCCAGCTTCAGGTTGGCGGACTGCAGCGGTGGCAGCTCGACCATGATGTCCCTCCGACATTAGGCTTTTTCTGTGAGGCGGGGATGAAACGGATTGTTATTGCTTACTCCCAGAGCGTACCGGCCTTTTTTCTGCTACTGAGGGTACTGAAAGTTGTGAAAGCCCCGAAAGTTCTGATTTCCACGAATATCCTGCATATTCTGGAAGCCCTGAAAACTCTGGAAGTTCTGAAAACCCTGGAAGCTCTGAAAACTCTGATTACCCTGAAAACTCTGATAACCCTGATAACCCTGATAACCCTGAAAAGTCTGGAAGCTCTGAAAGCCCTGAGATCCCTGAGATCCTTGATAGCGCTGCGAATGAGACCCCGGATTTTTGACAAACGAATTTCTACGAACAAGATGGCCGTAAGTTGTTTCCAGCACTTTTACTTTATTAAATACTGATTCACGAATCCGGTAGCTTTCTTTGACGCGTCTATCAGTGCCACGCCAGAGGTTAACGACTTCCGCTCCCGCCTTCAGTTCTTTGAAATTTTTTACATATACTCCAAACACGTGCGGAGTTGACCCATCCCGTTCACGACTACTTGTTCTCCTTGCATAATGCCAAGCCAATTTTCTGTCTTGCGTAAAGTAAAACCCCTTGCCATGATGAACCGTAGGACGTGACTTGAGCTGAACGCCACTTAACAACGAGCTTTGATGTTTTAGCGTACTACCATGATACCCTACAAAATCATAGCCTGGGGGCACTGGGCCATGCCCGCTGGGATCTTTTAAATTTATTGGATCCCCTTGGCAATATCCATATGAATTCAATCCACCGTACCCGAACGGACTTACACTGTCCGGAGAACCAAATCGCATCAGAGCAGGGTTAAATAATCGATAACCGCTCCCAAGCAGATAACTACAGGTACACGGGTCTAGTCGCTCGCCGTTAAAACCGAGCAAACTCGTTGACCGAGGAACGAAACCATAAGGCGAATAAGGAAAAGCACCAGACATCGGTCTGCCACGTGACGTGTCAAATAACGTTCCTAGCGTAGGTGTCACGATGATTCCCCACCTCCAGCTTTACACAAGATAATCATGGCTAATGGTAAAAATTTCTACTGGCAAAAATGTTAGGCTCAGGAGCGGCCTTGTGTCGCAAAATGCCTCACCCACGTCGACCGCACCGGTGCCGTTCAACCTGTTTCACGGCTGCTGATTCTGGCTCAAATACTTGTCCACCGTGGCCTTGCCATCCCCCGCATCCCCGGCCACCTGCCACAACCGCCGCTCGATCCCCTGCGCCAGCAAATGCCCCACCGCCGCCTCGATCGCCGACAGCACGCACAGCTGCGCCGGTTCGTTGGTGGTGTAGCCCACCTCGGCTTCCAGCAGTTTCTTGAACTCGATGAACTTGAACACCCCGGCGCTGCGGCCAACCGAGTAGATGGTCTTGCTGGTCATCACGTTGGCCAACACCTGCCCGGTGCGCACGTCAACGGCACGCAGGTTCACGGTCACCTGGTCCACCCGATACTCGCGGGAGATGTCTATCCCCAGGTAACGAGCCCCCTCCCCGCCGCTGCGTACGTTGGTGTCGTAGGCAATGATGCCGCCTTCGAGCATCAGATTAGCGGCCTGCAGCGGTGGCAACTCGCCCATGATGTTTTCCGCCACATCAGGCTTTTTCTGCGAAGCCCGGATGATCTTGCGTTCGGTCAGCAGGTTCTGCAGGCCTTCACGCTCCAGCACCACGAACCAGCCGCTGGCGCTCAGGGCGTCCATCAGCATGCTGGCAGCACCCTGGGTGACACTGGTGGAGAACGAGCTGGCCGGGGTCGGCTTGTACTGCCCGGTCTGGTCGCGGAAGCCGTAAACCACGGCCATCAGCCGGCCTTTGGGGCGTGGCATGTTGATCAGGTCGTAGTAAGTCGAGGCCCGCGGGGTCAGGGTCGGGGTTTCCGAGTCCTGTTCGGCCGACATGGGTTCGCGCAGGCTGCAACCCGTTTGCAGGCCAAGGGCGGTGAGGATCAGCAGCGTGCTCAGCAGACGATTCATGGTGTTCTCTCCCCAACATAAAAGCCCTTCCCTCTCAGGGGTTCAGGCCGCTGACCTCAATGATCGAAATTTCTCCTGTGGCGCGATCGGTGACCTTGATGCTCAAGGCCCCGGAATCGTCGATGACGTCGATGAGAAACGCATCGGTCGCCATGCTGCCGGTGCTGCCGTTGCTGATGTTGTCCAGCAACTGCGACAACATCCGCGACTCCAGCTGGTTGCTGAAGCGCTCCAGGGCTGTGGTGCCGGTAAAGGCCGAGGCACGGTCCTTGAGATCGGGGTCGTCGTAGTCGTTCTGCGCCTGGGCGTTGTTCAGCAGCCAGGTGCCGTTCAATGGGTTGCCGCCAAACGCCGGGTTGACCGGGGTGTACACCAGCTCGGTGGCCTGGGCAGCAAAAGCGCTGGCCAGCAGGCAGGCGGCGATGCAACGTGGAATGCGGTGGTTCATAGCTCGTCCCTCTCCAAGTCGGTGGTGTCCTGCAGCAGGCGTTGCAGCTTGCGTTGAATGATTTGCTGCTTGACCAGGTCGGCGGCGGCAACGGCCTCGTCTTTCAGTTCGGTGGTGTTTGGTGGCAGGAAGCGGCGGTACATCACCTCACGCTCGAATTCCACCGTCACCAGGCTGCCCCAGCGGGCATCGGGGCGTTCGCGTACCACCAGGTTGAAGTCCAGGCGGCTGGTGGCGCGCAGGCGGTCGGCGAAGTAGTAATAAAAGTCGTGGCCGATGTGCGAGATGGTGTTGTCGACGATAAAGCCTTGCATCTCGTCTTCATTACCGGCCTTGGCCGAGGTGGCCAGCAACAGCAGGCTCAGGCACAGCGCTGCCAGGCTGTTCATGGCGTGTCTCCCGGGCCGCTGTGGGTCTGCACACCGCCGGCACTTTCGCTGAAGGCCTGCTCGGCGACGAACTGCCAGTCGCTGTAATGCTCCAACCCCTCGAAGCCTGTCCATTCGGCGCTGAAGCCACTGCGTTTGAATGGGGTGGCGTCCGAACGGCTGTGCACGCCGGTGATGCGGCCGTCGATCGAGCGCAGCAGGCCCCACTCGTCGCTGTTGGTGATGGGGTCGGGGTACAGCCTGCGAATGTGCCGCCTGGCCTGGGGGAAACGGTTGTCCTGCAACAGGTCGGCCAAGTCCTGCGGGTACTGGGCCAAACCCGGCGAGGCGCGATAGTAGCTGCGCAAGGCCTGGGCGTACTGGCTGCCCACCCACAGCAGTTGGCGTTCGCGGTCACGCTGGGCGGCGCTGGCCCAGATCGTGCCGGTAGCGGCCAGTGCCACGCTGCTGACCGCAATCAGCAGCAGCACGCCCAGGTAGGTGAAGCCGCTTTGGGCCTTACCATTCAGCGAAGAGGCTGCCATCACGCGCCCTCCCTGTGGCACCGCTCTTGATATCGGCCACGCCGCCGGCCACGCCTTCGGGTGGTGGCACCAACTGCCAGGCATCGCTGCGTTCGGTAATCGGGTCGACCGGGGTGTTGCGCAGGTAGCGTTGCTCCACCAGTTGCTCCAGCGAGTCCGGGTAATGGCCGGTGTCGCCGTAGTAGTGGTCCAATGACTCGCGCAGCACCGCCAGGCTCTGGCGCAGGGTGGCCTCGCGGGAGCTTTCCAGGCTGTTGAAATAGCGCGGCATGGCGATGGTCATCAGCGTGGCGATGATCGCCATGACCACCAGCAGTTCGATCAGGGTGAAGCCTTTGCTGCGTTTCATGGCTGTCACCATTGCCCGTAAGGGATGCTGTTGAGGCCTTTGCCTCGAGCCCTGGAGTACACGTCGAACACGTCTTCGCCTTCGCGCGGGTTGTCGGGGCTGCTGTCGTAGGCGCGCAGGCCCCAGCCGCCTTCGTCTTCATCCTTGGCCGCCACCAGCGGGTCGTGCGGGATGCGCCGCAGGAAGTAGAACTTGGCGCCCTTGGCACTGCGCACATCGCGCACGCCATCCACCAGTACCTGCAAGTTCGGCGGGTAGCCGCTGGCATCCAGGCGTTTCTCGATGTAGCCGGCGTCGAAGGCCCGCTTGTAGGCGTCGATGGCATCGCGAATCTGGTACAGCGCCTCGCGCAGTTGCTGCTCCTTGCCACGGCGCACCACGGTTTCGGTCAGCGGCGCGGCCATGCTGGCCAGCAGCCCGAGCAGTGCCAGGGTCAGCACCACCTCGATCAGGCTGAAGCCGTGCATACGGCGCCGGGTTTTCATGGCCGTGGGCTCCCGTTGACCGGGGCGACCGCCATTTGGCTGTCCACGACCGGTGCGTCGGTGGTTGGCGCATTGCCAGGCACGTCCATTGGTGGCAGCGGGGCCATCTGGCGTACCTGCATGGCCGACTCGGTGCCGGTGGAGAACTCCATGTCCGACGGGCTCTGGTACGGCAGGTTGCGCACGATGCGCGGGGTGATCGCCAGCACCAGCTCGCTCTTGCTCATGTCGTCCTTGTTGCTGCCGAACAGCCGGCCCAGGCCGGGGATGTCGCCAAGCCCGGGATTTTGTTGCCGCTGGCGTTGTGGTCATTGCGCACCAGGCCTGCCAGTACCTGGGTTTCGCCATCGTGCAGGCGCAGGCTGGTCTGCGCGTTGCGGGTGTCGACCTGGACCGGAATGGTGCCCTGGCGGGTGGCTTCCAACGGCGTGGCGTTGCTCACTTCCAGCGCCACCTTGATCGCCACTTCGTTGTTCAAGTGCACGGTGGGCTGTACTTCAAGCTTCAAACCGACGTCCAGGTAGGTGACGCTTTCGGTGATCACCGGGCCCTGGGTGGACGGCACCGAGGTGGCGCTTATGATCGGCACCCGCTGGCCGATGTGGATGCGTGCCTGCTCGCGGTTACTGACGCGGATCACCGGGCTGGCCAGGGTGTTGATGTCCTTGTCCGAAGCGTTGATCTTGGCCTGCGGCGCCGGCGAGATGCTGATGCGGCTGGAGTCGATGCCCTTGAGCTGGTCGAGCACGCTGACCGGTTTGCCGTCGTTGCTCAGCACGCCGAAGGTGTTGGGCCATTGCAGGCCGAGGTCGAGGATGCGCGAGGTGGCCACTTCCATCACCTCCACCTCCAGCACCACCTCGGGGTTGGACTGGTCCTGCGATTGCAGCAGCTTCTCGGCCATGCGCACGGCATCCGGGGTGTCGCGCATGGTCAGGGTATTGAGGCGCTCGTCGACGAACACGTCGCGGGTCTTGAGCATGGTCTTGACCATGTTCAGCGCGGTGTTGGCGTCGATGCTGGTCAGGTAGAACGTGCGCATGACCAGTTCCTGGTAGTCCTTGGTCTTCTGTGGCGAGTCGGGGTAGACCATCACGGTGTTGTCGTTGACGATCTTCTGGCGCAGCTGGTTCTGCTCCAGCAGCAGGGCCACGGCGTCTTCGATGCGCACTTCACGCACGAAGATGGTGGCTTTCATGTCCGGGCGCAGGTCCTTGTCGAAAATGAAGTTGATGCCGGCGACCTGCGACAGCACCTCGAAGATGGTCTTCAGGTTGGCATCGCGAAACTCCAGGGTCACCGGCCGCTCCAGCTTGCTGCGCAACTGCGGGTATGGCTGTGCTGTGCGCGCCTGGACGTTTTCGATGTCGCTGCGCAGGGTCATGCCCTTCTGGTTCTGCGGGTCCAGGCGCAGCACTTCGCGCATGTAGCGCTCGGCACCGAACAGGTCGCCCTGGCGCAGCGCGGCCTGGCCCAGCGCCACGCGCTCGTCGAGGGTGCGGATCAGTTCCAGCTGGCGGATGCCTTCCTGGGCGCGGCGGTTGTTCGGCTCCAGGGTCAGCACCCGGCCATAGCCCATGCGGGCATTGGCGAAGTCGTGGCGGATGCGGTCGGCGTCGGCCTGGGTGATCAGCGCCTCGACTGCCGCCTGACGGCTGTGGGCCAGGGCGATGTTCAGCTCGGTGTCGCGTGGGTCATCGCGCAGGGCTTCTTCCAGGCGAGCAATGCCGGCCTCGTACTGGCCCTCTTTCATCAACTGGTCGCTGTCCTTGCGTACCGCGCTGGTACCGCAGCCGGCAATGGCCACGCACAGCGCCACGAGCAGGAACGGAGCAGGCTTGCACAGCTTCGACGACTTCATGGTGCGCTCCCGACAGACAAGGTCTGCGACTGGTGCAAAGGCAGGTAGACCAGGCTCAGCTCACTGGCCGAAACCCGATCGAGGCGATAGGTGTCTTCGATCACGTCGCCTTGGCGCACGACGTAGAGTTTTTCGCCGCTCTGCAAGAAGATCTGCAGGTCGTCGCGGTCACCCATGCGGCCGATGAATTCGAATGGCAGTGCCGGAGCGGTTGGCGCTGGCACTACTGCTGGCGCGGCAACCACGGGTTGTTCGGTGACGGTGGCCAGGGCTTTGGGCTTGGTCCACTGCTGGGTGGGGAACAGGTCTCTGGAGGCCTGGTCCGGCCCTTTCGCGGCCAAAGCCGCACCCGCAGAAGCGGCGCTGCCCGCAGTCTCTGTGGGAGCTGGCTTGCCGGCGACCGGGGCCAGCGCGTCTTCTTGGCCGAACCAATGGCCGGGTGCCCAGGCCAGCGCTGCGCTCACGCCGAGGAAACCGGCCCAGATGACTGCACGTTGAGTGTTCATCACGACCTCGACAGGTAAAGGGTCATGCGCAGGCGGGCATTGAGCTCGCTGTCGCCAATGCGTTTGCGTTGCAGCTCGAGGTCTTCCAGCACCAGGGTCGGCAGTTGCTTGAGCAGGCCCTTGAGGAAGCCGCGAATCTGCGGATAGCTGCCGCGCACCGGCAGCACGATCTGGTAGCGCGCCAGCTGGGTCTTGGGGTCGATGCCCAGGGCGTACTCACCACGGGCCAGGCTGATGTGCTCGGCGCTGGCCAGGTGATACAGGCGCTCGATCAGCTCGCTGGCCTGGGGCTGCCCCGGCAGTTGCTGACGCAGGCTGTCCAGGGCCTGCTGTTCGGGTTTGACGGCAATTTTCAGCTCTCCCGCTTGACCCGCCCTACCTGCACGCTGGCGTCCGCTTCGGTGGCGCGCAGTTCGCGCACGTCCTGCCATTGCGGCAGCACCCCGGCACAGGCCACACCAATGGCCAGCAGGCCTACGGCCACCGCCGCCAGGCCGACCGGGCCGACACTGCGCAGGCGCTCCTGGAGGATCAGGCTGTTCAGCGATTCAAGGGCGCGCATGGCCGGTCTCCCAAGTGGCGGTGAGGGTGAAGCGCACGGGGTGCTCAGGCTGTGCGGCCAGCACCTCGTGGTTGAGCAGCGATACATCGCTTAGCTCGTCACTGGCTTCCAGGCGCTGGTGGTACTGCAGCATCGCTTCGAGGTTGCGTGCCTCGGCGGCAATGCGCACCTGGCCCTTGCGTGCATCCGGGGTCAGGCCAAGCAACGCGACATCGTCCTGGGGCATGGCTTCGAGCATGGCGAACAGCTGCTGCCAGGGGCGTTGCAGTTGCTGCGACACACTGCGCATCTGTGCCAGACGCTCGGCTTGCTCGCGGCTGGCAGCGCTGTTTTGTGGCGCTACGGTGGCCGGACGGCGGCCCAGTTGCAGCTCAAGGCTGTGCACGCTGGCCTCCAGGTCGACCTGCTCGGCCTGCAAGCTGTGTTGCAGCAGCACCAGGCCTACGACCACGGCGCTGCCCAGAGCAAGCAGCGACCAGGCCAAAGGGCTGGTGCGCCGGGGCTGGAATTCCAGGTCGAGGCGGCGCATGTCAGGCCACCGCCCGCCACATGGCGCACAGCGGGTCGGCTTCGCTGGCCGGCTGGCACAGCTGCACCGCCGCCAGTTGCGGCACGTCGCCCCGGCCTGGGGCATGCAGGTACACCCGTGGCAGGTGCTCGCCGTACAGCTCGCAGGTGCGCTCGATCAGCGCTTGCAGGGCCTGGTCACTGTCGGCACAACCTTGCGCCAGCACTTGCTGCCAGGCCCCACCTGCAGCCAGCAGCAGCACGCTGCGGCGCGGTTCGGCCAGCACGAACAGGAAGTCGCCTTGCTCCAGCTGCGGCGAGCAACGGTTGTAGGCGGCCATCAGGTACGGCTGCACCGAACGCAGGTTCAGGCGGCTTTCCCGGCCCAGCGCCTGAAGCCGTTGCAGCAGGGCTTCGGGCAGCGCCGTGGCGATGCGGGCAGCACCGGCAGGCTCAGGCGACAGCACGATGCGCCAGTCGTCCAAGGGCTGCCCGTAGAGGTTTTCGAAGCAGGCCCGGGCATAGGCATCCAGTTCGCGGGGGTGGCCGATGGCATCGCTCCAGGGCACCAGGCAGAAGCGGCTGTAGCGGGCCGACAGCAATACCCGCAACTGGGCGCCACGTACGGCATGCTCGGCCAGCAGCGCGGCCAGTGCATCGACGGCGGCTGCCCAGGCCGGTTGGGCGGCATCGCAGCTGAACTCACGGCTACCCAGCCATTGGTGGTGGTTATTGTGCCAGCGACCCAGGCCGACACCCTCGGCGCCCAATACAGCGCAGAAACGATCAGATGAATGTGACACGGTTGATCTCCTCAAGGGTGGTACGGCCATCGCGGACCAGGTCCAGGGCCGAGGCCCGCAGCAGGCGCAGGCCGCGCTGGCAGGCAAGCGTCTTGATTTGCGCCAGGGGGCGGCGCTCCACGATCATTTGCCGCAGGTCGTCGTCCAGGTGCAGCAGTTCGGCAATGGCGCTGCGGCCGCGGTAGCCACTGCCCCGGCATTGGCCGCAGCCCTGGGCGCGCACGAAGGTCCAACCGGCTACGGCCTCGCGGGTCAGGCCCGAGCCATACAGGGTGTCGTCATCGTGTTCGCAGGCCGTGGCGCAGTGCGGGCAGGCCAGGCGAATCAAGCGCTGGGCCAGCACTGCATTGAGCGCGGAAACGAAGCTGTAGGGGTCGACCTGCATCTGGCTGAAGCGGCCGATCACGTCGAATACGTTGTTGGCGTGGATGGTGGTGAACACCAGGTGGCCGGTGAGCGCCGACTGCACGGCAATCTGGGCGGTGTCGGGGTCGCGGATTTCGCCAACCAGGATCTTGTCCGGGTCATGGCGCAGGATCGAGCGCAGGCCACGGGCGAAGGTCAGGCCCTTCTTCTCGTTGACCGGGATCTGCAGCACGCCGGGCAGTTGGTACTCGACCGGGTCTTCGATGGTGATGATCTTGTCCACGCCGTGGTTGATCTCGCTGATCATGGCGTACAGGGTGGTGGTCTTGCCGCTGCCGGTGGGGCCGGTCACCAGGATCATGCCGTAAGGTTCGGCGGCCAGCCGGCGCAGGGCGCGCAGGGTTTCGTCGGCAAAGCCCAGGGCTTGCAACTGCACGCCGCTGACCCGGTCGGACAAGTCCTGCTTGTCGAGCACCCGCAGTACGGCGTCCTCACCGAAGATGCTGGGCATGATCGACACCCGAAAGTCGATTTGCCGATCGCCCACGGCGACCTTGAAGCGCCCGTCCTGAGGTACGCGCTTTTCGCCGATGTCCAGCTCGGCCATGACCTTGATCCGCGAAATCACCTGGTCGGCAAAGGCGCTGCCGCTGGCTTTGCCGGCACCGTTGAGCACGCCGTCGATACGGTACTTGATGGTCAGGCCCTGGCCGGTCATGCCCAGGTGGATGTCGCTGGCGTGCAGCTTGAGCGCATCGTACAGGGTGGAGTTGACCAGTTTGACCACGCGGCTTTGGTCTTCGCTGATACTGGCCAGTGACAGGCGTTGCAGCGGGTCGCTTTCGCTGCTGGCCTCGGGGTCGTGGTCCAGGGCATCGACTGCATGGAAGCTTTCTTCGTGCCGGGCCAGAAAGGTGGCCAGTTCGGCGGCGTGGGCCAGGTACAGCGGCGCGCCTTGCAGCACATCGTCGATCCAGGCCAGGCGGGTGTGGTCGAAGGGGTCGGCGAACACGCCCAGCAACTGGCCGTTTTGCTCGATCAGCACGAATTCGCGCTTCAGGCACTGGGCCAGGGACACCTTGTCGAAGCGTGGGTTGCTGGCCAGCAGGGTGTGGCTGTCCAGTACCGGGTAGTGCAGGGTCAGGCCCAGGCGGCGGGTGAAGGTATCGGGGGTGTCGCAGGCCAGGCGTTCCAGGCAATTGAGCAGGCGCTCATCACTGGCTTGCAGGCGGGCTTGGGCCAACAGGTCGCGGGGGTAGGCTGATACTGCTGCATCGAATGCTTCTGACATGGCCTGCGACTCCGCTCAGGGGCGCGTCGCAGGCTGGCTCGGCCAGGGGTGCGGGCGCCGCTATTCCCCTGTGAGCAGTTGATCGTCGTCGGGCCCTGGCGGCTTGACGCCATTACGGCGGCGGTCGGCCAATACCCAGCTTCCATCGTACAACTGCAGGGGGAACGATTCGTTCCTGTTCTGGCGTCGTTCGACGAACCCTTCTGCCGGGTTGTCCGTGGCCCTGCGCCGGCGCTCGATGCCCATCAGGTCGAAGATTGCACGGGCCAGTTCCACCAGTGGGAACGGCTTGAACAGGACATGACTCACACCCAGTTCGGCGGCCCGCTCACGCACCTCGACGGTGGGATGGGCGGTAATCAGCACGAAGTGGCATTGCCTGTTCTTGCGTACAGCCTCCAGAACCTGAAAACCCTCCATGTCGGGCAAGCGGTAATCCAGCACAACTACTTGCGGTGCCAGGCTTTCAGCCTGTTCGATACCACTGGCACCGTCGTGGGCAACATGAACTTCCAGGCCTTGCGCCTGCAGGTACGCTTGCAGGTTCTGCGCAAGAGTCTGTTCGTCATCGACTACCAATACTCTGTTCACCAAGGTCGACTCCTAAAAACTGCCCGGTTACCCGGTCTGCGAAGTGCGCCCTTAACAAGGCTTGAGCAGGCTTCGTGCCAGGCGTGAATAGTCATGTTGCACCGCTGTAAGTCACTGATTTGCCAAGGGTGCCGGCCAGCACCCGAAATACGCTGAGCACGCGCACCCAACCGGTTCCCCACAAGCGGGGGGAATGATGGCACATTGCCAAACCTTAATTCCCCAGCATTGGGGAAACGCCATCGTGGGCCTCAGTCGGCGATCTCCACTTTAGCGGATTCGCGCAAACGTTGGCGCACGGATTGGCGCGCCTGCGCCTCGCGTTGACCGATGAGCGTAGCCCTGGCCAAGACCAGGCCCTGTTCGCGTATGACCGAAGGGTTATCACTTTGGTTCTGCGCTCCTTGCAGTCTTTCTTTGTTGGCATCATAGAATGCCTCCACTTCGCCCTGGCTCGGCGCGTCGACTGCGCTGAGCTGGGCATACACCTGCTGGGCTGCCATGTCCTGCCGGGTGTATTCAGTGTACTGTGCCCTATCGAAGCCTGCCTCTGCCAGCCGCCGTTCGAAAACCGCCGGGCTGCCAAAGGCTGCTTCCACTTCACCGACGTGCGCCGACACCCGTTCATCGCTGACGGCAATGCCTTGGCGTTGCGCTTCCTGCCACAACAGCTCCTTGTCGATCAGTTCGTCCAGCGCCTGGTCACGCAGGCGCTTGTACAGGCCTGGGTTGCGGATACTGGTCACCGCACGGCCCTGGGCGTCCAGGTACTCGCTGAAGTAGCGCTCCAGGCGCAACAGCTCGATCTCCACACCATTGACCCGCGCCGCCGGCACATCGGCCCAGCTCGCCCTGGCCAGCACCAGCAACAGGCACAACAATACGATACGCATGGCAACCTCCGCTCAGGGGGTGTCCGGCACAGGCCGGTACGGTGTGACCGCAGTAAAGCGTGGCCCCGGCAGGGCCACCGCCACCACATGGGCCCCGGCCATGCCCTGGCGGCGGCCGGGGCCGAAGCCCAGCGCCGGGGTCAGGCCGGTAGGCACATCGTGCAGGCCTTCCAGCGCAGCAATCAGCTGCTCGCGGCTGGCATCACGGCCAATCTGTTTCAGCGCTTCACTCAACAGCTGCAACGCGCACAACGTGTTGACCTGCAACGACGCCTGGCGTGGGTCCAGGCCCTGGCGCTGCTGCAGCCCGGCGAGGGTTGCCAGGCCTTGCTCGGTCCAATCCTCCGGCACGTAGGGGTAGGCCAGAAACAGCCGTTGCGACCACTGCTCGGGCACGCGTGCCACCGCACCGGCCACTTGGCTGGAAGCGGCGAACAGATAAGGCTGGCGGCCCGCCGCCTGCAACGCCGCCGCCAACTCGGCGAAGGCCTGGGCGCGGCCAAGGAAGACGATGCCCTGCCCGTCCACCGCCTGGCCGTCGAACGCCTGGATGGCCGGTGGCGCCCAGCCTTGCTGCAGCAAACGCTCGCGCACCTGCTCGGCCAACGCGGCCTGTTCGTTGCCGGCATACACCACGCGCAGCTCATCCGCGGCCAGCCCCAGCGTTGTACGGGCATGGCCTGCCAGGCTCAGCAGTTGCTCGGGCAGGCCGGGTAGCGGGTCGAAGATTTGTGCGCTGCCGCCGCTGCGTGGGGTGCTGCCAATCAGCGGTACGTTCTGTGGCGCCAACAAGGTCGTCAGGCGCTGGTCGAGCATCGGTGCCAATGGCGTGACCAGGGCGAACACCCGCTCTTGCTCCAGCAACTGGTGCAAGGCGCGTTCGGCGCTGGCGGGATCGAAACCTGGGTCAAGCACTACCAGTTCCAAGCGCCGGCCGTGGATGCCGCCTTGCTGGTTGAGCTGCGCCAGGCCATCTTCCAGCACGGCCTGTATCACTTGCCCGGCTTCGGCCAGCGGGCCGCTCGCGGGCAGCAAGGTGCCCAGGCGCAGCACACCCTCCTCCACACCTGGGTCGCGTTCCTGGGCTAGCCGCTTCAGATAGGCGGTGAGGTTGCGCTGGTCGGCCAGGGTCAGTTCGAAGCGTGGCATGGCCGGGTCCAGGCGGTTGCCTGCCGGGTCGACGCCATGCTGGATGGCGCGGGCCAGGCTGCTGTCGGTATAGGCAGGGTAGCTGCGGCCGTTGGCCTCGCGTGTGCCCTGGCCGAGTGCCAGGCGTTGCCAGTCGAGGCTGGGCGGGCGCACACCGCCTTCGGCGCGGCCACGGCCGTCGTTGCCATGGCAGCTGGCGCAGGGCAGTACGCTGGCGGGCACCGCCATATCGCTGGCGCCGACCCGCGCTTGCAGCTGGGCGTCGCTGCTGGAGACACCTTCGCGGTACAGGCGTTTGCCGGCTTGCTCGTGGTCGGTGAGGTCCAGTGCAGAGGCAAAAGGCGACATGCCCAGCAAGCATGCCAAGCAGATCGCAAGCCCTGTGGGAGCGGCCTTGCGTCGCAAAAGGAGCGCGCAACGCTCCCCACTTTCGGGGTCAAGGCTGCCAGTGCTGGGGCTGCTGCGCAGCCCTTTGGCGACGCAAGGCCGCTCCCACAAAGGCTGCCCCCTCAGAGGTTGACTCCACAGGGAACGCACCATGGCAATCACCGGCCTGCCAGTGGCTGAGCCAACAGCTGCATGCGCTGGGCAATCGCCGCCGGTGGCGCATCCGGGCGGATCTTGCTCCAGCGTTTGCCGGCCACGTCACCGGCAATCAGCTGAGTCGAATGCTGCTCAGGGCTGGGCAGGAACTGCCCTATACGCCCCAGCACCAGGTCGACATTGGCCTTGTCGCCGGTCAAGAACAGCCAGTTCGGCCCATCCACGCCCTGCTTCTCGGCGAACGCCTTCAATGCCTGCGGGGTGTCGTTCAGCGGGTCACTGCTGATCGACACGAAAGTCACCTGGCTGGCCAGCTGCGGCCCCATCGCTTCGCGCACTTCACGCAACTTGCGGGTAATCAGCGGGCACGCGTCGGTGCAGTGGGTGAAGATCACGTTAAGCATCACCACCTTGTCCTTGAGCACGTCGCTGTAAAAGCGCAGCTCGCGGCCATTCTGGTCCTTCAACACCGTGTCGGTGAACCAGGTCTGGGCATCACGGGTGCCGCCACCACTGGTCATCGCCTGCGGCGCCGGCTGCGGCTCGGGGGCCTGTGGCGCATGGCCTTCGTGGGCGAAGGCCACCGAGGCCAGAATCCACAGGCAACCACCCAGCACCAGCCAGTCGAACCCGCGCATGCTTGCGCGGCGGGAGCTTGCAGTGCTCATGGTTGCACCTCGTGACGGTCGGCAATGGCAGTGCTCTTGGCATGCACCCGGCGGGCGCTGAGGCGGTTGATCTCTTCGATCAGTACCGCCGGGTCGGTGAAGCCGTAGTAACGTGTCCAGTGCCCACTGCGCCCGTCACCCACCAGGATCAGCGGCGGGTGCTGGCTGAGGTCGGCACTGAAGCTACCCAGGCCCTTGAGGGTCTCGGTGACGGCGTACGGGGTGCCGGTCAGCCAGCTCCAGCCCGGCCCCTTCTGGAAGGCCTTGGCGTAGTCTTGCAGGCGCTTGGCATCGTCACGCTGAGGGTCGACGCTGATCGACACCATGTGGATCTCCTCGCCTACCCGGCCACCCAGCTGCTGCTGGACCTTGCCCATGATCGACGACACCACCGGGCACACCGTGGTGCAGCTGGTGTAGATGAAGCCCATGACCACCAGGTGGTCGCTTACCAGGTCTTTCTCCAGGCGTACCGGCATGCCGTCCTGGTTAAGCAGCGAAACATCGGCAAAGCGCACGCTGGTCTTTTCCTGGCGAGCCGCTGGCGGTTGCGCGCCATGGCCGTCATGGTCGTGACCGGCGTGGGCAAGGGCCAGGTTGCTGGCAAACGCCAGGCTCAGGGCCAACAGTGTGAAAGCATGCTTGGCGTTCATCGCACATTCCTCACGTCAGTCTGGGAAGCGTTGGTCGCTGCAGCCGGCAGGACGCGCAGGCTGGTGTAGTTTTCTTCGGCAAACTTGCGCCCCAGCGAGGGCGACTGCACATGCAGGTACCAGGCGCCGGCTTCAGGCAGGTTCAGCGCCGCCTGATACACACCCTCGCCCACCTCTTGCAGCTGCAGGTTGCGCGGCATCGACGATGGCGCCAGAAAGTAGCGCAGGCTCAGGTCGTTCAGGCCCAGGCGTGGCTGGCCGTCGTCGCCGACGATACGCACCCGCGCGGTAAAGTCGCTGTGCTGCGGCAAAGGCTGGTCGAGGCCGATGAACTCGGCACGCGCGCCCTTGCGTTTGCTGGCATTGGGCGCTGCGGCCACATCGGTGCTGAAGCAATGGATGATCTGCGGCTGGTTGAGCAGGAAGGCCACGTCGAACTTGCCGGCGGCGGGCAGCTTCACGGTCGAGCCATACACCCCAGGCGCCACTTCACGCAGGCTGCGGTCGACGACGATGGCCGCGCGGGCCTGGTGGCCACGGTTGTTGTAGCCGGACATTGGCGCGTTCATGCCTTCGGCGTAGAAGTAGGTGGTGTTGTCCACCGGGTTGACCACGAACACCGAGTTGTCATCGCGTGACACCGACAGCCCCTGGGCCAGCGGCAGGTCACCTGCCTGGCGCGGCGCTGCCGGGCCGGCCTCGAAACCTTGCACGATCGGTGCACGCCCCTCGCCCAGGCTGGACAGGTTGATCATGGTGACCTTGGGCGAAGCCAGGCCACGTATGTAGGCATAGCCCTTGGTGAAGGTCAGCTGGTACGGTTCGGCCGCCACCGGGATGTGGTGGATCAGCTTGTCGGTACTGGCATCTATGACCAGCGCCTGGTTCTCCAGGGTATTGAGCACGATGCCGTAGCGGCCATCGCTGCTGAAGCGCATCGGCCCCAGGCCCTGCTCGGCCTTGACCGTGTGGCGCAGCTGATGGCTGCGGGCGTCGAAGACCCGCACGCTGCCCTCCTCGCCATCGACCACGTAGACGGCCTGGGACAGCGCCGAATAGCTGACCGAGAGCGGGTGCGGGCCAACCTTGATGGTCTTGGCCAGGCGCATTTCCGGGATGTCGATGACGCTCAGGGTGCCGCTGTCGCGGTTGCTGACGTAGGCATAGCGCGAGTCAGCGCTGAAGGCGATTTCGTGGTGCCCGGTGCCGGTATTGAAGCTTTTCAGGGTGTTGCGCCCCGGCACGTCGATCACGGTTACCCCGCCTTTGGCCGGGTCGCTGCTGTTGTTGCCAACCCACAGCCGGTGTTGGTCCGGCTGCAAGGCCACGCGCAGCGGCTGGTCGCCGGCGTCCAGATCGGCGACACGGGTGAAGGTTTCGGTGTCGATCACCGCCACCTTGCCGCGCTCGGGGATCGACACGAACACCTGCTTGTCGTCGCTGGTGGCCACCCAGTCCATGGGCCGTCCGGGCAGGTCGATGCGGGCCATGGTGCTGGTCACGCCGCCCACCGACACAGTCGGGTCGATCACGGTCAGGCTGGCGTCCTTGTTCAGCATCAGCAGGAAGTAGCTGTTCAGGTCGAGCAGCGGCCGGGCCCCGATGCTGCTCTTGAGAAACAGCGCGACCCGCGCCTTGCAGCTTTGCTCGCGGTCACCCAACGGGGCCGACTGCGCGGGGTCGATCCACGCCCCTGGGGCCATGCCCGACAGCGGCTGGCCACTGCTCTGGTCGCTGAGCTTGAAACGGATGTTGGCGAAGCTGCCTTCCTTCAGCTCCCCGCCGGCCAACGGTCGGGCTTCGAACTCCACGGTGACGCCGTCCCGGCTGAGCCGGTGCAGGGCCTGCGGGTCGGCAGGTTCCTGCAACAGCTCGCGCGGGTCGCACCAGAGCTTTTCATACGCCACGCCCAGGCCAATCAGCGCCACACCCAACATTACCCCCAAGTAAGCAGGGCGAGTCTTTTTGTTCATGCTCGCGCTCCTTTTCCGTCACTGCGCCGGGGCCGTTGCCGGCGGCGCTTCGTTGGTCACCCGCAAGATTCCCCACAGCCCCGAAAGGTTGCCGTAGGCGGCGTAGTCGCGGAACAGGTAGTCACCCGCCACCGCGTTGGCACCGCCGGCACTGGGCAGCATGAAGCTGAAGTGCGCCGCTGGCAGTACGCTTTCCTGCGCGCCGATGTACATGGCCATCGGGTTGTTGCCGAAGCGCACCGAACCGATACCCGGCAGACTCATCGGGTAGCCGTCCACATCACTCTTCTCGGCTTGGTAGTTGTGCAGTGGCCATATGTGCCCGTCCAGCTGGTAGACCATGCCGCGGCTGCCCCCACTGGGCATCACGATATGGTTGCGCACGGGCTGACCAGGCTTGGCGTACAGCACCGGGGTCTGCGGGTCGCCACCGACCAAGGCGTTGGCGTACGCCATGTGGGCGTTGGGCACATCACCAAAGCCCAGGCCATTGGCGCGGCCGAATGGCGAGTCGGGGGCCATGCCGAAGCGCAGCCACAACGGCTCGGTCTTGTAGTTGACCGCCATGTTGCCGTTGTCCTGCGGGTCACCGGCAGCGCCGTTGCCTTCGGTATTGATGCCTTCTACCGGGCGACCATCGGCCCAGCGCATGTTCAGCGCACGTTGCCACACCGTGACGAAGTCGCGGTAATCTGGCTGGCCGCTGACCTTCACCGTGGCCTGGGCACGGGTGGCGGTGTCTTCGGTCCAGGTGGCGGTTTGCGGCAGAATGCTCATGGCGCCCACCAGGCCTTTTTGCGGCTGCTTGATGAAGTCCGACGGGGTCAGGTTGAGGCCGCCGAACTCGATGGCCGTGGTGTTGATGTTGTCCACGGTGCGGCCAAGTTGCGACACCGGTTTGCCTTCACGCTCCAGGTGGCCGGCGTAGTACTGGTACACCTTGGTTGGGTAGGCGCCGCTGGTGCCGGCACGGGGTGGCACGGTCTGCACCGGGTTCAGGCCAACGTTGGCACCGTCTGACTTGGTGATGTCGTAGGCCAGCAACTGGGCATGCAGGCCCACGTGGCTGGACGGCCGCATCAGGTTGTTGGCGAAGGCGGTGGAGCCCTCGCTACCGAAGCGGTCACGCTTGACCACGTTGTGCATCACGGCGGTACTTGGCAGGTCTGGCATCACCAGTGGCAGGCGGTTTTCCAGGGTGATGCTGATGCAGTCGCCAGCGTTGGCGCGCAGTACCAGCGGCTCTACCGGGACACCTGCCTTGAGCTTGCCAGTGCTGGCATCGAGGTCGGCCTTGCGCACATACAGGATCGCGGTCGGGTCATGCAGCGGTGCACTGTGACCACCGATGGTGAAAGGTTCCCCATCTTCGGGGTCTACCCCACTCACCAGCGGGATGGCGGTTCTACGGCTGTTGAACACCAGGGTGCCGCCGTTGGCCTTGAGCGCGCCACCCACGTGCTGGCCGATGCCCGCCGGGTCGTTGATGCTGACGCCGTTGCGGTTTTCGAGAATGTCGTTGGCCAGGGCCGCGACAATCTCATAGTTGCGCTTGACCGTGGTGCGGGTGCCGATGCCGTTGGGGTTGGCCGTGGTTTTCGGGCAGATGCCGTCAAAGTTCACGGTGTTGCGCATGGCCACCGGTTGCGGGTTGTTAGGCAGCGCAAACAGGTCGGCACGTTGCACGGTGTAGTTGCGCATGATGCCCCATATACCGTTCCAATAGCCTTCCAGGGCGGCGTCCAGCGAATACAGGTAGTCGCCGTTGGTGGCTGCGGAACTCGAGATCATCGACACCGGCGCCATGAAGCCCAGTTGCTCGGAAATGCCGATCATCTGTGATGACTTCCAGCCCGAGTTGGAGCTATTGCCGAAGCCGGTACCGTTCTGCAGCCATTTCACGCCATGCAGGGTGACGTTGTGCTCTTCTTCGTGGCCCCCGGCGTGCATGCGCAGACGCACGTTGTCACCGGAGTAGGTGCGCAGCAACGGGGTGAATGGGTCGCCCGGTTCGGCGCCAGCCTTGTTGATGTGCGGCGGGAACAGCGTGGTGCCGCCGGTAGGGCCAACCGCCGAGGTGATCGCTGAAGGCGACAGGTTCATCGCCGGGATGGCGCGGTCGGTACGGGTTTGCAGGGCATAGCTGAGGTCGCCGGCCAGACCGTCGGCCTGCATGCCACGCTTGCCGTCCGGGCCGACCTTGTTCGGGTCGTACACGCGCAGCGCCAACGGTTCGTTACGGTAGTTGACGACGAACATGCCTGGGTCGTCCACCGAGATCGCCTGCGGGCATGGCCGGCTTGGGCAGCCAGGGTTGATACCGCCACGTTCTTCGACGATGGCTTCAAGCAGGTTCGACGCCTTGCCGCGCACTGGGGGGTTGATGGCGTAGCGGAAGCTGTCAGCGGTGGCAGGGTACGACTGGGCATTGGGGATGCCGTCTGGCCCTGCGCCCACGTAAACACCCGCTTCATAAGCATGCTGGAAGTCGCTGTACTCCAGGAAGAACTCGCGGTAGCTATCGTTCTTGCCATCGCCATCGTGGTCGCCGGTCTGGATCACTGCCTGCCACGAGGTCGGGCCGCCATCCTGGCGCGTGGCCGGGTTGTACAGCTGCTCACCGGTTTCGGCGTGGTACCAGGTGGAGCCAGCGGGTTCGGCCAGCACCGTGGCATACAGGCCCAGTTGCTGGTGGGTCGATGGGCCAAGGTGGTCATGGGTGAAGATGGTACCCAGGCCACGGTCGACGTTGTACACGTTCACCAGCGGGTCGGCGAACCAGCGCTGCATGGCAGTGCGTGCGCCCAGCCAGTCGGCGCGGCCGAAGCGGCCGAAGTACGGGTGCTGCTTGGCTTTCGGGCAGGCAGCGGTACCGTCGCGGCTATCGCCCTCGGTGCAGCCGTTGTAGGCACGGATGGCATGTACGCGCTCGACCACGCTGCCGGGCGAGAGAATGCCGTCTTCGTAGTTCCAGCCGTTGGCCGAGCCATCGGCAGCGGTCAGGTCCCATTTAGGCAGGTGGATGTGCTGGCCGATCACGTCGGTCGGGGTGCGCACCTGGTAGTCGTCCATCTCGTAGATGTTCGGGATCAGGTTGGTGTGCTGGTACATGGTGCAGTCGAAGGTGTTCATGCGCATCACCAGTGGCTCTGGTGGGCGCTGCTTGGTAATCACCGGCCAGGCGTCTTCCCATAGGGCAATGATGCGTGCCTGTGGGAAGTGGTAGCCGACCTTGTTGTACACCGCGTCGAATTGAATATTGGCACCTTTGTAGATACGTGGGCGGTCGGCGGTAAAGGCCGAAGCGCCACGGAAGTTCAGGCCGGTAGGGCTCTCGCCGCTAAAGAACTCGCCCACGCCCGAAGACTGGGTCAAGCGTTTGCCACGGTCATCCATGCACGGTTCGTAGTACGGTGCGCCGGCGGTGGGCAAGGCACCGTTGGTGCGGAATGCCTTGGCCACGGGTTGGCTGCCAGGGATCAGGGCATAGCTGGGGTGTTCGGCCATGGCGTGGAACTGCATGGCAGCCTGCTCGACATCGGTGCCCTCTTCCGGTAGGTAGATGGGCTTGGCCTTGTGCACGACCTTGGTGAAGTCCAGCTTGGTGGTGGTGGTCTCGGCTTCGCCGCCGGCCGAAACGCCGTCCAGCGCGTGGCGACCAAGGCCACCGTCCCAGCCATCGACCTGGTTCGCATCCAGGTTGGCCCACAGGGCTTTGCCGCTGTCTTTCAGCTGCCGGGCCAGGGCCGGGTCGAGCATGTCCAGCGGCGGGGTGGGTGGGCGGTTGCCGACGCTGCTTTCCATGCCGCCGATCCAGAATGGGTAACCTGGGTTTTTCAGGGTGCCGTCGGCATTTCGGTTGGCTTCGGTACGATCGACCAATGCCAGCGAGCCGACAGCCTTGCGCACGGGGGGTTGGTTGGCGTGGTCGTCATCGCCCTCCTCATCGTCGTCATCATCGTCATTGGCAGCGACCAGCGTTTCGGAGAGTTTGGGTACCACCACCACTTTTCCAGGCATCGGTGCCATGGCTTTGCCCGGCAGCGGCACGATGGCCGGGATCGGCGTGCCGGCGACGATCTCGCCATCGGGTAGCGCCCGAGCGCCCGCTGCCGGTTTGCCGCTACGCAAGGCGAATGGCGTACTGTGGAAGCCATTCTCGCCCTGCCCACTCACCTCCAGGCGGGTGCCTTCTTCGAACACATCGTGTACCCGCCACATGGCCCACATGCCTTGGGCGAAATGCGGGTAGAAGTGGCAGTGGTAGATGGCATCGCCGGCCACCCGGTTGCGGTTGCCCGAACCACCGTTGGCGATCTCGTAGGTGTAGCCGACACCGGCGCCGATACCTTGGGCATCGATGTAGTCAGAGTTGTCGTCATTGGGGTTGAACAGCCACTGGTGGCCGTGCAGGTGGAAGATGTGCTGCTCATGCCCGTTGTGGGTGTTGCGGAACTTGGTGAAGTCGCCGATGTAGCTGTGGTGCACGTTGGCAGGTTCCGAGGGGTACAGGGCCATGCTGGCTTTGACCCCAACGGCACTGGCCGGCGGGACTTCGCCTGGGCGGATGTGCTCCAGGCCGACGTTGGCCGGCACATCCACCAGGGTGCCGATGTCGCCGACGGTATGGGCGCTGAGGAAGAACTCTTCGTAAGCGCACGACAGGCAGTCGTGCATCGGGCCCACCCCCAGGCGGTTGGCCACCACTTCGGCGCCCATGCCACCGGAGCCATAGTTGATCATGAAGGAGTCACGCGTCGGCTCCAGTACATGGCCCATCACAGGGTCCGCCCAGTAGCCGGGGAACGCCTGAGTGCCCGCGACCTCGTCGGCGAACTGCGAGGCGAAGTCGCGGAACGCCTCCAGGCGGTTGGGCAGCGCCGGGTTGCGCTTGCCCATGCTTTCCAGTGGGTAGGTCGACTTGGGGAAGCTGCCGTCGGGGTTTGGGCCCATGACGATGGCATCGGTTTCGCTGTTGATGATCTCGTTACCGTTGACCATGGCTATGATCGGCTTGCCGGCCTTGCCTTCAGCGATCCATGGTTCTACTTGCGGGTAACGCGCTTCGTAGTCGATCACCGGCTGGCCGGTGGCAGTACGGCCAGTGGTGGCCAGGCGCATTTCTTCTTCGGTGAGGGTGTTGCGGTAGGTGCGGCCAAGCTTGGGCACCACCACCACCTGGCCGAACAGGCCATTGGCAACGTTGCCCGCCGTGCCTTCACCGCCAAACGTGGCGGCTTTGCTGGTAGCGGCAAAGGCACCTTCGCGCTCGGCATACAAGGTGTAGCTGCGGGTGCTGCCGGGGCTGACGAAGAAGTTGCCATTGCGCCCGGTGTAGGCAGAAATGTCGGCGATGCTATTGACCGCCTGCATACCGTTGACCTGGAAGCCGACCATGCGCTCGGCCACCTGTTCGTCGGCAACGAAGCCTTCATCCGCTTCGTTTTCCACCTCTTCACCCTCGGGCCCCTCTGCCTCGATGCCGTGCTTGTTGGGGTTGGCCCGGTAATCGAGCAGGTTGGTCAGGTTGACCGTGAGGCAGTCACCGGCAGCCACGCGCAGCACGATCGGCCGTGGGCGCTTGTCCGGGCGCAGCGTAACCTTGCCGGGTACCGCAGCCCCGCCTTTGCTCAGCGGCACCTGCTTGTCGTCCACCACATCCTCGCGGAGCGCGAACAGCATGCCGTTGGCGTTTTGCGCACCAAGGCGGTTGAACATCAGGGGTTGGTCCAGTGCCACCACGTTGGCGACCAAGGTGCGCTGGCACTGCACGGCCGCCTCGCTGGTCGATTCCCAACCCAGCAGGGCCAGAACGAGTGATGACAGAAGGGGGCCTTTGCGTGGCGTAGTCATGCTGCACCTCCGGGACACAGGAACTCTGCGGGGAGCTGCAGCAAGGTGTATGCCAGAAGATAATGTTCTTCCTTATCAATAAGTTATGAGATCAACCGAAACAGATTGGGGAGGATCCCCCAACGGATTTCCCAGAATCGGGGGGTGCCGCATCGCAGGGTTTAATGTCGATGCGGCGGCTCCCACGAATTCGCTGTCAGCCGACCAGACCGCGAACACAAAAGTACAAGATCGACGGGCCCATCAGGCAACCCAGTCCAGTATGGAAAGTGGCCGTCAAAGCCCCATACGGCACCAACCGCCGATCCGTCGCGGCCAGCCCGGCCGTCACCCCCGACACCGTCCCCGCCAACCCACCGAACACCATCGCCGAGCGTGGGTTGTCCAGCGCCAGCAGGCGCGCCGATACAGGGGTGAACACCATCACCAGAATCGCCTTGATCAACCCGGTGGCAATCGACAGGGCCATCACATCCGAACTGGCCCCCAGCGCCGCCCCGGTCACGGGCCCGACGATATAGGTCACCGCACCCGCACCGATGGTGGTCATGCTCACCGCATCGCGGTAACCGAAGGCGTAAGCCACCGCTGCGCCAACAATGAACGGCAACACAGTGCCCAGCAACAGCGCCACCGCGCCGATCATGCCGGCTTTGCGCGCCTCGGTGGCCTGCACCTCGAAAGCCGTGGCGACAATGGCGAAGTCACGCAGCATGGCCCCGCCCATCAGGCCGATACCGGAAAACAGCGCCATGTCGGCCAGGCCTTTCTGGCCGCCGGTGAGGGTGCCGCCGACCCAGGCCAGGACCAGGCCAATGACGATGGCGATGGCCGAGCCGTGCACGCGGCCGAAGGTCAGGTACTTCGACAGCACGACCGACAACCACATGATTGCGCCTACCGCCGCGAAGGCAGTGATCAGGCCGTTGTGTTCCAAGGCACTTTCAATGATGGGCCACATGTTCAACGACCTCCTGCAGGGGCAACCTGCGCACTGGCTTCAGGGGTGGGGTCAAGCGCGGGCAAAGGCTCGCCGCGATGGCTGCGGCTGATCAGGGCGATGGTCGCGCCGCACACCAGCACCGCGCCCACCGCCGCCAGCAGCGCCACCGGCCCGCCGTGCAGGGCGGTGACCACGTTCTGCTGGGCGGCCATGGCCACCACAACCGGGATGTACATGGCGCCCCAGAAGCCCACGCCAAACTCGCACTCCTTGCTCATGCCACCGTTGCGGTGCATATAAAGGCGTGCGCAGATCAGCAGGATCATGGCGATGCCAACCCCACCCACATTGGATTTGACGCCCAGCAGCACGCCCAGGAAGTCACCGACGATAACGCCGGCCAGCGTGCAGACTGCCAGCAGTGCCACACCATAGATGATCATTGTTGTTGCCCTCAGATAGTGTCGAAGTTGCTTGTTGTTGTTCTTCGTAAACACACTTGCCCGGCTCACGCGATCAATGTGGGAGCGCATCAGCCTGCCATCATCGGTTCTGGGCCACCTCCTGGCGCAGCAGCGCATCCAGGCTGTCCCAACGGGTACCCTCCACAGCCACCACCCTGCCCTGTTCGAACACCGGGCGGGCCAGCCCGCTGAGCACGCTACCGGGCGGTAGCTCAAGGTGCAGGCGTACGCCGCGCTCATAGGCGTTGCGCAACGTAGCACGCCAGTCGACCACCCGCGCCATGTTGCCGGCCAGGTCGTCGCGCAGGCGCTGTGGGTCGAATATCGGCCGTGCGCTGCTGCCACTTAGGTACGTGATACGTGGCCGTTGCAGCACGACCGTGGCGAAAGCACTGGCCAGTTCCGCCGCCGGGCCGGCCAGTAGCGGGCAATGCGACGGCACGCTGACTGCCAGGCGCCGGGCCGCACCTTGGCCAAGGCGACGCGCCCTGGCTGCGACCGCAGCCATCGCAGTATCGCTACCGGCAATAACGATCTGGTTTTCACTGTTGAGGTTGGCGACGTACACCTCTCCCGGCGCCTCGCTCAGCAGGCGCTCGACGCTGGCCAGGTCCAGGCCGCTGAGTGCAGTCATGCCATACCCCTGTGGGTAGGCGCGCTGCATCAGCTCGCCACGCAGGGCAACCAGGCGCACAGCGTCGGCAAACCCCAAGGCGCCCGCTACCACCGCAGCCGGATAGGCACCAATCGACAAGCCCGCCACGTAGTCCGGCGCAGGGCTGCGCTGCATCAGCCAGCGCGCCCAGGCCACACCGAACAACAGCAGGCACAGCTGCACGGCACGGGTCGCTTGCAGTGCATGCTGGCTGTCCAGTGCCAGCGCCGGCTGGCCAAGCACATCGCTGGCCTCTTCCAGCAACTGCCCCGAACCTTCAGGCAGGCGCTGCAACATGCCTACCTGCTGGGCGCCTTGACCGGGGAAGGCGAACAGGCTGCTCATGCCGCGCGCTCCTGCGCCGCCCACGGGTCGCCGACCAAGCGTGGCCCATGGTCCGACTTGAGCAGCACGCGGCGAGCGAAACCGGCCCACTCTCGCAGGGCGACAGCCCCCGCTGGGGTTTCCAGCTGCACGTCGATACGGCAAGGCGCGCAGTCGAGGATATCCAACAGCTCCCGCGCCTGGGCACGGGCCAGCGGTTGTGGCGTATGCAGCAGCAAGTCCAGGTCGCTGCCGGTATGGAGCACTTCGATACCGGTAGCGATCTGGTACCCCGCCCCGCCTGTTGGTCCCCAGGCCAGGCCACTGGCATTCAACACCGGGGCGACCGAGGCCAACGCCTGCAGCGCAGGCCACGGGCTTTGCCCAGGCCCGCGCAGCGCTTCGGGGCCTTGCTGGCGCTGAATGTCGACCAGACGCATCAACGCTGCAAAACGCTGTGTCCGGCCCTGACCACGCAGCCCGACCGCCACCCAGCCATGGTCACAAATGGCACGGCGTACCACCACCGGCTGAGCACCGGCCAGCACGTCCAGCGCCCACTGCGGCGCATCGGCAGGCAAGGCCGACACAGGCATCCCCCACAGCAGGTCGTGCGGCCTTGGCGCGTTCATCTCAGGCGCCCTGCCACTGACGACGCAGCTGTTCACGAACCTGGCGCGAGGCACTGCGGTTTTCGCCCGCCAGCCGTGACGTCAGGTCAGTCGAGTTGCCGATGTCATGCACCGCCTCAACCAGGCAAGTACGCACCCGAGCGAGGTCAGCGCTGCTCGGCGTCTCGGCGCTGTCTACCGCCAGGCGGCGCCACAGCAGGCCCAGCGAGGCGTAGCTGCCCAGGTCGTAGGCCATCGGCGGCACCTCGGCGGCCAAGGCTTCCAGTTGCTCGACGCTGCGCAAGGTGATGCGCGCCGCTGCCGCCTTGCCCATGGCGTGCACCATCACCCCGGCATCGTCCAGGGCAATCAGGCGCTGGGCTTGGTAGCCATGGGCCAGGAAGGCGCCTGACATGGCCTTGCCGACCAGTAGGCCGATCACCGGGTGCCCGGCCAGCCGCGCCTGGGCATAGGCCTGCACGGCACCGGCCAACGCCTGGTGGATACCCAGCGCTTCTTCGCGGCGGCCATAGGCCTGGCTGGGCACGTCGATCACCGCGACAATGGCGCGCTTCTGGCCGTTGCGATCAGCTTCCACCGCGTCGCTCACGGCCTTGGCCAAACCCCAGCCTTCCAGCAGGCCGACCTCGCCTGAGCGCGCGCGGGGAACGGGTTGTCGGCATCCGGCACCACGGCGATGAAGCGTGCCAGGCGGTTGTCCAATTCGCCGTCGATCACCCGCAGCGAGGCAGGATAGCCTGGCAAGGCTTGCCCACCGGCCAGGCCCAGCAGCCAGTTCAAGGCACGGTTCATTGGGTTTCTCCTTGGTAAAGGGCGCGCACGGCGGCGGCATCCAGTTGCGGGCAGTCGTCGCCCAGCTGGGCCAGGTGTGCAAGGAACCAGGCGTGTTGGCTGGCGCGGTCTTTGGAAGGTTGGCCCAGCAGTTGCTGCAAGCGTTCGCGCAGGGCTTCGATGTCGTCGGCCACGTAGGCGTCCACCAGCCCGCTGGCATGGCGTTGCTCGCCACCGCTCAGGCTCCAGATGAAGGGGCGGTCCTTGGCGTCGTATTCGCCAATGCCCGCCTCTTGCTCGATGACCTGCGGGCCATTGAGGCCCAGGCGGGCTTCGCGGGTGACCAGCAAGTGGCTGCACAGGCCGGCGGCGATGGACATGCCGCCAAAGCAGCCGACCGAACCTGCGATCAGCCCGATCACCGGCTGCCAGGCGCGCAGCTCGACGATGGCAGCCTGGATTTCGGCAATCGCCGCCAGGCCCAGGTTGGCTTCCTGCAAGCGCACGCCGCCGGTTTCCAGCAGCAACACGGCGCAGGTGGGGATGCCGTTGCGGTTGTCTTCGATGGCCAGTTCCAAGGCTCCGGCAATCTTGGCGCCGCCCACCTCGCCCATGCTGCCGCCCTGGAACCCCCCTTCAATCGCAGCGACCACGGCATTGCGCCCGTTCAGCAGGCCCTTGGCGATAACCACGCCATCATCGGCCTGTGGCACGATGCCCTGGCGCGGCAACCACGGCGACATCAGGCGGTCGAACGGGCCCAGCAGTTCACGGAAGCTGCCAGGGTCGAGCACAACGCGGGCGCGCTGGCGGGCACCCAGTTCGACAAAGCTGCGGCTGCGCAGCAAGCGTGCGGTGTCAGTCATGGGCGATCTCCTCGAAGCCTTGCTCAAGGCGCAGGCGCACCACGCCTGGGGTGGCGCCGAAGTCATGGATGTCGATGTTCACGGCCGGCCAGGCGCGGCCCTCGAACAGGCGCTGGAACAGTTGCGCCCAGCGGGCTGCACTGCCGTTGACCGAGGTCACCACCTGGATCTGCAGGCTGCCGGCAGTGCCGGGTTCGATCAGCACTTCGAGGTCGCCGGAGCTGACGCAGCCCACCAACGTACGGCCACGCCCAGGTTCGGCGGCGGGAAAATTAAAGGTCAGGGTTTCCATGTCACAGGCTCCCGGCTTTGTCGAGGAACAGGCAGGCGGCAAGCAAGTCGGCGGCGCCGCCCGGTGAGGCATTCAGGTGCAGCAGTTGCTGGTCCAGCCGGCGCAGGTGCCGGCGCCCGGCCAGGGTGGCGCTGCCGCCTTCAGTGAGTACGGCACGCGCCCCGTGCTGCACGGCGGCCAACCCGGCTGGGCCGCTGCGCCACAGCACGCAGGTGTCGCTAAGCACGGCCATGATCGCCAGCAACGCGTCGAGCCGGGCATGCGGCTCGCCGGCCCCGGCAGCGCGGCTGCGCAGCAGTTGCGGCAAGCCATGGCCGATAACCGCGGGGAAGCCTTGCTGTGCCTGCTCGCGGGCGCCGCCGGTGCCGTAACGGTGACGCACCTGCTGGCCGTGGCTGTTGTGGTGCGGCATGGCCGGGTCGTCGAACAGGGCGATACGCCCGGCGCGGGCGGCCAGGGTGGCGGCGTCGGCCTGAGGGGCAAGGGCCCTGGCGGCTACCAGCAAGCCCAACGCCCAGATCGCGCCACGGTGGGTGTTTACCCCTTGGGTGGCGGCCAGCATCGCGGTTTCTCCTTCGCGGCCAAGCTGGCCCAGCGTGGCGCGCAGGGGCTGGCCGATCGTACCGATGGACTGGGCGGCAGCTGCCATGTTGCGCAGGCATGGCCACAGGGCCAGTGCCGAGGCGTGCATCAAGGCCAGCGTCATGTCGTGGTGAGCGCCGTTGCTGCGGCGGTCGACCAGGCCGGGTTTGGGGGACAGGTCGGCTTCGTCGATCAGCGCTTCCACAGCCAGGTCGGCGAGGTGGTCTGGCAGTGGGATTGGCGTTGGCTGGGCTGGCCGCTTAACGGGCACACCCGCTCCCACAAGGACCGAAGTGGCTTCAAAATTCAGGTTTTGTGCCTTCATCACCAGCTCCTGAACCGTGCAGGCGGGTTGTAAAGGCCGCCGGACCATTCGACCAGGTCGGCGATGCTGCGCGCGGCCAGCAGCTCACGGCTGGCGTCGGTACGGCGGATGCCGAGATCTTCGGGCAAGGCGATCAGGCCCTGCTGGCGCATGCGCAGGGTGTCCTTCGGGTCGTGCCGCAGGCCGATGGCAGTGACCCCGGCCACGGCCGCGATCATCTGCTGGCGCTCTTCCAGGCTACGGGCCTTGTACAGGTAGGCAATGCCCTCCTCGGTCAGCAGGTGGGTGACGTCGTCGCCGTAGATCATCACTGGTGCCAGCGGCATACCGGCCTTTTTGGCCACCTCCACGGCATCGAGGGTTTCCACGAAGGTGGGCTTGCCGCCTTCCTGGTAGGTCTCGACCATCTGCACCACCAACTTGCGGCCACGCTCCAGCATTGTTTCCGGCACGGTCATGTCGAGCCAGGCCGGGGTCGCGTGGCGCCGGCCACGAGGGTCGTGGCCCATGTTCGGCGCACCGCCGAAGCCGGCCAGGCGGCCACGGGTCACGGTCGAGGAATGGCCATCACCATCCACCTGCAAGGTGGCGCCAATGAACAGATCGACCGCGTACTGCCCGGCCAGCTGGCACATCATGCGGTTGGAACGCAGCGAGCCATCGCGGCCCGTGAAGAACACATCCGGGCGCTGGGCAATGTAGTCCTCCATGCCCAGCTCGGTGCCGAAACAGTGCACGCTTTGCACCCAGCCGGTTTCGATGGCCGGGATCAGTGTCGGGTGCGGGTTGAGCGTCCAGTTGCGGCAGATCTTGCCCTTGAGGCCCAGAGACTCGCCGTAGGTCGGCAGGATCAGCTCGATGGCGGCAGTGTTGAAGCCAATGCCGTGGTTCAACGACTGCACCTGATGTTTCTCGTAGATGCCACGTATGGCCATCATCGCCATCAGCACATGCACCGGCTTGATATGGCGCGGGTCGCGGGTGAACAGAGGCTCGATATAGAAAGGCTGGTCGGCAACCACCACGAAATCGACCCACGACGCGGGGATATCGACCCGTGGCAGGTCATCCACGCGGTCCACCAGTTGGTTGACCTGGGCGATGACGATGCCATCGCTGAACGCGGCCGGCTCCACCAGGGCCGGTGTGTCTTCGGTGCTGGGGCCGGTGTACAGGTTGCCGTCGCGGTCGGCCATGAAGCCCGCTACCAGGGTAACGTTGGGGATCAGGTCGACCAGCAGCCGCGAGTAAAGCTCGATATAGGTGTGGATGGCACCGACTTCGAGCAGGCCATCTTCCAGCAACTGGCCAATGCGCAGGCTCTGCGGGCCAGCGAAGGAAAAGTCGAGCTTGCGCGCGATGCCGCGCTCGAACAGGTCCAGGTGCTCGGCGCGGCTGACACTGGGCATGATCATGTGCAGGTCGTGCAGGCGCCCGGGGTCGACCTTGGCCAGCGAGCGGGAAAGGAAGTCGGCCTGCTTCTGGTTGTTGCCTTCCAGCACTACCCGGTCGCCGGGCGCCAGCAGCAACTCCAGGGCTTCGACGATGCGGTCGGTGGGCAGCACCACGCCATCGGCAAGGTGGCGGACCCGATCGAGGCGGCGCTGCTTTTCGGCGCGCCGTCGCGACCATTGCGGCGGTGGATTCTGAGTTATTGTCATGGTGACTCCACAGGTTCGCTGTCGTGGAGGCCACCTTAGGGTTGGGCCGCTTGGCGGATCAATCAAGCAACTGGCATGTTCGTTACGGTCAGGTTAATGAATCGCCCAGCCCGATGACTGGCTCACAGCAAAAATGCACGATGCCCCTGCATAATTGTCGATTGTGCAAGGCAAATTCGCATGACAGGATCCTCAGATCCTCCAGCGAACTCCAGACTTCACTTGGAAAATCAATAACAAAGCAGGGAGAACGCAATGACTGCGCACGCTAATGCCTCGGCAACCGACACTATCCTGGCCGAAGTCCGCAACCAGATCGGTCACCTGACCCTGAACCGCCCTGCCGGCCTCAATGCCCTGACCCTGGACATGGTACGCAGCCTGCGCCAGCACCTGGACCAGTGGGCCGAAGACCCGCATGTGCATGCCGTGGTGCTGCGCGGCGAAGGCCCCAAGGGGTTCTGTGCCGGTGGCGATATCCGCTCGCTGCACGACAGTTTCAAAGCCGGCGACACGCTGCATGAAACCTTCTTCGTCGAGGAATACGCCCTCGACCTGGTCATCCACCGCTACCGCAAGCCGATACTGGTATTGATGGACGGTTTCACCCTCGGTGGCGGCATGGGCCTGGCCCAGGGCTGCGACCTGCGCGTGGTGACCGAACGTAGCCGCCTGGGCATGCCCGAAGTCGGTATCGGCTACTTCCCTGATGTCGGCGGCAGCTATTTCCTGTCGCGCATCCCCGGCGAGCTGGGCATCTACCTGGGTGTCAGCGGCGCCCAGGTCCAGGCAGCCGACGCCCTGTACTGCGGCCTGGCCGACTGGTACCTGGCCAGCGACCAGCTCGCCGCCCTCGACCAGGGTCTGGACCAGCTGACGTTTGGCGACACCCCGCTCAAAGACCTGCAAAACCTGCTGGCCAAGCTCGGCACCCAGGTGCTGGGCGATGCACCACTGGAAAAACTGCGCCCGGTCATCGACCACTTCTTCGCCCTGCCCGACCTGCCTGCCATTGTCGAACAACTGCGCGCGGTGAGCATTGGCGACAGCCACGCCTGGGCGGTGGCCACCGCCGACCAGCTGGAAACCCGCTCCCCCCTGGCCATGGCGGTTACCCTGGAGATGCTGCGCCGGGGCCGCCAGTTGGGCCTTGACGATTGCTTTGCCATGGAGCTGCACCTGGACCGCCAGTGGTTCCAGCATGGCGACATCATAGAGGGCGTGCGTGCCCTGATCATCGACAAGGACAAGCAGCCCCGCTGGAACCCGCCGACCCTGGCCGCGCTGCAGCGCCAGCGGGTCGACCAATTCTTCGAAGGCCTGTGAGCCCGGGAGTACACAGATGCAAGACCTGGAACTGAGCGAAGAACAAGTCATGATCCGCGACATGGCCCGGGACTTTGCCCGTGGCGAAATCGCCCCGCATGCCCAGGCCTGGGAAAAGGCCGGCTGGATCGATGATGGCGTGGTGCGCAAAATGGGCGAACTGGGCCTGCTGGGCATGGTGGTGCCAGAGGACTTCGGCGGCAGTTACACCGACTACGTGGCCTACGCCCTGGCCGTGGAAGAGATCGCCGCCGGCTGCGGTGCCACCGGGGCAATGATGAGCATCCACAACTCGGTAGGCTGCGGCCCGCTGCTGGCCTATGGCACGGCTGAACAGCAACAGCAATGGCTGCCACGGCTGGCCAGCGGCGAGGTGATCGGTTGCTTCTGCCTGACCGAGCCGCAGGCCGGCTCCGAAGCGCACAACCTGCGCACCCGCGCCGAGCTGGTGGATGGCCAGTGGGTGATCAACGGCGCCAAGCAGTTCGTCAGCAACGCCCGCCGTGCCGGTTTGGCCATCGTTTTCGCAGTGACCGACCCGGAGCTGGGCAAGAAAGGCCTGTCGGCGTTTTTGGTGCCCACCGACAACCCTGGGTTCAAGGTTGACCGCAGCGAGCACAAGATGGGTATCCGCGCTTCCGACACCTGCGCGGTCACCTTCGACAACTGCCGCATCCCTGCCGCCAACCTGCTGGGTGAGCGTGGAAAGGGGCTGGCCATTGCCCTGTCCAACCTCGAAGGCGGCCGTATCGGCATTGCCGCCCAGGCCTTGGGCATTGCCCGCGCTGCATTCGAGGCCGCGCTGGTCTACTCACGTGACCGCGTGCAGTTCGGCAAGCCGATCAACGAACACCAGAGCATCGCCAACCTGCTGGCCGACATGCAGGTACAGGTGAACGCCGCACGTTTGCTGATCCTGCATGCCGCGCGCCTGCGCAGCGCCGGCAAGCCGTGCCTTTCGGAAGCGTCACAGGCCAAGCTGTTCGCTTCGGAAATGGCCGAGCGGGTGTGTTCGATGGCGATCCAGGTACATGGTGGCTATGGCTACCTGGAAGATTACCCGGTGGAGCGCTATTACCGGGATGCGCGGATTACCCAGATCTATGAAGGGTCGAGCGAGATCCAGCGCATGCTGATTGCGCGCGAGCTGAAGCACTATCCCCTGTAACACGGCGGCCTGTAGGAGCGGCCTTGTGTCGCGATTGGGCCGCAACGCGGCCCCACAATCTGCGTCACACGCCGAAATTGCTGGGGCCGCTTTGCGGCCCAATCGCGACGCAAGGCCGCTCCTACAAGAAAGCAGATCAGTATTTCAGCGCCAATACCTCGAATCATCCACCACCCTGGCATGCCCCTCGAACAACGCCGGCAGTTGCTCCTTGAGGTAGTCGATCCAGGTCCGCACCTTGGCATCCAGGTAATGCCGTGACGGGTACATCGCATACAGCGCACTTTCCCGCAGCCGGTACGGCGCCAGCAGCCGGCACAAACGCCCCTGCTCGATCGCCTGGCTGGCCGTATAGAACGGCAGCAGGCCAATCCCCATGCCCAACTCACTGGCCACCAGCATGGCGTCGGCCACGTTGGTGGAGAAGTTGTCGCTCGGTGTGATCACGCACTGGTCCACACCCTGGGGAATACCCAGTCGCCTTCATACATCGGGTAAGCCATGCGTAGGCAGCGGTGCGCATGCAGGTCCTCGGGGCGCTCGGGCACGCCATGCCGGTTCAGGTAGCTGGGTGCCGCACAAGGGATACTGAAGATGTTGCCCAGCGGCACGGCTATCAACTGCGAATCCGGCAGCGCACCGTCCACGGTGATCACCACGTCATGCCCTTCGGCCAGCGGGTCTGGGTTGCGCTGGGACAGGGTCAATTCGATTACCACTTCCGGGCACAGCGCGTTGTAGCCGGCCACCAGCGGCATCAACAACAGGCCCAGGCCGTGCGGGCAATGCAGGCGCAGATGGCCACGCGGCGTGAGGTGCGCACCTCGGGCCTCGCCCACCGCCTCTTCGGTCAGCAGCATGATCTGCCGCGCACGCTCCAGAAACCGTTCGCCCGCCTCGCTCATGCGCAGGCGCCGGGTGGTGCGGTGCAACAGGCGGGTCTGCAGCTGGTTCTCAAGCTCCGCGACGATGCGCGAAACCTGTGCTGCGGAAATATCCAGGGCATTGGCGGCTGCAGCGAAACTGCCACATTCCACCACACGAGCGAAGGTACGCATGGCATGCAGCATGTCCATGAGGGTGTGCTCCTTGTTCAGTCTTATTCTTGCGTTACAGGCAGGAATCTATCACGAGTTAGCCCATTTATTGTGGATGAGCAATGAATACATCATTAGTCATACATTGAAAAAGGAGCCTGCCATGAAACGTTCGATCGCTGTGTTTGCCGTTGCCGCTGCCCTGGCTTCGTTCGGTGCCTTCGCTGATACGGCCAGCAACCAGCCCGTGAGCAACACCTATGAATACGGCATGCCGCTGGACGTGGCCAAGGTCATCTCCATCACCCCGGCCAGCAACGCCGCCGACTGCCAGGTGGGCACCGCACACATGGTGTACGTCGACCACCAGGGCCAGAAGCGCGAAGTCGACTACCGGGAAATGGGCAACTGCTCGCAGCAGTGAATCAGGCCAGTAGCTGGGTGATCCAACCCACCTGCTGATTGAAGTCGTCGATTTTCGCCTGTGGCACCGCGTCACGGGCCCGCTGGAAATTGGCCAGGGTCTGCTGCTTCTGCCGCAGCATCCGCTGCCACTTGACCCGAAACGCTTCGCTTTTTTCCTGCATCAGTACCGGGCCGAAGTACAGCTGTTCTGCGCTATACACCACCCTGCCCGGCTCGGCGACGATGATTTCGTAGTCGAAGCGGTTTTCCCGCAGCAGCTCTTCGCAGACGATCTGGTAACCATTGCCCGCCAACCACTGGCGCAGCTCGCGCTCACCGCCATTGGGCTGCAGTACCAGGCGCGTGACGCCGCCCAGACACTGCTTGCCGGCCTCGAGAATCTCGCACATGGTGTCGCCGCCCATGCCGCAGATGCTCACCACCGAGATGCGGTCTTGCGGCTCGATCGCTGCCAGGCCATTGGCCAGGCGCACGGTTACCCGCTCCTGCAGGCCGTTTCTGCGCACATTGCGCTGGGCCGAAGCGAACGGCGTCTCGGCCACTTCACCCGCCACGGCGGCCTCGAGCACGCCACGCAGCATCAAGGCCACTGGCAGGTAGCCGTGGTCCGAGCCGATGTCGGCCAGGCGCGCGCCCTGCGGCACATGAGCGGCCACGCGCTCCAGGCGCCTGGACAAAGTCTGTTCGTTCAACGTAAACCCCTGGTTTTGCAATCGGCCGCGATTCTGACGGTGAACGCCGCGTATTTCAAACACCGGGGCACCCTCGACCGGGCTGGTGCGCTCGCGTAGGCTTGCCGTTTTCCTTCCGTAGCAAGGCAAAACACACCATGGCACATGCAGACATCATCTACACCCCGGACCCGGACGCCGAATCGATTTCGTCCGATGTCGCCGAGTACAACGGCGTGCTGGTCACCACGCAGATCCCGACCCACGCCGATGGCAGCCTGGAGCTGGGCGGCATCGTCGAGCAGAGCGAATGCACCCTGCAGGCGCTGAAAGTGGCGCTGGAGAAGGCCGGCAGCGGCATGGACCGCGTGCTGCACCTGACCATCTACCTCACCGACATGGCCGACCGCGCCGCGTTCAACGAGGTGTACCAGCGCTTCTTCAGCAAGCCCTGGCCGGTGCGTGCCGCCGTGGGTGTGGCCTCGCTGGCATTCGAAGGCATGCGCGTCGAAGTGACCGCAATGGCCGCCAAGCGCTGATCGGCGCTTGTGGGAGCGGTCCTCGCTCCCACCTTACCCTGCACCTCCCGGCACCCCGATGATGCCGCCAACCCGTTTCACCGCTACAATGCCCGCCTAAACCGTGACAGCCCGAAAATATAACGACATGTCTCTTCCAAAGAATCACCTGGAACTGCTCAGCCCTGCCCGTGACGTGGCCATCGCCCGTGAAGCGATCCTGCACGGCGCTGACGCCATCTATATCGGCGGCCCAAGCTTCGGCGCGCGCCATAACGCCTGCAACGACGTCAGCGATATTGCCGAACTGGTCGAGTTCGCCCGTCGCTACCATGCACGCGTGTTCACCACGATCAACACCATCCTCCACGACAACGAGCTGGAACCGGCGCGCAAGCTGATCCATCAGCTGTACGACGCCGGCGTCGACGCACTGATCGTGCAGGACCTGGGGGTGATGGAGCTGGACATTCCGCCCATCGAGCTGCACGCCAGTACCCAGACCGACATCCGTACCCTGGAACGGGCCAAGTTCCTCGACCAGGCCGGTTTCTCGCAGCTGGTACTGGCCCGTGAGCTGAACCTGCAGCAGATCCGCGCCATCGCCGCTGAAACCGATGCCGCCATCGAGTTCTTCATCCACGGCGCGCTGTGCGTAGCGTTTTCCGGCCAATGCAACATTTCCCATGCGCAGACCGGCCGCAGTGCCAACCGTGGCGACTGCTCGCAAGCCTGCCGCCTGCCCTACACCCTTAAAGATGACCAGGGCCGCGTGGTGGCGTTCGAGAAGCACCTGCTGTCGATGAAGGACAACAACCAGACCGCCAACCTGGCCGACCTGGTGGATGCCGGCGTGCGTTCGTTCAAGATCGAGGGCCGCTACAAGGACATGGGCTATGTGAAGAACATCACCGCCCACTACCGCAAAGAGCTCGACGCCATTCTTGAAGGCCGCCCGGAATACGCCCGTGCGTCCAGCGGCCGGACCCAGCACTTCTTCCTGCCCGACCCTGACAAAACGTTCCACCGTGGCAGCACCGACTACTTCGTCACCGACCGCAAGGTCGATATCGGCGCCTTCGACTCGCCAACCTTCACCGGCCTGCCGGTGGGTGTGGTGGAAAAGGTCGGCAAGCGTGACATGCAAGTGGTCACCGACGTACCGCTGACCAACGGCGACGGCCTCAATGTGCTGGTCAAACGCGAAGTGGTGGGCTTTCGCGCCAACATCGCCGAACCCCGTGGCGAGTTCGAGGAAGACGGCAGCAAGCGCTACCGCTACCGCGTCGAACCCAACGAAATGCCCGAAGGCCTGTACAAGCTGCGGCCCAACCACCCGCTGTCGCGCAACCTCGACCACAACTGGCAGCAAGCCCTGCAACGCACCTCCTCCGAGCGCCGGGTCGGTGTGGAATGGCACGCAGTACTGCGCGAGCAGCGCCTGATGCTTACCCTTGGCAGTGAAGAAGGTGTGAGCGTGCAGGTAGCCCTGGACGGCCCGTTCGGCGCAGCCAACAAGCCGCAGCAGGCGCTGGAACAACTGCACGACCTGCTCGGCCAACTGGGTACCACGATGTACCATGCCGACAGCATCCAGCTGGATGCCCCGCAGGCGTACTTCATCCCCAACTCACAGCTCAAGGCTCTGCGCCGCGAAGCCATCGAGGCACTGACCGAAGCACGCGTGCAGGCGCACCCGCGCGGCGGGCGCAAGGCCGAGACCACGCCGCCGCCGGTATACCCCGAGTCGCACCTGTCGTTCCTGGCCAACGTGTACAACCAGAAGGCGCGCGATTTCTACCACCGCCACGGTGTGCAACTGATCGACGCGGCCTACGAGGCCCATGAAGAACACGGCGAAGTACCGGTGATGATCACCAAGCACTGCCTGCGCTTCTCCTTCAATTTGTGCCCCAAGCAGGCCAAAGGCGTAACCGGTGTGCGCACCAAGGTGGCACCGATGCAGCTGATTCAGGGTGACGAAGTGCTGACCCTGAAGTTCGACTGCAAGCCGTGCGAGATGCATGTGATCGGCAAGATGAAAAACCACATCATCGACCTGCCGACCCCAGGTAGCGCGGTGGCGCAGGTGGTGGGGCATATCAGCCCGGAAGACCTGTTGAAGACGATTCCGCGCGGGGCGCATTGATCGTTAGCCGGTAACGGCCCTTTCGCCGCACAAAGCTGCTCCTGCACCCTGTGGGAGTAGCCCTGTACGGCGGGGCGGCCAGCCAAGACACAAAAAAGTCTCATATGAGACCTTAAAGCTTGATCCATGCCTCATTTTCTGCACAATAATTGCCCTGCGACCCCACGCGAGGCATGCCGATGACCCCCACTCCCCACGATGAACGCCTGCTCAAGGCCCTGGCCCACGCCATCGTGGTCCACCCGCGCGCCACGCTCAAGGAACTGGCCGAGACCGCCGGCGTCAGCAAAGCTACCCTGCACCGCTTCTGCGGCACCCGCGACAACCTGGTGGCCATGCTCGAAAACCACGGCGAGCAAGTGCTCAACCAGGTGATTGCAAATGCCGCCTTGCACACCGCTGCCCCCTTGGAAGCGGTGCGTCACCTGATTGCCGAACACCTCAAGCACCGCGAAATGCTGGTGTTTCTGATGTTTCAGTACCGCCCCGATACATTGCTCGGCGACAGTGAAGACCGCCGCTGGTTGACCTATACCCGGGCGATGGATGCGTTTTTCCTGCGTGCGCAACAGATGGGCGTGTTGCGCATCGACATCAGCGCAGCGGTGTTTACCGAAGTGTTCATCACCCAGATCTACGCCATGGTCGACGCCGAGCGGCGCGGGCGCGCAGCCAGTGCCAATTCGGCGCAGGCCTTGGAGCAATTGTTCCTGCAGGGGGCGCTGGCCAGGGGATGAGGCCATTGGCCTACGCGCAAAAAAAGGCCCCTGGGCACAAGTCCCAAGGGCCAAAGCGGTTGGATCATCCAACCAAAGGAGCCTTTTTCAGCCGCGTGCCGGCCAGCCGCCGCCCAAGGCGCGGAACAGGTCCACCAGCGCAAGCTGCCGTTGTGTACTCGCCTCGATGTACGCCGCTTCATTCACAAAATCGCTACGCTGCGCATCCAGGTAACGCAGGTGGCTGTCGATCCCACCCTCATAGCGCGCCTTGGCCAGGGTCAAGGTGGCGCGGCTGGTATCGGCCAGGGCCCGCCGCGCGACTTCCTCACGGCGCAGGGTATCGGTGGCCGCCAGGGCATCCGCTACTTCGCGGAACGCCTGCTGGATCGCCCCTTCATAAGCTGCCACCGCCGAATCCTTGCGCGCCTCGGCCAGGCTCAGCCCAGCCTGATTGCGCCCAGCATCGAATATGGGCAGCGACACCTGGGCATGAAGCTCCAGCTACGCGAACCGCCCTCGAACAAACCAGACACCTGCGTACTCGACGTACCCAAGCTGCCGGTCAGGCTGATACGCGGGAAGAACGCCGCCCGCGCCGCGCCGATATCGGCATTGCGCGCCCGCAAGCGGTGCTCGGCAGCAAGGATGTCCGGGCGCCGTTCAAGCAGCGCCGACGGGGCACCGGGGGTAATGTCCTGCAGCACGCTGGGTTCTGCCTGGCGTTCGACCGGTAGAGCCTGGGTCGCCTCACTATTGCCTACCAGCAACACCAAGGCGTTGTAGGCCTGCTGGCGCTGGCGCAGGTTGCTTTCTTGCTCGGCGCGCGCTTGCTCGACCAGGCCGAGCGCTTCCTGGTGGTCCAGCGCCGTGGCGGTCCCGGCGGCGCGGCGTTGGTCGATCAGCGCCAGCGAGCGCTCGCGGCTGGCCAGGGTCTGCCGGATCAACGCCAGGCGCCGCTCGCTACCGTCCAGGGTCAGGTAGGCCTGGCTCACCTCGGCGATCAAGGCGATGCGCGCCGCACGGCCAGCCTCCTCCGTGGCCAAGTATTGCTCCAGCGCTGCATCGCTCAGGCTTTTCACCCGACCGAACAGGTCGACCTCGTACTCAGGCAACGAAAGGCCAACCTGATAGGTGCTGGCGACGCCCTCGCGGCCATCACTGGACAGCCCGGCAGGCTGGTGCTGTCGATTACCGGAAGCACCAGCGCTCAGCCCCGGCACACGGTCCGCGCGCTGGATGCGGAACTGCGCCCGTGCCTGGTCGATGTCCAGCAGCGTCTGGCGCAGCGAGCGGTTGTCGTCCAGCGCCGTGTTCACCAACTGGCGCAACGTCGGGTCGACGATAAAGGCTTGCCAGCCCAGCTTGTCCACCTGCTGCCCTGTGTGGTTGGTGGCGTCGCTCCACTGGTTCGCCACCGGCGCCTCGGGGCGCTGGTAGGTCGGTGCCAGGGAGCAGCCGCTGGCCAGCAAAGCCATGGCAATCGGCACGAACAGATTACGCATGGCCATCACTCCAGCACCTCGGCAGGTTGGGCCTGCGGCGCTGGCTTGCGCTTGAGCAGCGACAGCACCCAGACAAAACAGATCGGCACGAACAGCACGCCCAGCAACGTGGCGCTGAGCATGCCGCCGATCACCCCGGTACCAATCGCCCGCTGGCTGGCAGCACCGGCACCGCTGGCGATCGCCAGGGGTACCACGCCGAGGATGAACGCCATCGAAGTCATCACGATCGGCCGAAAGCGCAGGCGCGCGGCTTCGATCGCAGCGTCACGCAGGCTATAGCCTTTCTCCCACAGCTCCTTGGCGAACTCGACGATGAGGATGGCGTTCTTCGCCGCCAAGCCGATGATGGTGATCAGGCCAACCTTGAAGTACACATCGTTGGGCATGCCGGTGACCATCACCGCCAGCACCGCGCCCAACGCACCGATCGGCACGATGAGCATCACCGTCAGCGGGATCGCCCAGCTTTCGTACAACGCCACCAGCAGCAGGAACACCACCAGGATGGCCAGGGCGAACAGGCTGCTGGCCTGGCCGCTGGAGACCTTCTCCTGGTAAGAAAGCCCCGTCCAGGCGTAGCCGATCCCCGGCGGCAGTTCACTGACCAGGCGCTCCATTTCGGCCATCGCCTGGCCGGTGCTGTAGCCCGGCGCGGCATCACCGGAAATGCGGATCGACGGGTAGCCGTTGTAACGCACGATCTGTACCGGCCCTTCTTCCCAACGGGTGGTGACGAAGCTGCTGAACGGCACCTGCTGGCCATCGACGTTCGGCGCGTACAGGCGCAGCACGCTTTCCGGGGTCATGCGCTCGCCCTGCTCTGCCTGCACCACCACCCGTTGTTGCCGGCCAGCGTTGGTGAAGTCGTTGATCACTGCCGAGCCAAAGGCGGTGGCCAGGGTGCTGTTGATGGTTTCGAAGGGCACGCCAAGGGCACGGGCCTTTTCCCGATCGATGTCGACCCGCAACTGCGGCGCTTCTGCCAACCCTTCCATCATCGCGTAAAGGATGACTGGGTTGCCGTTGGCTTCGCCCAGGATCTTGTCGCGTGCCGCCAGCAAGGCCTCACGGCCCAGGCCGCCACGGTCGAGCAGGCGCAGGGCGAAGCCACCGGCGTTGCCCAGGCCATCGATCGGCGGCGGGTTGACCGCCATGATCGTGCCATCGCCATGGCTGGCAAATTGCGCATTGATCGCCTGGGTTTCGGCATCCACCGATTGCTCGGCGCTACGTACCGACCAGTCTTTGTAGGTAGGGAATGCCAACGCGGCGTTCTCGCCCATGCCCGAGAAGCTGAAGCCGCTGACCAGGAATGCCGAGGCCAGCGCCTCGCGGGACATCAGGAACTGCTCCAGGGCCTGCCCGGTGGCGTCGGTACGCACGCGGCTGGCGCCCGGCGGCAGCTGCACGTCAACGATCGCATAGCCCTGGTCTTCCACCGGTACGAAGGATTCCGGCAGGCGCAGGTAGAAATAGCCGAGCATCGCCAGAATACCGGCATACAGCAGCATGTAGCGGCCGGCACGGCGCACCAGGGCGTTGTTCATCACCGAGTAGCGCTCGGTCAGCCGCGCAAAGCCACGGTTGAAAGCGCCGAAGAAGCCGCGCTTTTCATGGTGCCCAGGGGCCACCGGCTTGAGCATCGTGGCGCACAGGGCCGGGGTGAAGGTAAGCGCGAGGAAGCCCGAGAACAGGATCGACACCGCCAGCGACAGCGAAAACTGCTGGTAGATCACCCCCACCGAACCCGACATGAACGCCAGTGGCATGAACACGGCCGACAGTACCAGGGTGATGCCGATGATCGCGCCGGACACCTGGCCCATTGCCTTGATGGTGGCGTCGACAGGCGACAGCCCTTCCTCGGCCATGATCCGCTCGACGTTTTCCACCACCACGATGGCGTCGTCGACCAGGATGCCGATCGCCAGCACCATGCCGAACATGGTCATCATGTTCACCGAGAAGCCCAGCAGCTTCATCACCATCAACGTGCCCAGCAGGCACACCGGTACCACGATCGACGGGATCAGCGTGTAGCGGATGTTCTGCAGGAACAGGAACATCACCAGGAATACCAGCACCATGGCTTCGAGCAGGGTGTGAATGACCTTTTCGATGGCCACGTCGACAAAACGCGAGGTGTCATAGGGCACCGAGTACTCGACGCCCTCGGGGAAGAACGCGCTCAGCTCGGCCAGGCGTTCCTTGACCAGATCGGCAGTTTTCAGCGCATTGGCGCCCGGCGCCAGCTGCACCGCACCGGCCACCGCAGGTTTGCCATTCAGGCGCGAAGAAAAGTTGTAGCTTTCCATGCCCACTTCCAGGCGGGCGACATCGGCCAGGCGCACCAGCGAACCGTCCGGGTTGGCGCGCAGTACCACTCGGCCGAACGCCTGAGGGTCGTCCAGGGTGCCTTGCACCGCCAGGGTGGCAGTCAGCTCCTGCTGGCTGCTGCCCGGCGCGCTGCCGAAGCTGCCGGCCGGCACCTGCACGTTCTGCCCACGGATGGCATTGCTCACGTCATCGATCGACAGCCCATAGCCCACCAGTTTCTGTGGGTCGACCCACACGCGCATGGCGGCTTCCGACGAGAAGAACTGCAACTTGCCCACGCCCGGGACCCGGCGCAGCTCATTGTTGATGTTGCGCGCGGCGTAGTCGCCCAGCGCCGTGGTATCGGCCTGGCCTGCGCCCTCCTTGTAGCTGAGGGCGTAGATCAGCAGGAAGCCGGCACTGGTCTGCTCGACCTGGATGCCTTGGGTGATCACCGCCTGCGGCATGCGTGCTTCGGCCTTTTTCAGGCGGTTCTGCACATCCACCTGGGCCAGTTCCGGGTCGGTACCCGGCTCGAAGGTGACCACCACTTCGGCCATGCCGTTGGAGTTGTTGGTCGACTCGAAATACAGCAGGTTCTTGGCGCCGTTGAGCGACTCTTCGATGATGCTGGTAACCGAGTCCACCAGCACCTTGGCCGAAGCCCCTGGGTAGGTAGCGGTGATGGTGATTTGTGGTGGCGCTACGTTAGGGTACTGGGCCACCGGCAGCGTAGGTATGACCAGCAACCCCGCCAGGGAAATGAACAGCGCCACGACCCAGGCGAAGTTCGGCCGTTTGATGAAGAACTTGGACATCTCGTTACCCTCGCCTCAGCGTGCTGCGGCTTGTTGCGCCGGGGCAGTCACCACTGGCATGCCCGCAGCCAGCCCGGCAGGGCTGCCGACGATCACCTGGTCACCTGGGCGCAAGCCCTCGGTGACTTGCCAGCGGGCACCGTGCATGGCACCGGTGCGCACACTGCGCGCCTCGGCAACCCCACCGATGCCCACCAGCATGACCCGCGCCTCGCCGTCGCTGCCGCGCTGGATGGCGCGCTGCGGCACAAGGATGGCCTGGTTATCGGTGCCTTGCGGGGTGCGCACGCGCACATACATGCCCGGCAGCAGGATGCCGTCGGCGTTGTCGAAGCGGCCGCGCAAGGTGACCTGGCCGGTGCCGCGGTCGACCGCGACGTCGGTGAACATCAGCGCCCCCTGGCGCTCGTAGTCGGTGCCTTCCACCTGGGCGGTCAGGGCCTGCTGATCACCGGCTGCCAGCGCACCCTCCTTCAGCGCCTGGCGCAGGCGCAGCGCGTCGGCGGCGGACTGGGTAAAGTCGACGTAAATCGGATCGAGTTGCTGGATGCGCGCCATCAGCGTGGCGTCGCCCTGCCCCACCAGCGCACCTTCGGTGACCAGTGCACGGCCGATACGGCCAGAGATCGGCGCCTTGACCGTGGCGTAGCCCAGGTTCAGGCGCGCGGTCTCGACATCGGCCTGGGCCGAACGCACAGCGGCCTGGCCGCTGCGCAGGTCGGCGCTGGCGGTGTCGAAGTCCTGCTGGCTGACTGCCTCGATCTTCACCAGCGGTTCGTAGCGGCGTACCCGCGCCTGGGCTTCGAACATGACCGACTGGGCCCTGGCCAGGTCGGCCTCGGCGCGTGCCAGCGCGGCCTTGAAGGGTGCCGGGTCTATCTGGAACAGCACATCGCCGGCTTTTACGTCGGCGCCTTCTTCGAAGCGCTTGTGCAGGACGATGCCGGCCACTCGGGCGCGAACCTCGGCCACCCGCATGGGTTCGACCCGGCCCGGCAGCGTTGCCGCCAAGGTCAGGGGTTCGCTGGCGACCGTGACGGTCTGGACCGGAAAGGCACTGTGGGCCGCAGACGGCGGCGCTTCAGCTTCGCCGCAGCCGGCCAGCGCGACTGCCGCCGCCAGGCAGCTGGCCATTCCTATTGCACGCAAGTTGCTCATGATTCACCCGAGCTTCAAATGGAAAAACGGCCCGAATGATATGAGCGAAGACAAAATGAGTCAATTTTGTCTCATTTGATACTTTGTTAAGAATTGTGAAGCTCGGCGTGACATCTTCGCCGCCTGGCAGATGCCACGTCAAACCTACAAGGGGAATCAACGAATCTGATGCTTGTGCAGCAAGCGATAAAAAGTCGGCCGCGAGATACCCAGCACCTTCGCCGCCACACTCAGGTTGTCACTGTGCCGGTTAAGCACATCGCACAGCGCCTGGCGCTCGGCGCGTTGCTTGTACTCCTCCAGCGTGCCCAGCGGCTGTTGCTCCTGGTCGAGTAGCTGCAAACCCAAGTCCTGCGCCTCGATCTGCCGTCCTTCGGCCAGCACCAGCCCGCGACGCACGCGGTTGGCCAGCTCGCGCACATTGCCCGGCCAGTCATGCCGGCCCATCGCGGCCAGGGCATGGTCGCTGAACGAACGCGGCCGGCGCCCGGTTTCCAGGCTGTAGAAATGGGCAAAGTGGCTTGCCAGCATGGACAGGTCACCATGCCGGTCGCGCAACGGCGCGGTCACCACCTGCAGCACGTTCAGGCGGTAATACAAGTCTTCGCGAAAACGCCCTTGCTCGATGGCCCGCTCCAGGTCCACATGGGTGGCCGCCAACACTCGCACATCCACTGGGATCGGCTGGCTGCCGCCCACCCGCTCGATGTGCTTCTCCTGCAGAAAACGCAGCAGGTTGGCCTGCAACTCCAGCGGCAGGTCACCGATTTCATCGAGAAACAGCGTGCCACCATGGGCCGCTTCGATGCGCCCGGCCTTGCGCTGATGCGCCCCGGTGAATGCGCCCTTTTCATGGCCGAACAGTTCGGACTGGATCAGATGCTCGGGGATCGCCCCACAGTTGATGGCGATGAACGGCTGCTCGCTGCGTTGCGACTGACGGTGCAGGGTGCGTGCCACCAGTTCCTTGCCGGTGCCGCTCTCACCACGGATCAGCACGGGCGATTCGGTGGGCGCCAGTTTGCCCAGCAACTTGCGCAGCTCACGGATCGGCCGGCTTTCGCCGAGCAACTCGTGGGTCGCCTCATCGACCTTGACCGCCCCCTTGCCGCGCAAACGGGCCATGCCGAAGGCGCGGCCCAGGGTCACCTGCACGCGGGAGACGTCGAACGGCAAGGTGTGGAAGTCGAAAAACCACTCACAAACAAAATCACCGAACGCCGGCATGCGCAGCTGTTCGGCGCTGAGCACGGCAATCCATTCGGTGTTGCTGCGCTTGATCATGTCCTTGACCGCATCCGGATGCCTCAGGTGCGTGGCCTGCAAGCGCAGCAGGCCTACATCGCAGGGATGGTCCAGCGCGGCCCCGAGCATACAGCTGTCCACATCCCAGCCTGCGTTGCGCAGGCCAGGCAATAAGCGGTGGCAGTCGTCGCAGGGGTCGACGATTAGCAAACGGCGTTGAGCGGCAGGCTGCTGCATGACCGATCCTTGGCGCCAGTTTTTGGTTTTTTGAAGTAAAACAGCAAGTTGTGGCGCCCGTTTAACAGTAGCAACGAAGTTGACAGTGCCCACTACCGTTTGTCTGCGGACGCATTTTTTTACAAAGTGCCCCGGGAATTTTCGCACTTTATCGACATCACATGGCGGCGCAGGCAACAACGAATATGCCTCTGACAAAAAAATTTACAACCAATGTGTGACTTGTCCCGGACAACGAGCATCAGTACACATAACCCCGCGCTGCACTTCGCGATCATTGAGGCGACTTTGAAGCAACGCGGACTTCACTTCGATGTTTGGGACCATAGAGAGACCGAACCATGAATGCCCCGCTCCGTGTCAACGAAGCACTGCTGATTGCCGACCACGCCTTCGAACCTTTCCAGTGCGTAGCCTGGGATGCACCCAACGGTACTGGTGAGCTGAGCCTGGCAGTGATCGACCGGACCAGCACCCGCATCGGCGCCAAGCAAGTGTCCTCGCGTATCTACTCCGACCCGGCCCAATGGGCCAGCCTGATTGAAGAAGTGCGCGCCGAATTATGTGAAAAGGGTTACGACCTGCAACCGTGGTCGATGCCGAAGTAATATCGCCCGGTAAACCAAGTGCGTGCAGCGCCACGCACTTGTTCGGATGCAAAGTTGCTGTTCTGGCAACTTTTCCTGTTGCGACATAGTGTCGCGCCAGTACGGTTCAATCCACGACCTTGAAGTGTTGCAAGTGCTGATAATCGGCCTGCAACTGTTCTGCCAGGTGCTGCGCGCGGCCAACACGCACCGGCGCCAATTCCATATCCACCAGCAACGTTGCACAGGGCATGGGTTGAACAGTGTCCCAGCGCTGCAGACGACCGTCGGTAAACACCAGGCAGCGCACGGCTTCATCTGGATAGGCGCGCTGTCGTGCCTGTAGCCAGTGTCGGGCCTGCTCCAATGCACAAATCAGCGGCGTGCCGCCACCCGCACCCAACGCCTGCAGCCAGGGTTGCAAAGCCGACGAGGCCTTCAGGCCGTGGCGCTGCCACTGCGGTGTACGCCCGCTGGCGGTCAGCAACGCCAACCGGGCGCGCTGGCGGTAAGCCTGATCGAACAGCGCTGCCAGCAACCCTTTGGTCTGCGCCAGCGCCTGATGGCGACGGGTCGAGGCCGACGCGTCGACGATGACTAGCCACAGTTCTGCGGGCCGAGCCTGGCGCTGTTGCCAACACAGGTCCTGGCGCAGCCGTGGCCGCCCTTTGAGCAATGTCGGTAGCCAGGCCACCCGGCCGGCCGCCGCATTGCGACCGCGGCCACGGCTGGCCTCGCCCTGCTTGCCTGCACCAGGCCTTGCATCCGCCCCTTTGGCAGGTAGCTGGGGGATGCTCAGGGCTTTTTTGCCCAGTTCGGTACCTCGCGGCGTGCGCCGCTGGCCACCGGCTGCGCCGGCAATGCCCCCCAGTCGCCCTGCGCACCCTGTTCACCAGGGTTGCCGCCACCCGGTTGGCCGGGCTGCTGGTCAGGCTGCTGCGGCGCCGACGGCGTTTTGGCCTGGGGCATGACACGGCGGCGATGACGCAAGGCGAACTCGGCCACCGCTTCGACATCCACCTCTTCAATAGCCGCAGCACCGCGCCAGGCACAATGGGCGCGCGCCGCACGCAGCCAGACCAGGTCGGCGCGCAGGCCGTCGACGCCAGCGGCGTAGCAGCGCTCGGTAATCCAGGCCAGCGCCTGATCATCCAGGGCAATCTGGGCCAAGGCCTGGCGCGCCGCCTGGCAGCGCTCACGCAGTTGCGCCTGGGCCGTTGCCCATTGGTCACAGAATGCCTTGGGGTCACTGTCGAACGCCAGGCGCCGGCGAATGATCTGCTGCCGGGCCTCGGGCTCGGGCAAGCCTTCCAGCGCCACGTTCAGGCCAAAACGGTCGAGCAGTTGCGGGCGCAGCTCGCCCTCTTCCGGGTTCATGGTGCCGATCAGCACGAAGCGGGCATTGTGCCGGTGCGAGATGCCGTCGCGCTCGATGCGGTTGGTGCCGCTGGCAGCCACATCGAGCAACAGGTCAACCAACGTGTCCGGCAGCAGGTTGACCTCATCGACATACAGCACGCCACCGTCGGCTTGGGCCAGCACCCCTGGGGAAAACTGCGCCTTGCCCTGCCCCAGCGCGGCATCCAGGTCGAGGGTGCCGACCAGCCGCTCTTCACTGGCGCCCAATGGCAAGGTCACGAACGGGCCTTCGCCAAGCAGGTCAGCCAGGCCACGGGCCAGGGTGCTCTTGGCCATGCCACGCGGCCCTTCGATCAGCACGCCGCCGATCTTCGGGTCGATGGCGGTCAGGCATAGCGCCAGCTTCAGGTCGTCGGCACCGACCACCGCCGCCAGCGGAAATTGTACGGGTTCACTCATTTCAAGCCTGTTCCTCGCCGTCGAGCAGTTGTTCTTCGAGGGCTTCGCGGTAATTGCCCGGCGCCTGCCACAAACCGCGCTGCTGGGCCTCCAGCAGGCGCTCGGTGAGGTCGCGCAAGGCCTCGGGGTTGTGCTCGCGCATGAAATCGCGGGTGGCCGGGTCGAGCACGTAGGCATCGGCCAGCCCCTGATAATGATGGTCGTCGATCAGGTGCGTGGTGGCGTCGAAGGCGAACACGTTATCGACTGTCGCCGCCATCTCGAAGGCGCCCTTGTAGCCGTGACGCTTGACCCCGTCGATCCACTTCGGGTTGAGCGCACGGGCACGGATTACCCGGTTCAGCTCCTCCTTGAGGGTACGGATACGCGGTCGATCGGCCTGGCTGTGGTCGCCGTGGTAGCTGGCCACCGCCGCCCCGGACAGCGTTTCCGACGCTGCCAGCATACCGCCCTGGAACTGGTAGTAATCATTGGAGTCGAGCAGGTCATGCTCGTGGTTGTCCTGGTTTTGCAGCACCGCCTGCACCTTGGCCAGACGCTGGGCGAACTGGGCGCGGGCCGGGTGCCATCGTCGCTGCCACCGTAGGCATAGCCGCCATGGTTGAGGTAGACCTCAGCCAGGTCGTCACGGCTGTGCCACAGCCGCCCATCAATGGCGTTCTGCACCCCGGCACCGTAAGCGCCGGGTTTGGCACCGAACACCCGCCAACCGGCCTGGCGAGCAGCTTGATCGGCGTCCACGCCTTGCGCCTGCAGCACTGCCCGCTCGCTGCGTACACGGGCAGCCAGGGGGTTGAGGTCGTCGGGCTCGTCCAGCGCGGCCACGGCCTGCACGGCGGCATCGAACAGACGGATCAGGTTACCGAACGCATCGCGGAAGAAGCCGGAAACGCGCAAGGTCACGTCTACACGCGGGCGGTCGAGCAAGCTCAGCGGCAGGATTTCGAAATCGTCCACGCGCTGGCTGCCAGTGGCCCACACCGGCCGCACGCCCATCAGCGCCATGGCCTGAGCAATGTCGTCGCCGCCAGTGCGCATGGTCGCCGTACCCCATACCGACAGGCCGAGCTGGCGCAGGTGATCGCCGTGGTCCTGCAGGTGGCGTTCGAGGATCAGGCTGGCCGAGGCGAAACCCAGGCGCCAGGCCGTGGTGGTGGGCAGGTTGCGCACGTCCACGGTATAGAAGTTGCGGCCGGTGGGCAGCACGTCGAGGCGCCCGCGGCTGGGTGCGCCGCTGGGGCCGGCGGGCACGAAGCGCCCCGCCAATGCCGCCAGCAGGCCATTCATTTCGGCAGTGCCGCAGGCGTCCAGGCTGGGTGCCACCGCGTCACGCAGGGCCTGAAGTACGTCGTGCACCGGCTGCCATTCACTTAGGGCGGGTAACGCTGCAGTGCCTTCCAGCGCCTGCCCGATCACCTGGTGTGCCAACAGTTCGAGGCGCTCGCGGGTATCGCCACACGTGCGCCAAGGGTCATTGCCGATGGCTTGCAGCTGTTCAGGGCGTGTACCCTGCCACGGCTGCCCAAGGTCACAGTCGAGCGGGTCGAAGCCCGGCACCAGTGCTTTGGCCAGCGCCCGCAGGAGGCTGGCATTGCCACCGCGACCGTCGCCACGCTCAACCCGCAACAGCGCCAGCAATGTATCCAGGCGCAGGCGCCCTTCAGGCGACTGCCCGAACACGTGCAGCCCATCGCGAATCTGCGATTCCTTGAGGTCACACAGGTAGGTGTCCAGGCGTGGCAGCCATACGGCGGCATCGTCCAATTGCCCTTCCAGTTGCAACTCGCGGTCGATGTGGTTGGCTTTTACCAGTTCGAGAATATCGCGCTGCAACTCGCGAGCACGCCGTGGGTCGAGCAGCTGCGCTTCGTAGAACTCATCAGCCAACTGTTCCAGGTGGCGCAGCGGCCCATAGGTTTCGGCACGGGTCAGCGGCGGCATCAGGTGATCGATGATCACCGCCTGGGTGCGGCGCTTGGCCTGAGCACCCTCGCCCGGGTCGTTGACGATGAACGGGTAGATGTTCGGCAGCGGGCCGAGCAGCGCATCCGGCCAGCACTGTGCCGACAACCCCACGCCCTTGCCGGGCAGCCACTCAAGGTTGCCGTGCTTGCCGACATGGATCACCGCGTCGGCGGCAAAGGCGTGACGCAGCCAGAAGTGAAACGCCAGGTAGCCGTGCGGCGGCACCAGGTCGGGGTCGTGGTACACCGCGCTCGGGTCCACCTGATACCCCCGCGCCGGCTGGATACCGACGAAAGTCAGGCCAAAGCGCAAGCCGGCGACCATCAGCCGGCCGCTGCGGTACATCGGGTCTTGCTCGGGCGGCCCCCAGCGTTCCAGCACGGCCTGGCGGTTGGCGTCGGGCAGGCGCTCGAATGCAGCCTGGTAGTCGGCCAGGCTCAGGCTCTGGGCGCAGGGGCGTTGGTCCAGGTGGTCAAGGTCGTTGGTCACGCCACCGAGCAGTTGGTGAATCAACTGCGTGCCGCTGCTCGGCAAATCGGCCAGCGGATAGCCTTCGGCCTGTAGCGCCTTGAGGATGTTCAGCGCCGCTGCCGGGGTGTCCAGGCCGACGCCGTTACCAATGCGGCCATCACGGGTCGGGTAATTGGCCAGCACCAGGGCAATACGCTTTTGGGCATTAGGCAGGCGCGCCAGCTCAACCCAGCGGCGGGCCAGCTCGGCGACGAAGTCCATGCGCTCGGGGTGCGCGCGGTAGCACACCACGTCGGACTGGCTGCGCTCGCTGCGCCAGGCCATGTCCTTGAAACTGACCGGACGGGTGATGATGCGCCCGTCCAGCTCCGGCAAGGCGATGTGCATGGCCAGGTCACGCGCGCCCAGGCCCTGCTCGCTGGCTTCCCAGCCGGGCTGGTTGTCTTGCGCGCAAATGGCCTGCAACACCGGGATGTCACGGCGCAACGGCCGCAGGTTGGGGCGCTCTGGGCTGGACAGGGCAAAGCCGGTGGTATTGACCAGCACTTCAGCGCCGACCTCGTCCAGCCAGGCTTCGACCTGCTCCAGGCAGGCGCTTTCCTTGAGGCTGGCCACGGCGATCGGCAACGGGTTCAGCCCGGCTGCTTGCAGGCGCTGGCAGAACACGTCGATGAAGGCGGTGTTGGCCGCCTGCAGGTGCGAGCGGTAGAACAACAGCGGCGTCACCGGGTAATCCGGGTGCCAGTGCGGGTACCAGTCTTCTAGCGCAACGCTCCCCTTGGCCGGGTGATACACGGCGGTGCGTGGCAAAGGCTGTGGCTCGTCCCAGGCGTAGTCACGGCCCAGCCACTGGCTGGCCAGGCAATTGAACAGGTTGATGGCATTGGCCTTGCCGCCCTGGCGCAGGTAGTGCCAGAGGCGTTCGGCCTGTTCGCCACAAACGTTACCCAAGCTGGTCAGTTCCGGGTCCGGGCGATCATCGCCCGGCACCAGAATCAGTTGCACGCCACGGGCGGCCAATTCGACCAGTTGCTCGACGCCGTAGCGCCAGTAGCCAACGCCACCGTGCAGCGACACCAGAATGACCTTGGCGTGGCGCAGCACCTGGTCGACGTACAAGTCGACCGAGGCATGGTTCTGCACCTGCATCGGGTTGGCCAGGCGCAGGCTGGGGAAGTCTTCAGGCAATTGCTCGGCGGTATCGGCGAGCAATGCCAGGTGCGAATCGCCGCTGCAGAGAATCACCAGCTCGGCGGGTGTCTGGCCGAGGTCGGCAATGCTGTCATCCGGCACGAAGCCGCCGGGCTGGGTCCGCAGCAGGTGCATGGGTCAGGCGCCCAGGGCCTGGCGCAGGCGCGCTTCCAGTTGAACAGCGTCAAGGTCCTGACCAATCAGCACCAGGCGGGTGATGCGCGGCTCGTCGTTGCGCCAGGCGCGATCGAAGTGCTTGTCGAAGCGGGTACCCACGCCTTGCACCAGCAGGCGCATCGGCTTGCCCGGGATGGCGGCGAAGCCCTTGGCACGCAGGATGCCGAACTCCACCACCAGTTGCGTCAGTGCGTCGAGCAGCAGGCTTTCGTCGGCCTCGGGCAGGTCGATGGAGATGGAATCGAAGGCGTCGTGGTCATGATCGTCATGGTCGTCGCCGTCGTGGTGCGTGTCGTGGTGGGTGCGGCGGCCATCGATGTGCGCCTCGGACTCGGCACCCACGCCCAACAGCACTTCCAGTGGCAGCTTGCCGCTGCTGGCCTCGATCACCTTGACGGCCGGCGGCAGTTCTTCAGCCACTTCGGCGCGCACCTTGGCCAGGCCTTCGGCGTCGATCAGGTCGGCCTTGTTCAGTACCACCAGGTCGGCGCTGGCCAGCTGGTCGGCGAACAGCTCGTGCAGTGGCGATTCATGGTCCAGGTTAGGGTCGAGTTTGCGCTGGGCATCGACCTGGTCCGGGTAGGCGGCGAAGGTGCCAGCGGCCACGGCCGGGCTGTCGACCACGGTGATGACCGCATCGACGGTGCAGGCGTTGCGGATTTCCGGCCACTGGAACGCTTGTACCAAAGGCTTGGGCAGGGCCAGGCCGCTGGTTTCGATCAGGATGTGGTCGAGGTCGCCACGGCGTGCCACCAGCTCGCGCATCACCGGAAAGAATTCTTCCTGCACGGTGCAGCACAGGCAACCATTGGCCAGTTCGTAGACGCGGCCGCTGGCTTCTTCCTCGGTGCAACCGATGCTGCACTGTTTGAGGATTTCGCCGTCGATGCCCAGCTCGCCGAATTCGTTGACGATAACCGCGATGCGGCGGCCTTGGGCGTTGTCGAGCATGTGGCGCAGCAAGGTGGTCTTGCCCGAGCCGAGGAAGCCGGTGACGATGGTGACGGGGAGCTTGGCCAGTGTTTTCATGTCGCATTGCCCTTGGCAGTGTGGCGCGGGCATGCAGGACGACAGCCACGGGCCAGAGGTTGGCCGAGCTTGTTCGCCACCGGATCACCCCGCCCGGTTGAAAGTCGAAAACGTGACGAGGCAGGTCTCCTGGCTCGCACCGTTCCAGGCCCCCGTTCGGTTGAACAGCGGGCTGGCGGGATGACGCCTTCCCGCGCGCTGGCGCAGTGGCAGTGTCGATCCGTTGTCGGTGCTTACAGTTGCGGGGGCAGCCGCGGCGTGTACCGCGTTCCCATCTTAGCTTCGGCCTGGCCGAAGAACCTCGAACTGGCAAGGCTACGCAGTGGCTGGCGGGTGGTCAACCATTGCGGCGGGCTGGTCGACCACTCTTGGTTCTACTGCGTTACAGTAGCGACTCTGCCCACGGTCAAGGACGTCCCATGCCCCTCGCCCCCGCCATACCCGTACTGCGCATCTTCTCGGTCGACAAGGCCAAGGAGTTCTACCTCGATTTCCTCGGTTTCAGCCTGGACTGGGAGCATCGTTTCAGCCCGGACCTGCCGTTGTACGTACAGATTCACCGCGACGGCCTGATCCTGCACCTTTCCGAGCACCATGGCGATGCATGCCCCGGTTCTACCGTGTTCGCCCGCATCGACGACCTGCGCGCGCTGGAGCGCGAGCTGCAGGACAAACAGTACGGTTACGCCCGGCCAGAGGCCGAGCGCCTGGACTGGGGCCTGCAGATGCAGGTGTGGGACCCGTTCGGCAACCGCCTGCGCTTTTGCCAGCAGATCGATGACGAGGCCAACCCGTGAAGGCACTGGGCAAACGCGAAATGGCCCGCCTGGAGCGGGAGCTGGTGGCGTGCCTGACCGATGCCTGCGAAACCGCCAAGGCGCAGATCGTCGGTTTCAGCTGGCTCACTCACCGCCTCGACCCCGAGGACTTTCCGGGCAGCCTTCGTATTACCTGGGTATTTGAGCAAGAGGCCGACAAAGCCGCTGCCGTCGCGGGCGAAGCGAAGGCGCACATGCTGGCGTTGACCCGCCATGCACTGGAGCAAGCCGGCATACAGCTGGACCATCCGGCCTGGCATGTGCGGTTCGACAGTGAACAAGCCTGCGCGCACGGCCACGCCGGGGACTGGGCTAAACGCTTGCAGGCGCAACGCTGAGGCCCCAACCGGCGGCCGGTGCTTTACCCGGCCCCGGACGGTCCGTTAGGCTACGCGCTCTCTAATTACGAGGTGTTCGTCCAATGCGCCATTGATGCCGCCGTCCGTTCGACGGCCAGTCTTCAGCCTCCGGCTCGCTCCGGAGATGTCGCGGCATTTGTGGAGTTGTGCATGACGAACACGTCGATTCTGACGCTGGACAGCGTCTCCTTGGCCTTGCCTGATGGCAGGCTGCTGTTCAGCAACCTCAACGAAACCTTCGACCAACGCCGCACCGGCCTGGTCGGCGCAATGGCGTGGGCAAAAGCCTGCTAGGGCAGATTCTTGCCGGCCAGCGTGAACCCAGCAGCGGCCATTGCCGGCGCCTCGGGCCTGTCCATTTGCTGGACCAGCAAGTCATCGAGCGCAGCGCCACGCTTGCCGACCTGGCCCAAGTGGGGCCGGTGATTGCGGCGCTGGAGCGTATCGAGCAAGGCAGCATCCAGCCCCACGATTTCGACACCGTTGGCGAGCGCTGGGATATCCGCGAGCAATTGCAACGCCAGCTTCAGGGCCACGGCCTGGGCCAACTCGACTGGCGCCAGCCCGCACGGAGCCTGAGCGGCGGCCAGGCCATGCGCGTGGCGCTGATTGGCGCGTGGCTCAGCGATGCCGACTACCTGATCCTCGACGAGCCAAGCAATCACCTGGACAGCGACGCCCGTGCCCAACTGCTGAGCATGATCGAAGCCTGGGACCGTGGCTTGCTGGTGATCAGCCACGACCGCAGCCTGCTGGCGCACATGGCACGCATTGTTGAATTATCCAGCCTGGGTTTGCAGGGCTATGGTGGCAACTACAGCATCTATGCAGCGCAAAAAGCCAACCAGACGGCGCAGGCCCAGCAGCACCTTGCCCGGCTGAAGCAGGCGCAGCTACGCCAGGCCCGTGAACTGCAGCGCCAGCGCGAAGACCTGGAGCGCCATCAGGCGCGGGCCGGGCGCCAGGCCAAGCACGCCAACCAGGCCAAGATCCTGGTCGACCGCCAGCAGGAGCGCAGCCAGTCCACTGCTGGCAAGCAGCGCCGCGACCATCGCGATGCCCAGCAAGCGTTGGTGGGTAAAGTACGTGACGCCGCCCGTGAGGTCGAGCAAGAAAGCGCTATTACCTTGCACGCGCCTACACCTCAGCGTCATCCAGGCCGAGAAGTGTTGGCCTTGCAGGCACTTCGCTTGCCCCATGGCACCCGCAAACCGCTTGACCTGCGTGTGTGCCTGGGCCAGCGCGTGGGGCTGATCGGCGCCAATGGCAGTGGCAAGTCCACCCTGCTCAGGCTGCTGAACGGGGAGTTGCCGGCACCGCCCGACAATGTGCGCCTCAGTGGCGAAACCGCCCTGCTCGACCAGCACTGCAACACGCTAGCGGGCCACGGCAGCGTGCTCGAACACCTGCGCCAAGCCAACCCGATGCTGGCCCAGGGCGAGTTGCGCAGCCGCCTGGCGCAATTGGGCCTGGATGCGGCCCGTGTCGAACTGCCCAGCAGCCTGCTCAGCGGCGGCGAGCGGATGAAGGCGGCGCTGGCCGCCGTGCTATACCGCGAACGGCCGCTCGACCTGTTGCTGCTGGACGAACCCGGCAACCACCTGGACCTGCCATCGCTGACAGCCCTGGAACGCATGCTTGGGCAATTTCGCGGGGCGCTGATGGTGGCGTCCCATGATGCGGTATTGCTGGAAAACCTGGCGCTCGATGAATACCTGCACTTGTAGGCGCAGCCATGTGCTGCGAAAAATGCATCGCACGCTATCAATTCGTGACTGGCCGTTCCCGATCCGCCAAGGATGTATTAAGGTGGCATGGTGCGCATATAACAGCAGCCCGAGCGATCGGGCACTTGCAAGACAATGAGGGTGTCATGAGCAACGAAAGCATTAATTGGGACAAGCTGGGTTTCGACTACATCAAGACCGACAAACGCTACCTGTCCGTATGGCGCAATGGCGAGTGGGACAAGGGCACCCTGACCGAAGACAACGTACTGCACATCAGTGAAGGCTCCACGGCCTTGCACTATGGCCAGCAGTGCTTCGAAGGCCTGAAGGCCTACCGTTGCAAGGACGGCTCGATCAACCTGTTCCGCCCAGACCAGAACGCCGCTCGCATGCAGCGCAGCTGCGCTCGCCTGCTGATGCCGCACGTGCCGACCGATGTGTTCATCGAAGCGTGCAAGCAAGTGGTCAAGGCCAACGAAAAATTCGTGCCACCGCACGGCAAAGGCGCCCTGTACCTGCGCCCGTTCGTGATCGGCACCGGCGACAACATTGGCGTGCGCACCGCCCCCGAGTTCATCTTCTCGGTGTTCGCCATCCCGGTTGGTTCGTACTTCAAGGGCGGCATGAAGCCGCACAACTTCCAGATTTCCAGCTTCGACCGTGCCGCCCCGCAAGGCACCGGCGCAGCCAAGGTCGGCGGCAACTACGCTGCCAGCCTGCAACCGGGTGCTGAAGCGAAGAAAGCCAACTTCGCCGACGCCATCTACCTCGACCCGCTGACCCACACCAAAATCGAAGAAGTCGGTTCGGCCAACTTCTTCGGCATCACCGCCAACAACGAGTTCGTCACCCCGAAATCGGCCTCGGTGCTGCCAGGCATTACCCGCCTGTCGCTGATGGAACTGGCGCAATCGCGCCTGGGCCTGACCGTGATCGAAGGCGATGTCGAAATCAGCAAGCTGGACCGCTTCATCGAAGCTGGCGCCTGCGGTACCGCTGCGGTGATCACCCCGATCGGCGGCATCGAGTACAACGGCAAGCTGCACGTGTTCCACGACCTGGAAAAGGTCGGCCCGGTTACCCAGAAGCTCTACAACGAGCTGACCGGCATCCAGAGCGGTGACGTTGAAGCACCGGCTGGCTGGATCGTCAAAGTCGCCTGAGGCGCTTCAGCGATTTGAAAAAGGGCATGCCAGCGATGGCATGCCCTTTTTTTTGTCGACACTGGCAGAATCTTCACGCCAGGCGACGCTGCATCAGCAGATGCCGGGCTTTGTCGAAGGCCCAGTTGTACAGCACGGTGTAGGGCAGAATGATGACGAAGAAGCCCAGCTCCACCATGAACGCCTGCGCCAGCGAAATATCCAGCATCCACGCCGCCACCGGCAAACACCACACCACCAGCCCGGCTTCGAAGCCCAGGCCGTGCACGAAACGCGCACGGGCCTTCCAGTGGATACGCTCGGCCTGCACGTAGCGGTCGACCAGCGCGTTGTAGACCATGTTCCACAACATGGCGATGACCGACAGGGTCACAGCCAGCGCGCCCGCCGTCGCCAGTGACTTGCCCATGATCCAGGACAGCAGCGGCGCACACAGCAACACCGCGAACACTTCGTAGCCAACGGCGTGAACCAGGCGTTCGGTAAAGGACACGTGTTTCATTGCAAATTCCATCCATTGCGTGAGTCGTGCTGTCTATTTTCTTTGATAAAACTGATACTCACGACATAGCTACTATCGGTTTTATCAATACCATGCGCTATTCACCCGAAGCTCTGGTCGCGTTTGTCGAAGCTGCATCGCTGGGTTCGTTCTCTGCTGCAGCGCGCAAACTGCGCAAAAGTCAGTCCACCATCAGCATCGCCATCGCCAATTTCGAGGCTGATATCGGCTGCCCGTTGTTTGATCGCGGTGGCCGCCACCCCACGCTGAATGAAGCGGGCCGGCAGGTACTGAGCCATGTCGAGGCGATTCTCGATGCCAGCGCCCAGCTCGATGCGCTGGCGGTGCGACTGGCACAGAACGTCGAGCCCTTGGTATCGGTGGTGATGTCGGACAGCTACAGCGTCACGTTCCAGGGCGCGGTGATGGCCCGCTTCGCCCAGCAGTACTCACACACTGAATTGCGCTGCGGCCCGGCGGAGGACGCTGATGTGATCGAAATGATCCAACAGGGCCTGGCCCATGTCGGCATTCTTGCCACCCAACCCAGCTACCCCGCCGACGTGGCCGTGGCGCGCTTGCCGGAGCAGGCGGAATTTGGCGTTTACGTGGCCAGCGGGCACCCGTTGGCAAGCCTGGCGCAGGTGCAGGCGCAGCACCTGGAGCATGCACGGCAGCTGTATATCAAGACCTATGCCCCCAGCCTGCACCGCGGCCGCGGCCAGGCCTGGTCGGCACCGGACTACCTCACCCTGCTGGAGTTCGCCGTGCGCGGGTTTGGTTGGGCCGAGCTGCCCAGGGCGCTGGTGGCACGGTTTGGCAATGGGCTGGTGGAGTTGCCGATAGCGGGTTACCCACGCCGAGTGGATATGGATGTGGTCTGGTCTAGCCGGCGGGCATTGGGGCCGGCGGGGCAATGGCTGGTGCGGCAGATGTTGAAACCGTAAGGTTTTCACCTGCAATAAGTTGGCGCTGCTGCGCACCCCACCCTGGGGGAGCTGTCGCCGTGTGCGCCCAAACGCAACAACCAGTACACCCAACGACAATCCTTCCCTCGCCCTGCCCCGTAGCCTGTCACCACGCGCCGCCCCTCTGGCGGCACGCACCCAAAGCACAAGAACAAACGTTGGTGACCTATGCAGACAGTAGATCCGATCACCCTTGCGGTTGTCCGGGGTGCGCTGGAGACAGCGCAACGCGAAATGACCCTGACCCTGGAAAAGACCGGGCGCTCCAGTGTGTTCAACCTGGCCCACGACTATTCCAACTCGCTGTTCGATCACCTGCCGGAAATGATCCTGCAAGGCCAGGACATTCCCATCCACCTGGGTTCGCTGATCCCGGCCATGAAATGCGTGGCCGAGTTCTTCGGCGACGACATCGCAGAAGGCGACGTGATCTACCACAACGACCCGGCCTACAAGGGCAGCCATATTCTCGACTGTTGCATGTACAAGCCGGTGTACTACCAGGGCGAGTTGGTGTTCTGGACCGTGTGCAAAGGCCACCTGACCGACATCGGTGGCCCGGTACCGGCTGGCTACAACCCAGATGCCAAGGAAATCTACGCCGAAGGCCTGCGCATTCCGCCGGTCAAGCTGTGGGAAAAGGGCAAACGCCGTGAGGACGTGATCAACTTCATGCTCACCAACATGCGCGCCCGGCCCTATCAGGAAGGCGACCTCAATGCCCAGTATGGCGCCTGCAAGGTCGGCGAGCGGCACTTGCTGGAACTGCTCGACAAGTACGGCGTGGCGCAGGTGCGGGCCTGCATCGCCGAACTGAAAAACATGGCCGACCGGCACATGCGCGCACTGTTGCGCGATGTGCCGGACGGTGACTACAGCGGCACCGCCGTGCTCGAAGATGCCGGCCATGGCCTGGGCGAACTGGCCATCACCGCCCATGTACAGATACGTGGCGACCAGGCCCACGTGCGCATCGACAGCCCGCCGCAAGTGCCGTACTTCATCAATTCCTACGAGGGCAACTCGGTGTCGGGTGTGTACCTGGGGCTGATGATGTTCGCCCAGGTGGCGCCCCCCTACAACGAAGGGCTGTACCGCTGCGTCACGGTCGATGTCGGGCCCAGAGGCACGCTGTGCAATGCCGAAGAACCCGCACCCCACGTCAACTGCACCACCACGCCGATGGAAACCCTGGCCGATGCCGTGCGCACCGCGCTGGAACAGGCTTCGCCACAGCGGGTAACGGCCTCCTGGGGGCATACCAGCGGCATCAACATCGCCGGCCATGACCCGCGCAACGGCAACAGCGAGTACGTGACCATGGTGCTGGCCTCGATCATTTCCGGTGCCGGCGCCAACAAGGTGATGGATGGCTGGCACGCCTGCGGCCCGTTGTGCTGTTTCGGGGCGCTGATGAGCGGTGACATCGAGCTGCTCGAACACGCCTACCCGGTGCTGATCCACCGCTACAGCCTGATGGCCGACAGTGGTGGTGCCGGTGAATTCCGTGGCGGTTCGGGCACCCGCCTGGAGATCGAACCACTGGACCACGCCATGACCGTGGTCGGCTTTGGCGAGGGCCGCCAACTGCCCACCGCCGGTGCCGCCGGGGCACGCAACGCATTGCTTGAGCCCAAGCTGGGCCGGCTGATCCATCGCCACGCCGACGGCAGCGAAGACCATTACACGCAAAACCCCATGCTCACCCTGCAACCAGGCGAACGCATCATCAACGTCAACCCCGGCGGTGGTGGCTACGGCGACCCGCTGCGTCGCCCGGTCGCAGCCGTGCTGGAGGATGTGCGCAATGGCCTGGTCTCGCCACAAGGGGCAGCCCTGGAGTATGGCGTGGTCCTCGATGACCAAGGCCACCTCGACGAAACCGCCACCCGCCTTGCCCGCGCCCCGCGCTGACCGGAGAACCATCATGCGTAACCAATATCGCCTGGGCATCGACGCCGGCGGCACGTTCACCGATTTCATCCTGGCCGACCGCGACGGCGGCGTGCAGCTGTTCAAGGCCCCTTCCACGCCGCAAGACGGCACCCTGGCCATTCGCGCCGGCCTGGCACAGATCGCCGACGCCACCGGGCGCAGCCCGGCCGAACTCATCGCCAACTGTGACCTGTGCATCAACGGCACCACCGTGGCCCTCAACGCGCTGATCGAGCGCACCGGGGTCAAGGTGGGCCTGCTGTGCACCGAGGGGCACGAGGACAGCCTGGAAATCCGCCTGGGCCACAAGGAAGAAGGCCACCGCTACGACGCCCATTACCCGCCGGCACACATGCTTGCCCCACGCCACCTGCGCCGCCCAATTGGCGGCCGTATCCTTGGCGATGGCCGTGAGCACAGCCCCCTCGACGAAGCCGCTGTCCATGCGGCCATCGATTACTTCCGGGCCGAAGGCGTGCAGGCCGTGGCCATTTCCTTCCTGTGGTCGGTGCGCAACCCCAGCCACGAGCAGCGGGCCGCCGAGCTCGTACGGGCCGCCCTGCCCGACGTGTTCGTCTGCACCGGCTGCGAGGTGTTCCCGCAGATTCGCGAGTACACCCGCACCTCCACCACCGTGGTCAACGCCTACCTCAGCCCGGTAATGGCACGCTACGTGGCGCGCATCGACAACCTGTTCCAGGAACTTGGCGCACAGCAGCCGGTGCGCTACTTCCAGTCCAACGGTGGCCTGGCGCCTGGGTACCTGATGCGTGAGCGCGCTGTCAATGCGATCAACTCCGGCCCGGCCTCGGCGCCACAAGCCGGGCTGGCGGTGGCGAAGCCGTTCGGTATCGACAACGTCATTACCGTGGACATGGGCGGCACTTCGTTCGACATCACCCTGACCAACGCCGGGCGCACCAATTTCAGCAAGGACGTGGACTTTCTGCGCCAGCGCATCGGCGTGCCGATGATTCAAGTGGAGACCCTGGGCGCCGGCGGCGGCTCCATCGCTCATCTGGACGAGTTCGGCATGCTCCAGGTGGGCCCGCGCAGCGCCGGCGCCATGCCTGGGCCCGTGTGCTACGGCAAAGGTGGCTGCGAACCCACGGTCACCGACGCCAACCTGGCCTTGGGCTACCTGCCAGACGGCGCGCTGCTGGGTGGCAGCATTCGCCTGAACCGCCAGGCCGCGCTGGACGCTATCCGCAGCAAGATAGCCGAACCACTGGGTATCAGCGTGGAACGCGCCGCATTCGGCATCACCACCCTGGTCAACTTGAACATGGTCAACGGCATCCGCCGGGTGTCGATCGAGCGCGGCCACGACCCGCGCGACTTCGCCCTGATCGGCGCAGGCGGTGCGGCGGGCATGCACGTGGTACGCCTGGCCGAGGAAATCGGCATGCACACCGTGCTGATCCCCAAGGTGGCGTCGGGCCTGTGCGCGTTCGGCCAGATCCTTTCCGACGTGCGCTACGACCAGCTCACCAGCCTGTCGATGCGCCTGGACTGCGGGCACGTGGACCTGGTGCAGCTCAACCAGGCCCTTGCCGAGCTGCGTCAGCAAGGCCTGGCCAACCTGCGCGAAGACGGCTTTGGCGACCAGGCCAGCAGCTGCCACTACACCTTGGAAATGCGCTACCTGGGGCAGATCCATGAATGCAGCGTGGAGCTGGAACAGCATGCCTTGGATGACACAGGCCTGGCCGCCCTGATCAGCCGCTTCCACAGCCGCCACCAAACCCTGTATTCGTACAGCGAGCCTGAAAGCCCGGTGGAGCTGGTGAACCTGGAGTGCTCGGTGATCGGCCACCTGCCACGCCCGCCGCAACCCGAGCTGCAGGGCCCGGCCGAGCCACCCGCGGCGCAGGCGCAAAGCGTGCGTCCGATGCTGTTCAGCGCCGACGGCCAATGGCAGCCCACACCGGTGTTCAATGGCAACCACCTGCTGCCCGGGCAGACCGTGCATGGTCCCTGCGTGATCGAGGAAGACACCACCAACATCGTGCTGCCGCCTGGCTGGCAGGCACGGCTGGAGCCTTCGGCGACCTACCGGGTGACACGCGGGGCTTGATCTGAAGGCCGGCGCGCGCCGATCATGGGCCTGATAACCGCCTGGCAGCTTTGCGCTGCCAGGCGTTTTGCACAATAACAAGAGCTGCTTGAGTAGCTTGCCTGCAGTTCCTTTTTTCAATGCTGCCCTCTTTGAAAAAGGACCCACCATGCCCACAGAACTCTCGACCCTCGGCTGGCCACAGCCCGAACGCCAGGCGCGCTGGGCCGAAGCCATCAGTGACACCTATTTCCCGCTGAGCCTGGAGTTTGCCGCCGAACAACCGTTCGATGGCCACTTGCAGCGCTGGAGCACGCCAAGTACCCCACTCAGCCTGTCGCGCCTGCGTTCCAGCCAGCTGGGCTACTCGCGCAGCAAGGCGCACATCGGCCAGGACCAAGAAGCGTTCTACCTGGTGACCGTGCCGCATCGCAGCGAGGTGCACTTCGAACAGGACGGTCATCAGATCAGCTGCCGCCCAGGTGGCTTCATCGTCGAGCGCGGCGATGCGCCTTACCGCTTCCATTACGGCACGCTGAATGACCTGTGGGTGCTCAAACTGCCCGAGCGTGCACTCAAGGCCAACCTGCTGGGGCACAGGCGCTATACCCGGCATTGTTTCGATGCCCGCCAGGGCTTGGGGCGCATTTTTGTCGAACAGTTGGACCTGTGCGCCCGCCACTTCGACGCTAGCCCCATCGCGGCCCGGCATCTGCTGCTGGAACAGGCTTCGGCCACCTTGCTGCTGGCCCTGCAACAGGACGAGCGAGTGCTGGGTAGCGAAGGCAGCAACCTCAGCACCCTGCACCTGACGCGGGTGGAACAGTATGTGCAGCAACACCTGAGCGACCCCGAGCTGTCGCCGCAAACCATTGCAAGTGCCTGCGGGCTGTCGCTGCGCTACCTGCACAAGCTGTTCGTGATCACGCCCTACACCCTGAGTGAGTGGATACGCCAGCTACGCCTGGAGGCCGTGTACCGGCAATTGCGTGACCCGCATTGCCACCTGGCCATCGGCGAACTGGCATTGCGCTGGGGCTTTACCGACCAGGCGCAGTTCACCCGCGCGTTTCGCCAGCAGTATGGGTGCACGGCGCGGGAGGTGCGGGCTGCAGGCACCCATTGAGCCGAAAGCGAAGATTCCTACGATGCACACCGACCCGTTGCGCCAGCCTCGCGATTATGGCTACGTGCTGCAGGAACAGGATCAATCCCCCGCCGGCACATCCACCACCTTCCAGCTGTCATCCGGGTCGAAGCGTTTCATCTCCTTGGCCAGCCTGTCACCGTGCGGCCCGAGGTCTTTCTCGAACACCTGGCCGTCATGGCTGATCATGAAGCTCATCACCCCGGTGTCGTCGTACTTGGCCGGCCAGGCGACCATGGCGAAGCCACGGCTCATCTGGTTGCCGATAAGGTAGCTGTAGGCGCCGCCAGGGGCGGATGGGCCTTGTGCGTCGAGGATGCGGAAGTGATAGCCATACCAGTCATCACCGATCACATCCTGGCCGAACAGCGGCCCCAGCGGGCTGACCTGGCCATCGCCGTCGTCATCCCAGTACAAACCGTCATGCTTGCCGGGCTCGCTGAAGATTTTCTGTGCGTACTCCAGCGCACCGTTGCCGTTATGGTCCTGGGTCGCGTAGTCCATTTGCGCATCGTGATAGGCCAGCAGCGACTGCAGCACGCCGAGCTCGTTGCGACCGATGCGCCGGGCGCGGATTTCGGCGCTGCCGGCCTTGAGGTCGAAGCGCCAGCCTTGGCTGCTTTTGGTCAACGGAATGGGCAAGGTCCAGTGATCGCTGCCCACCGCCAGGATGGCCTTGCCCTCGCCTGCCATGTCGATACTGTGCTGCGCACGGTACTGCTCCAGAAAGGTGTCCACGTCGCTGCGTTGCACTCCGCCGCGCGGGATGTAGGTGCGCCAGTCGTCGCCCAGCAACTGGGTCAGCCGGGCCTCATCAGCTTTCTCCGTGCCCAGCGCCGCGACAAAGGATTCAACGGCTTTCTCTGGGGTCGGGAAAGCGTCCTGGGCAGCGGCCAGGGATGCGCAGGCCAAGCCCACTGTAAGCAGCATTGCCGCCAGTGCTGGACGTTTCATCGACGACCTCCTCCGCCACGACGAGCGGGTGCACTGGGCCGAGAGATCTGGTGCCCGGCTGCACGCGATGCACTGGGCCGCTGGGCAAACGCCTGGCTGGTGCGACCACGGTTGGCCTGCGCATTGGTGCGCGATGGCGAGCGTACGCCATCGAAGGCGTTGTTACGGGCACGCCCTGCGGTATTCACAGGACGATTCTGACCGACTTGCCGCGCTTGCCCTTGCCGGCGTTGATCCATCTGGTTGTTCTGCTGCCGGCCCTGAGTGTTGCGTGCCTGCTGTTGACGGTCGGCAACCCTCGGATTGTCGCCACGGGGCTGTACACGGTTGCCCAATGCATTGCCCGACTTCGCTTCACGCATTTGTTGGCGTGCCTGAATGTTGCTGGTGGCTGGGCGTTCGATACCCGCTCGGTCCATGGAGGCACGCGCCTTGTCACGCGCCTGGGCACGTTGTGCGTCATCACCGCGAAATGCGCTGCGCTGGGTGGCACCGTCCAACTGGCGGCCGTACTGCTGACGGCTGCGCGCGTCGCGGTAAGGCACACCGTCACGGTTGACGGCATTGTGCTGCCATTTGTTCTGGTTGTTGGTGATGCGATTGTTGCCGTTGATTGTTGTTGTAGCGGTTGACGTCGATGTCGATGTCATTGTTACCCCAGTCACAGTCGCCCCACAACGAGGCGACGATCGCAACGCCAGTACCGAAGGCCAGGCCTGCCACCAGTGCGGAGCCGGGGTAGTACATCGGTGGTGGTGGGTAGTACACCGGCGGTGAGGCCGGGTAGGCCCAGGTGCCATAGGTGGTGGTCGGGTTGTAGCTGGGGACGTACACCACTTGTGGGTCGGCCGGCTCGATGACGATGGTGGTGGGCGGCGCGCTGGCGGTGACCACCTGGGTGCCGCCGGAAGCGGGTGCGGGTGCAGGGGCCGCTGCAGGGGCCGTGGTGGTTTGCACGGTCACATTCTGGTACTGGTTGCTTTGCAGGTTGCCGGCAGCCTGCGCCTGGTGACGCAAACGCTGCACGCTGCCCATGACATCGTCGGGCTGGGCGAGGAAGGCATCACCCAGGCGCTGTACCCAGACCGGGTCCTGGCCAAGGGTCGCCAGCACCTGCGGGAATGCCACCAAGGCTTGTACGCTCGGGTCCCAGGGCTGCTTGGCTACTTGCTTGACCGCCTCGTCGCCGGTGGCCTTGGGGTTGGCCTTGGACCAGGTCACCGCTTCACTGATCTGCCCTGGGTAGGTCGATGCCATCAAAACCTGGGCCAACAGCGGATCGGGGTACAGCGCGATGGGCGCGGTCATCTGATCGAGTTGTTCCTGGCTGAAGACTGGGTCCTTGGCTGCGGCCGCGGCGCCCGGGGGCGCAGGGTCCGGTGCGGGTACGTCTTCAGCCAGCGCCAGGCCGGGCGCGGCGGTCAGGCACAAGAGTGCCGACAGGACAGCAAACAATAGCGTGCGCATCGCTAATCCCCATGAGGTCAGACCGCGTGGAATAAGGGTAGCAATGGCGGTGGGTTTGGCCAGATGCGAGGGTGCAAACTTTTCGTGCTCTAAGGGTGGGCGTGGTTGCTGCCTTTGAATCTATAGGGTGGCGTGGATGGCATCTGTAATAGACCTGTACCGGCCTTTCGCGGGCTTGCCCGCGAAGAGGCCGGTACAGGCCAGCAAAAGAGGACAAGACAGGAGCCCATCTCGGTGAACACGTCCCGCTTCATCGTCGTCATCATGTTGGCGGCACTGTGCAGTACGGCCTGGGCTGCCACCGACCGCGCCGAGCGTCGGCGTGAAGCCCGTGATGTACGCCAGGAAACTCGGCAGGATGCGCGCCAGACCAAACAAGACTGCCGCCACGCCGACCAGAGGAGCAACGCCGGTTGCCGACAGGACAAACGCCACACCAAACAGCAAGGCCGCGAACGTGCCCGTGACATCAAATACTGACCGGGCGTTGCTCAACCGCCCAGGGCAATGATCGCCAGGATCAGTGACGTTCCGACAGCCACCAGCACCACGCCGGTCAACTGGGTGCGGCCACCGGAATAGCGCGCCAGCAGCCAGCCCGCCAGGTACAACATGGCCAAGGCAACCAAGTTCGATACGCGGATGGCTGTGCCAGTGGTGTCGATCAGCAGGAATGGGATAACCAACGGGAACGTCGCCAGCACCACCAGCAGGAATGTCCCCAGCGCAGCCTTGAAATCATCCAGGCACAGGCGCGCCGGCATCGGGCGGGCGGCATCACGTTGCATCTGGCGACGTAGCACCTCCAACCCTTCGTCATCCAGTGCCAGGCCGATGCGTTCTGGCAGTGCATCAGCAATCAGCCTGCGCCCCTGGCCATCCTCAGCGGCCTGCAGGCGCGCCAGCAAAGTACGTGCGCGGGTGCGCTCGGTCCAGGTGCGCATCAGGTAGATGACCGCATCGGCCAGGCCCCAGGCCAGGTTGCAGCCAAGCGCAGCGACCAGCATCAGCCGAGCGTCTTCGCGCCCTGCCGTGGCCACGCTGAGCGAGCCGATGAAGGTCATAGCCATCAGCAGGCCAAAGATGACTTCGGTAATCCGGTCGATTGGCTCCAGCACACCCCATTTACGCGGTTGTTCGCCTTGCCCCATCACGCCCTCCCGGCCCCTCAGGAACCATCGATAGTCACTATCGAGAATGGCAATTTCTACCGAACGCCGTGGCCACATAACCTAGCGCTATCGACCCGCCGCCCACGACCCCATTCCCTGGAGCTACCTGATGATTATCCTGGCTCGCCTGCTGTCCGCCGCCCTTGCCGTGCTTGCCATCGCCATCAGCAGCGGGTGTGCCAGCCACCCTGAACAGCGCCCGTACACGGCAGAAGAAACCCGCCAGCTGCAGCTGGAGGCACTGCAGCGCCGCAGCCTGTCCCTGGACGAATATGAGCGGCAACGCCGGATGATCCAGCGAGCCGACAACCTGCCTGTGATGACCGAAGCCGCTGACGCTGACCGCTCGACCAAAGGCTGAACAGGCCAGCCAACGGTTCCATCCCTCCCCCTGCGCAGGTATCCTCTACCGCTCAACCGCAAGCCTTCCAGGACGGAGACCATGATCAGGCCCCTTCTGTTGCTGAGTGCTGCAGTGCTTTTCAGCCCCGTGTTGCTGGCCCAGCAGATGAAACGCCAACTGGGCGATTTCGACTTCACACTCGGCACCACGCCTTCGCGCAGCATGGCGCAAGGGCTTATCTCACCCAGCGCCGTCGGCGCATTCCACGGTGGCCTCGATTTCAGCCACACCAGTGGCTGGTACCTGGGCCAGTACGCCCCAAGCATGGGCGTCACCCCCAATTCGACCCTGCGTCTGGACAGCTACCTGGGCTACAAGCATCAGTTTGACAGCAGCCTGGGCTACGAAGTGGGGTTGATCCATTATAGTCAGCCAAACATCGCAGGCCCCGACAGTTACGCCCTGTACGGGGGTATCTCGGTGCTGGGCAGCCGCTTCGGCGGGGCGCTGCGTGACAACCCCGACAACCGCACTGGCACGTTGTTCGCCGACTTCGGCCAACTGCCATTGTTCGACGCAGACTTCACCGTCAAGCTCGCCCACCACCGCCTGGGCACGCCCTTTACCATTGGCGATGGCAGCCAGGTGAATGCCTTTTCCGATTGGTCGTTGGAGCTGTCGCGGCCCTGGCTAGGCATTGACCTCAACTTGATCTACAGCAACTCCAGCCTCAGTGGCGGCGGCTGTGATGCGTACTCGGGCATCAACACCTATTGCGACAGCATGGTCACCCTCAAGGCGCAGCGCAGCTTCTTTTAACGACGCGGTGCCAGCGCCAGGGCAATACCGCCCAGGACCACCACGCAGGCGATCAGCAAGCGCAACGACAACGGCTCACCGATCAGGGCGACCCCACCCAGTGCGGCAATCACCGGCACGCTAAGCTGCAGGGTCGCCGCCTGTTGCGCGCTGACCTGCCTGACCACGCCATACCAAACGGCGTAGCCGGCGCCAGAAGCCAGCACACCGGAGCCCAGGGCATACAACAAGCCAAGTGGCGTAAGGTGCGGGCCGGCGCTCAGCAACAGCATCGGTAGCAGCAGCACCAGGCAAGGCAGGCTGCGAGAAAAATTGCCGGCGGTGTCGGCCAGCGGCCTGGGCGAGCCTTTGCCCAGCAGCGTATACACGCCCAGGCCACGCCGGACAAGGCCATCAGCAAGGCACTGGCCAACGGCGGCGCCGAGGCACCGGGCAAAAGAAGCACCAGCAGGCCGGCAAAGGCGATCAGCATGCCCAGCAGCATGCGCACCGTGATGTGTTCACCCTTGTACCAGGCAAAGCCGAACATGGTGATCTGCACTGCACCGAACAGCAACAATGCGCCCGCGCCTGCCCCCAATTGCAGATACGCCGCAGAAAACAGGAACGCGTACAGGAACAGGGCCAGGCCGCCCCGCCAACTGCCACCCATGGCCTGCGCCGGCCTGCGCAGGCGGATCAGCAACAACAGAAACAACGCACCACTGGTCAGGCGCACCACGGTGAAGGATGCCGGGTCGATGGCCCCGTCTTTCAGCGCCAGCCGGCAAAACACCGAGTTGGCAGCGAAAGCCACCAGGCTGAACAGTGCAGGCCAAAGCCAGGCCCTGGCCTTGCGGTGGGCAAGCGTGGTGGTGCCGGTGCTCATGGTGTGGTCACCTCTGAGTAAACATTGTTGTCATGGCGGCAATGCTGAAAGGGCCAGCACCGATATACAACAAAGTGATTCCTGGGCGCCACCGGTGAATCGCCCGGCGCTACAGCACAGCTACGGCCTCGATCTCGACCAACATGGCATCCAGCGCCAGCCGGGGCACCGGTATCAGCGTGCAGGTCGGTTTCATGTGCGGGCCCCAGGCCTTGTCGGCCTCGGCCACCCATTGGCGCAGGCGCGCTTCGGAATGCTCGACAATCAGCAGGGTCAACTTGAACACCTGCGCCAGGCTGGCACCTTTCGACGCCAGGGCCAGCTCCAGGTTGGCCAGTGCCTGGCGGGCCTGTTCGGCGAACAATGGCGACAACTGGCCGTTGCTGTCCTCTCCACCCTGGCCGGCGATGAACAGCAGACGGCTGTCGGCGCGCACTTCGGCGACATGGGAATAGGCGTTGCCACTGGGGTCGTACAGGCCTTCGGGGTTGCTTAGCTGGAATGCACTTGATGGGGTCACGACACGCCCTCGCTTGGTTGAAAGAGTGGCGCAGTATCAGACCTTGAGTTAACTCGAGGTCAAGCACAGAGTAGGACGTTTCGCACAAGGCAATGTGCTGCTTGAACCACGCGTCTGTTTGCGCACTGGCGGCCCGGTAGTAGATTGCAGGACCCGGCATGGAGGCCTGTCCATAACAAGGAAATGCTCATGAGCAAGTATGATTTTCAGCTGGCCTATACCATCAAACCGCACAACGCTGCCCACGATGAAGCCGACGCCGCGCAAGCGCGCCTGCACCTGCGCGTGAAGCTCGGCCTGGACACCGTCGAGCATATCGAAACCACTTTGCTCGGGGTCATCACCCTCAAAAGCGCCACTGTCGCAGACCGCAAGCGGGAAGCTGAGAAGCTGCTTCACGATTACATCCATGACGCGCTCAAACAGTTGCGCGTTCTGTCCACCGTAGAATTCTACGGCTGCCTGATGGTGGACGGGTTGGGCCCGGCCGTACGCTTCGACATCCTGCCCAGATGAACCTCGACGGCATCAGGCGCCCCCGCGCCTGATGCCGAGTACCGTCATTTCTCCTGCAGTACCGCCCTGCCTTTCACCGCCCGCGGCCCGCGCCAGGCCCAGAACAGCAACCCGGGGAATGGTGCGTAGACCACGAACACAATCCACAGCATCTTGCGTTCGGCGCGCCGCTCACTGCCGATGATGTGCCAGATGGCCCAGATCTCCAGCAGGATGACCAGGGCCGCGATGATGAGCCAGATCGTACCGATTTCCATGAGCGCTCTCCCAATTGGCATGTTATGGATTGGGTTGCTGCAAGCGCTGAGGGTTCAGATTGATTTTCCCGCCTCAAGGGCCCTCACGCAGTTGCAACCACTGCGCCAGGCTAGACCGGTTGCCTGAACACGACCTGCAATGCGACACAGCCACCGGGGAGATTGTCTTTCCTCCGGGCACCGTCCACACTCTGCGGGCCAGCCAGGAAGCGGAGTCCAGAGTGCCCACGCCACGCCAGTTCAGCAAGAAGACCAGCACCAGCAACATGCTGCGGCTCAAAACCAGCAGCGCCAGTGCCCAGGCTCCCTATCGGGTCGACTTCGTCCTGCTCGAACACTTCTCGATGGCCAGTTTCACCGTGGCCATGGACGTGCTGGTCACAGCCAACCTGTTGCGCGCCGACAGCTTCCAGTTCACCCCGCTGTCGCTGGACGGCGACCGCGTGCTCAGCGACCTGGGGCTGGAACTGGTGGCCACCGAGCTGTCCGCCGAAGCGTTGCGGGAGCTGGACCTGTTGGTGATCTGTGGCGGCTTGCGCACACCGCTGAAGTACCCGGAACTCGACCGCCTGCTGGACGACTGCGCCACCCACGGCATGGCCCTGGGCGGCTTGTGGAACGGTGCCTGGTTTCTTGGCCGCGCCGGGGTGCTGGACGACTATGGCTGCAGCATCCACCCCGAACAGCGCGCCAGCCTGTCCGAACGCAGCCCGCAAACACGTATTACCCCGGCAAGCTTCACCCTCGACCGCGATCGCCTGAGCGCCGCCAGCCCCAACGGCGCCATGGAGCTGATGCTGGGCCTGGTGCGCCGGCTGTATGGTGACGGCCTGGCCGAAGGCGTGGAGGAAATCCTGTCGTTCTCCGGTGCGCGCTACCGCCAGGTTGGCCCGGGGGCGAAGAAGTCCATGAGCCTGCACCTGCGTACCATCGTCGAACTCATGGAAAACAACCTTGAGGAAACCCTCAGCCTCGACCAACTGGCGGCCTACAGCGGGCGCTCGCGGCGGCAGATCGACCGGCTGTTCCAGGCCCAGCTTGGCACGTCGCCACGGCGTTACTACATGGAACTGCGCATCACCAAAAGCCGCCGCCTGCTGCAGTACTCCGACCTGTCGGTGATGGACGTGGCAGTGGCCTGCGGCTTTGTTTCGGTGTCGCACTTCAGCAAGTGCTATGCGGCGTACTTTGGTTACCCGCCGTCACGTGAGCAGCGGCTGGGCGAGTGAGCGGCGTTCAGGCGCGGATGTACCGCAATACGGCGTCACAGATCATGGCCTTGTGGCGCTGCTTGACCTGGTCATCAGACAGATCGATCTGGAAGATCTCGCCAAAGGTGTGGCGGTTCGACACCCGATAGAAACAGAACGAGCTCATCAGCATGTGCAGGTCGATAACCTCGATGCCGGTGCGGAACACGCCTTCCTGCACGCCACGATGCAGGGTGTTGCCCAAGGCTTCGAGCACCAGGCTGCTCATTTCGCGAATGGCCGGCGACTGCTTGACGTATTCCCCGTAGTGGATGTTTTCGGTGCAGATGATGCGCACGAAATCGACATTGCGGTCGTGGTGATCGAAGGTGAACTCCACCAGCCGGCGTATCGCCTGCTCAGCCGGTAACGACTCCAGGTCCAGGCTCTGCTCGGTCTTGCGAATATCCCCGTACAGCTTCACCAGGCACTCGCAGTACAGCTGCTCCTTGCTGCCGAAGTAGTAGTAGATCATGCGCTTGGAGGTAGCGGTACGCTCGGCGATGGCGTCCACGCGTGCGCCGGCCAGCCCTTGCTGGACGAACTCGTTGATGGCGGCCTGGAGGATGTCCTCGCGGGTTTTCTCGGGGTTGTTCTTGCGCGTTTTGCGCCCCCCTTCGGTTTCAGGCTGGCCGAGACTGACTACGGAATCACTCATACCCACTCACAGGCTATTTATTGGAATGTGGGGGGATTATCCGCGAGCGCGGCCACGCAGGGAAGCACGCTGTTGGTCGGGTAGCCATAACGCATTGTGGCTGGCGGGCCTTGATATCGCGCCCCGCAACCCGCTAGCCTGCCTGCCCTTGCCGTGGATGGACCCTGCCTCATGCACCCGCGCGACCTCGCCGCCTACCTGTTCCTGGCCATCGCCTGGGGCTTTTCTTTCCTGGTGCTGCTCAAGGTGGTGCATGCCTTTGGCTGGGTGGGCGCGGTCAGCCTACGGGCACTGATTGCCAGCGGCACCCTGGCGACCCTTGCCGCCCTGTTGGGCCGCAGGCTGCGCCTGCGCTCGCTGCTGGTACCCTTGCTGGTGGTGGGCGCGACCACGGTGGCCGGGCAACTGATCGGCATGTCATACGCCACCCCACGTATTGGTACGGCCATGGCGGCCATTTTTGTCGCCACCATTCCGCTGTTTTCTATGCTGATCGGGCGGGTGTGGGGGCTGGAGAAAATCACCCCGCAAGGCCTGGCCGGGCTGCTGCTGGGTATTGTCGGCATCGTCATACTGGTCGGTTTTCCGGCCCGCCCTGTAGATGACGATTTCATCCACGGCTGCATCGCTTCGCTGCTAGGCGCCATCAGCGCCGCCTACGGCAGCGATTACGCCAGCCTGCACCTGCGCGGCCAGGACCCGTGGACAGTCACCGGCGGCGCGTTCCTGGCTGGCGGGCTGCTGACCCTGCCGCTGCTGCTGGTAGTACCGGTGCCCAGCGTGCCACAGGCGGGCGATTGGCTTTACCTGCTGATTAGCGGCGCAGTGATGAGCGCTACCACCTATGTACTGTATTTTGGCCTGGTAGCCCGCATCGGCGCGACCCGCGCCATCAGCGTGGAGTTCGTGGTCACGCTGGTAGCGGTATTGGTCGGCGCGCTGTTTCTCGATGAAGCCCTCAGCCTGTTGCAGGCAGCAGGTGGCCTGATAATTCTGCTTGGCTGCATGCTGGTGCTGGGCCTGCTGCCAAGGCGCAAGCAGCGGCTGCCCAGCTAGTGCGGGGTCAGTCGCGCTGGGCGGTGTCGCGCGTCGGTGGCGGGGTCAGGTGCAGCACGCGATTGCGCCCGCCCTCGGCGAGCAAGTAGCCGCCCTTGCCGTCTGCCACGATCGACTGCGGCGCCTTGAGGAAGGTCAGCATGGTGTGCTGGACGCCGTCAGCGTCGATGAGCAACAAGCGCGCGCGGTGCGTGTTGTCCTCGCTGATCCACAGGCCACGTTGGTCACAGTACAAGAACGTAGGGTTACGCAGGCCGTCGACCACTACTGGGTCGCGGCCATCGTCGGACAGGGCGCGGACCTTGCCATTGGCCTTTTCGGTATACAGCAGGCGGCCATCACTGCAACGGGTAAGGCCTTCGGTTTCGGTCAGGCCGGAACGCAGCACATCGAGCTGGCCGCTGTTCCAGTCATAGCGCATCAGGCGGCCGTTGCCCTTGCGGTCTTCGATAGCGAACAGATGGTCGCCGTCGTTCCACAGGCCTTGCACGCTCTCGCCATCGAACAGGTGGGTTACCTGGCCATCGCGAGACAGGCTGACGGGAGCCTGACCACCTTCCTGGCTGAACACCCAACCGCCCTGCGCCGCCACCATGCCATCAGGCTTGGACAGGTTGTCGATCACCACCACGCGATCACCGCTAGCGGTGATCTTGAGGATGCTGCCCCGGCCGTCGTCCAGCTCACGGCTGACCAGCAAGCTGCCATCGGCTTGTGGCAGCAACGAGGCGGCCTTGGTCACGTCGCGATGCAACACCTCGACATCCCAACCGGAAGCGGCCTGAACCGGGTAGAAACTTTGCCAGGCGAAGAAGCCCAGGGTGGCCACGAGCAGGCCAGTGGTGGCAGTCAAGGCGATGCGGGTGCTGCGCTTGCGCAGGATGTGCGGCATGTAGGGCTCCTCGGGATTGCTGGGGATCCTAGCAAGCGAATGTGAAAAAAATGTCGAAACCCACCGTACAGTTACAAAACAAAAGGATATAAAAATAACAAAACAATCTAACAAACTGGAATATATAAATTGAAAGCCTAACGCCGGCTCCTTAGTCTGGATGCATCGCCTCTCAGCCGATTCAAGGAACTATGCCCATGCCCGCCCGCACCTTCTCTCCCCTACGCCGTCTGCTGATCGGCGGATTGCTGGCCAGTGTCGCCAGCGCCTTGCTGCCCTGGTCCGAAGCCATTGCCGATGACGCCAAGACCCTGCGCATCGGTTACCAGAAGTTCAACAGCATCAACATCCTCAAAGGCAGCGGCGCGCTGGAGAAGGCCCTGGCACCGCAAGGCGTGAACGTGAGCTGGCACGAGTTTGCCGCCGGCCCGCAGTTGCTCGAAGCGCTGAGCACTGGCGCCATCGACCTCGGCCACGCTGCCGACGCCCCGTCGGTATTCGCCCAAGCCGCAGGCAAGCCGGTGGTGTACCTGGCTGCCGAACAACCGTATCCACGCGGCATCGGCCTGGTGGTGCGCGAGCAGGACCACCTGGCCAGCGTGCAGGACCTCAAAGGCAAGCGCGTGGCTACCGGCCGTGGCTGGAATGCCCAGTACCTGCTGGCCGTCGCGCTGGAACAAGCGGGCCTCAGCTATCAGGACATCACCCCCGCCTACGTCAACAATGCCGCCGATGCCGTGGCCGCGCTGCAATCGGGCAGTGTCCAGGCGGTGACCCTGTGGGACCCGTTCCTCGCCGCCGCAGAAAGCCAACCAGGGCTGAAAAACCTGCGCGACGGCAGCGGCCTGTCCAACAACCGCACCTTCTACCTGTCCACCGCCAGCTATGCCGACCAGCACCGTGCGCTGCTGAAGACCTTCTTTACCGAACTGGGCAAGGTCAGCCAGTGGGCCAACGCCAAGCCAGCCGAAGTCGCCGCGCTGCTGGCTCCGCAGCTGGGTATCAGCGCCAACGTGTTGGAAGTGGCCAGCGAACGGCGCAACTACAACGCCGTGGCCATTACCCCGCAGATCGTTGCCGAACAACAGAAGCTGGCCGATACCTTCCAGGGCCTAGGCCTGATTCCACGCAAGCTGCAGGTGGCCGATGCGGTCTACCCGGCTTCCGTGTTGCCTTGAGCGGAGCGCGCCGACCATGCCTCGCCCGATCCGCTTCAACGCCTTCAGCATGAACGCTGCCAGCCACCAATCCCCCGGCCTGTGGCGCCACCCACGCAACACCAGCGTGGCGTTCAACCGCCTGAACTACTGGACCGACCTGGCCCGCCTGCTTGAACGGGGCCTGTTCGACGCACTCTTCATTGCCGATGTGCTGGGCATCTACGACGTTTACCAGGGCGGCCCTGAAGCCGCCCTGCGCGGCGGCGTGCAGGTGCCGGTCAACGACCCGCTACTGCTGGTGCCGGCGATGGCCGGCGTTACCGAACACCTGGGTTTCGGTGTCACCTTCTCGTTGACCTACGAGCACCCTTACCCCTTCGCCCGGCGCATGTCCACGCTCGATCACCTGAGCAATGGCCGGGTCGGCTGGAACATCGTCACCGGCTACCTGGACAGCGCCGCCCGCAACCTGGGCCTGGCGCGTCAACTGGGCCACGACCAACGCTACGACCTGGCCGAGGAATACCTGCAGGTGTTGTACAAACTGTGGGAAAAAAGCTGGGACGACGATGCCGTGCTGCTGGAACGCGACAGTGGGCGCTATATCGAACCCTCGCGGGTACACCCCATCAACCATGTGGGCGAGCATTTTCAGGTGCCCGGCATGCACCTGTGCCAGCCGTCGCCGCAGCGCACGCCGGTGCTGTTCCAGGCCGGGGCTTCGGCACGCGGCCAGCAGTTTGCCGCACGGCATGCCGAATGCGTGTTCATCAGCGGCCCAACGCCCACGGTGTTGCGCCGCTACGCCGACGGCATTCGCCAGGCCAGCGAGGCAGCTGGGCGTGGCCGTGACGAAGTGCTGATATACGCCCAGGCGCTATTGATCGTCGCCCCCACGAGGGAGCAAGCCGAGGCTCGCTTCGCCGAATACCGGCGCTATGTCGACCTGGACGCCGCCCTGGCACTGTTGTCGGGCTGGACCGGTATCGACTTTGCGGGCCTCGACCCCGACGCGCCGATCGAATACGTCGAAAACGACGCTGGCCGCGCTGCCTTGGCGGCCTTTACGGCAGCCGACCCTGGCCGCCGCTGGACCGTACGCGAGGCCGCCGAGTTCGTTGGCCTGGGGGGCCGAGGCCCGGTGTTGGTGGGTGCCGCCAGCGAGGTGGCCGACCAGCTGGAAAGCTGGCTGGACCAGACCGGCATCGATGGTTTCAACCTGACGTACGCCGTGCAACCGGACGACCTGGCCAATGTGGTCGAGCTATTGGTGCCCGAGCTGCAGCGCCGCGGCCGCTACCCGCTGAACTACACCGAAGGTACCTTGCGCCACAAACTGTTCGGCCAAGGCGACCAGTTACCGGAACAGCATGTTGGGCGTCAGGTAGACATTCAGCAACCAAATACCGGGTATTCCAACATTTAATTTGTGGATGGCGCGCGCTCGACCCTATTCTGTCGCCACATCCCCTGCGCCGCACCGGCCGGTGCGGTTCAAGGCACGGGGAGAGAACAACAAGTCGAGATCGTCCATGTCGAACCATTCGTACTTCGCCCCCCACGGTGGGCACCCGGCTCAAACCGAGCTGCTGACTGACCGTGCCATGTTCACCGAAGCCTACGCTGTCATCCCTAAAGGCGTGATGCGTGACATCGTCACCAGCCACCTGCCGTTCTGGGACAAGATGCGCATGTGGGTCATCGCCCGCCCGCTGACCGGCTTTGCCGAAACCTTCTCCCAGTACATCGTCGAGCTGGCCCCGGAAGGCGGCAGCGAGCGCCCTGAGCTGGACCCGAACGCGGAAGCCGTGGTGTTCATCGTAGAGGGCGAACTGGACATCACCGTCGAAGGCAAGCACCACACCCTGGTACCAGGCGGCTACGCCTTCCTGGCCCCGGGCGCCGAATGGAGCCTGCGCAACAACAGCAAGTCCAACGTCACCTTCCACTGGCTGCGCAAGCACTACCAGAAAGTTGAAGGCCTGGACGTACCAGAATCCTTCGTCACCCACCGTGACAACGCCACCGTCATCGAGATGCCGGGCACCGAAGGCCGCTGGAAAACCACCCGTTTCGTCGACATGGCCGACATGCGCCACGACATGCACGTGAACATCGTCACCTTCCAGCCGGGCGGCGTGATCCCGTTCGCTGAAACCCACGTGATGGAACACGGCCTGTACGTGCTGGAAGGCAAGGCGGTGTATCGCCTGAACCAGGACTGGGTCGAAGTGGAAGCTGGCGACTTCATGTGGCTGCGCGCCTTCTGCCCGCAAGCCTGCTACGCCGGCGGCCCAGGCAACTTCAGCTACTTGCTGTACAAGGACGTGAACCGTCACGTACACCTGACACTGAACCCTAAGCGCTAAGCCCAGGCTGATGCCCGCAAGCCCGCCAACCTGGCGGGCTTTCTGTTTGCCGCGCATACTCAAACACCCATCCCTCGCGCGGTACCAGCCATGAACCGCTGCCTGCTGCTCGCCGCCCTGCTGCTGTGCACCTCTGCCCTGGCTGCCGATGACTGGAACCTGGCCTACGATCGCGAAGGCATTCGCGTGTACCTGAGCGCCGCAGCGGATTCGCCCTACCAGCAATTTCGTGGCGTGAGCACCATGAAAGCCAGCGTACGTACCCTTACCGACCTGCAAGAGAACCTGCGCGTAGCCTGCAAATGGCTGTACGCCTGTGACCAGATGCGTTTGCTGGACGTGGACGGCGCCAATACCTGGGTGTACCTGACCACCAACCTGCCCTGGCCGACGATGCCGCGGGACATCGTGCTGAAGGTGACCAGCGAACGCCTGGACGACGGCACCCTGCTGCGGCACCTGAGTGCCGAGCCCGACAGGATCCCCAAGGTGGACGGGCTGATCCGCGTGCAGCACCTGAGCGGCGAGTGGCGGATGAAGCCGCTGGGTGAGCGCGAAACCGAAGTGACGTATCAGTTGCAAGCCGACCCGGCCGGGGACGTGCCGGGCTGGCTTGCCAATCGGTTCGTGGTGGATGCGCCAGTGGTGACGTTGCGTACGTTGCGGGCGGTGGCTGAGCGCCAGCCTTGAGGTGTGGGCAGCCCTGCGCTTTACGGCCGCGAACGCTAGGCGGCGGTAGCTGCCTGTGGCCGCATACATGCCTTGGCCCGGCGCCGGTAGGACAGCAGCAGGCCCGCGTACCACAACGGCATCACGTACAACGCCGTGCGGGTGTCCGGTTCCAGGGCCAGCAGGCACAGCACGAAGATCAGGAACAGCTGCGCCAGCGCAGCGGTGGCCTTGCCACCTGGCAGCTTGAACCTGGACCGCTCATGGGCCTGCGGATTCTGCCGACGGTAAGCGAAGTAGGACAGCAGGATCAGTGACCAGGTAACGATGATCATCACTGCGGAGATGGTCGACACCAGGGTAAACACGGTCATCACTTCTGGAATCACGAACAGCAGCGTCAAGGCAATCGCCATGCACACCCCCGAGAACACCAGCGCCCGCACGGGCGTACCCGAGCCGGACAGCCGCCCGAACGCCACAGGCGCCTGCTGCTGATGTGACAGGCCGTAGAGCATCCGCGAGCCCGAGTAGACACCGCTGTTGGCCGACGACGCAGCCGACGTCAGCACCACGAAGTTGATGATGCCAGCGGCTGCGGGCAACCCGCCAAGCAGGAACAGTTCAACGAATGGGCTGCGGTTGGCCGGCACATTGGCCCAGGAGACCACACTGATGATGCACACCAGCGAACAGATGTAGAACAACAGGATGCGCACGGGGATGGTGTTGATTGCCTTGGGCAGGGTCTTCTCCGGGTCTTTGGCCTCCGCCGCTGCGGTGCCGATCAGCTCGGTGCCGACAAAGGAGAAGATGGCGATCTGAAACCCGGCGAGAAAGCCCAGGATGCCATGTGGCATGACCACGCCCGGTGCTACCAGGTGGCTGAACGAGGCGGTTACCCCTGCCGGCGAAGTGTAGGAGGTCGCGACCATTACCAGGCCGGTCACCACCAACAGCACGATGGCGACGATCTTGATCAGGCCAAACCAGAACTCCACTTCGCCAAAGGCCTTCACCGCCAGCATGTTCAGCCCCAGCAGCAGGAACATGGTACCGAAGGCCGGTAGCCAGGTGGGCACATCGGGGTACCAGTACTGCACGAACCCCGCGACCACCACCACGTCACCCACCGCTGCCACGACCCAGCTGAGCCAGTACGACCAGCTGAGAATGTAACCGGCCCGTGGGCCCAGGTAGTTGTGCACCAGGTCGGCGAACGATTCCATCTGCAGGTTGGCCAGCAGCATCTCGCCCATGGCGCGCATGATGCAGAACACGAAAAAACCGATGATGGCGTAGACGAGGATGATCGAGGTGCCAGACAGCGCAATGATCTTGCCCGAACCCATGAACAGGCCGGTACCAATCGCACCACTGATGGAAATGAGCTGTATGTGCCGGTTTTCCAGCCGCCGTTTGAGCACACGGCTTTCTTCTGGAACTGCGCTTTGCGCGTTGCACGTTGGTTGCATAGTTGACCTCTTATTCTTTTTTTGTAAAACCCCGCCGCCCCGCGCCGCACCATTTAATTGGTACTAAAGTGCAGGTTCTCGCCATTCAAGTCAGTCGAAACGTGGGTATTAACTCAGATGAAAAAACAGTGCCCGGTGCAACTTCGCAGCGGGTGTATTTGTTTTATTGAAACGCACCCAAGTGGCGCGTCCGATACAGTCCCGCGAAAGCCGTTTCATTCTGCCAGCGGCCCCGGTCAAGCGGAACGCTACAGAATGCACACCACCATCGGGATTTTGTGCAGTGTGAAAAGCCCGGGTGACAGTTTGCACAATGCACCTGCCAGAAGGCTTGACCCGGCAGTCACATCTTGTAGGTCGAAAGCAGAATGCTGGTCTCGGTGTTTTCGATGTGTGGTATCGAGCGAATGGTGTTCAACGCCCGGTCGAAGGCCTCGAGGGTGTCGGCGCGCAGTTCGGCCATCAGGTCCCAGCGGCCATTGGTGGTATGGATGGCCACCACGTTGGGGTGCCCGCGCAGCGCGTGCTTGACCTCTGCGGCGTGGTGGCCGCTGATACCGATGCTGGTGATTGCGCGCACGCCCTGCTCCAGCGCATCGGAGCGCAGGCGTACCGTGTAGCCGATGATCACGCCCTGCTCTTCGAGCCGGGTAATACGGTTTTGCACGGTTGCCCGTGCCACCTTGAGCTTCTTTGCCAGGGTCAGCACGGGGGTGCGTGCATTGTCCCGCAACAGTGCAATCAGTTCCCGATCAATAGTGTCCATAGGCCTGCCAAATAATCAGATTGCTACTTTGGGGTGGCAGATTGTCTAGAAAGTTGACAAAACTGGCAACCTGCATTCTTCCGATTGACGCAACCTTTCATCAAAATGTTCACGCCACTTCAACAATCTCAAGCGTGTACCCGGAAGTACAGGGGTGACCGCGCAATAACAAGGTGCAAGAGCATGACGTATTTCATTGATGTTCCAACCATGTCGGACTTGGTACATGACATTGGCGTAGCGCCCTTCATTGGTGAACTGGCGGCAGCCATTCGCGAAGACTTCAAACGCTGGCAGGAGTTTGACAAGTCTGCGCGAGTTGCCAGCCATTCGGAAGTGGGTGTAATTGAACTGATGCCGGTCGCCGACAACAGCCGCTATGCCTTCAAATACGTCAACGGCCACCCGGCCAACACGGCCCGCGACCTGCATACGGTCATGGCCTTCGGCGTGCTGGCCGATGTCGACACCGGTTACCCGGTGCTGCTGTCCGAGCTGACCATCGCCACCGCCCTGCGCACCGCTGCGACTTCGCTGATGGCAGCCCAGGCACTGGCCCGGCCCAACTCGCGCAAGATGGCGTTGATTGGCAACGGCGCACAAAGCGAGTTCCAGGCACTGGCCTTCCACAAGCACCTGGGCATCGAAGAAATCGTAGCCTACGACACCGACCCGCTGGCCACCGCCAAGCTGATCGCCAACCTCAAGGAATACAGTGGCCTGACCATCCGCCGGGCCGGCTCGGTGGCCGAAGCGGTGAAAGGCGTGGACATCATCACCACGGTGACCGCCGACAAGGCCTACGCCACCATCATCACCCCCGACATGCTCGAACCCGGCATGCACCTGAACGCTGTGGGTGGTGACTGCCCAGGCAAGACCGAGCTGCACGCCGATGTACTGCGCAAGGCCCGAGTGTTCGTCGAGTACGAACCGCAAACCCGTGTCGAAGGTGACATCCAGCAGTTGCCGGCAGACTTCCCGGTGATCGATTTGTGGCGCGTGCTGCGCGGTGAAAGCGAGGGCCGCCAAAGCGTCAGCCAAGTCACCGTGTTCGATTCGGTGGGCTTCGCCCTGGAAGACTACACCGTACTACGGTACGTACTACAGCAAGCTGAAAAGCGCGCCATGGGCGCGAAGATCGACCTGGTGCCATGGGTAGAAGACGACCCGAAAGACCTGTTCAGCCATACCCGCGGCCGCGCGGGCAAAAGCCGCATCCGACGCGTTGCCTGACCCTGCTCCCAACCCGGTATTCCCACATGGCATTTCCAACGCGTTCGATTCAAGCACCTGCAGCCGTGGTCATGGTCCGGCCACATGCCTTCACCCCCAACCCAGAGACCGCAGCCGACAACTCGTTTCAACGCAGCCACCCGAGCCTCGCCGCACAAGCGCTGGCCGAGGTGGCACGTGATGAAGTCACCCAGGCCGTCGGTCGCCTTGAGGCCGAAGGCGTACGGGTACACCTGTTCGATGACTTCGGCGAACTCAATACCCCTGACTCGGTATTCCCCAACAACTGGTTCTCCACCCACCCCGGAGGGCACATCGCGATCTACTCGATGTACTCGCGCAACCGCCGCCGCGAGCGGCGCACCGATGTGATCGAAATGCTCAAGCATGAGTACCGCGTACAGGATGTCATCGACTATTCAGGGCTGGAGCAGGACGAACTGTTCCTCGAAGGGACCGGCGCCATGGTGTTCGACCACCTGTCACGGGTGGCCTACACCGCGCGTTCCAACCGCGCCGACCCGATTGCTCTCGAACGTTTCAGCACACACTTCAACTTTGAACCGATGGTGTTCGACACGGCCGATGAACAAGGCACGCCGATCTACCACACCAATGTGCTGATGTGCGTGGCGACCGAGTTTGCCCTGGTAGGCTTCGGCACCTTCACCAACAAGGCGCGAGCCGAGGAAGTGCGCATGCGCCTGATTGAATCGGGGCGCGATGTGATCGACCTGAGCAACCAGCAAATCAGCCAGTTTGCCGGCAATGCCATCGAACTGTCCGGGCGTGACGGGCGCATTCTGGCGCTGTCACGCAAGGCCTTCGACAGCCTGAACGCCGAGCAACGCCAACGCATCGAACGCTCGGCGCGGCTGGTGCCACTGGACGTGCCGACCATCGAGATGGCCGGCGGCTCGGTGCGCTGCATGATTGCCGGCATTCACCTGTCGCCCCGCCTGGCTGCGGCGTACACCTGCGCCGGATGACTCGCGGCCTTGGTGCTGGTTGACGCGGTCGGTGTAGGAGCGGCCCTGTGTCGCGAAAGGGCCGCCACGCGGCCCCAGCAACTTGTGCACCACCGCTGAAATTCTGGGGCTGCTTTGCAGCCCTTTCGCGACACAAGGCCGCTCCTACAGCGACCGCGTCAGATCGTCAGGCCGCGTCAGATGCCACCACCTGCCAATAGCTGCGTCATCACCTCGGCCAACGCCTTGACCATCACATCTGCCGTCGGCCGGTGGACGATGACGATCTCATAGCTGTCGACCTCCGGCAGCCCTTGCCCTGCCCCCAGCACCCGGTGCTCACCAGTGGCCGCCCTTGGTGGCAGCAGGCTCACGCCCATGCCATCGGCGACCGCGGCCTGGATGCCACTGAGGCTGGAACTGGTGAAGCTGATACGCCAGCGTCGGCCCATGCCTTCGATCGCGTTGATCATGTCTTCGCGGTACAGGCCGCGTGGCGGGAAGGTCACCAGCGGGATCGGGTCGAGCTCGAAGGCGGGCGTACGCGCGCTGTCGATCCATTGCAGGCGCTCTGGCCAGCAGGCCACGCCCTCGCGGGTGTTGCGCCGCTGCTTGAGCAGCACCAGGTCAAGTTCACCATTGTCGTAGGCCTGGCTGAGGTCCCGGCACAAGCCACTGGTCACTTCCAGCTTCACCTGTGGCTGCAGCCGGCTGAAGGCCGACAACGCATTGGTGGTACGCCCGCCAACGAAGTCCTCGGGCACGCCAAGGCGCACGGTGGTACCCACCATCGCCCCGGCCAGGGCCTCGAGCATCTGGTCGTTCAGCGCCAGCATGTGCCGGGCATAGCCGAGCAGGGTTTGCCCGGCATCGGTCGGTAGCACATCACGGTTGCCGCGTACCAGTAGGCGGTGGCCGACCATGTCTTCCAGGCGGCGCACCTTCTGGCTGATCGTCGACTGGGTCGAATGCAGGCGCGCGGCAGCGGTGGTGAAGCTGCCGCAATCGGCCACCACGACAATGGCGCGCAGCAGGTCGAGGTCGAACAGAGCCCTATTCGATTTCACGCTGATAGACATCTTGGTATTCAACTACTGAATGGCGAACCTGCGTTCTATCACGGCTAGTCGCCAAGGGCCACACCTTCCCGCCGAGGGTCGGCACCACCTGACCAACCCTCGCCACTGCGCTGAATGATCTGCATGCCGCTGGTCATGGTCATCGGTGTCACGTCGTGTCCCCAGGCCGCCAACTGGCGGATCAGCGACGGGCTGGCCAGCCCTGCTTCCACTTCGGTACCCGCATTGCGGCTGCCGAAGTTGGGCAGGCCGGCGGCCTGCTGCGGGTCGAGCTGCCAATCCAGCAGGCCGACCAGCGCCTTGTTCACGTAACCAATGATCTGAGAACCGCCCGGCGAGCCGAGGCTGGCCACAAGCTCGCCAGAGGCACGCGAGAACACCAAGGTCGGCGCCATGGCCGACAGTGGCCGCTTGCCCGGCTGCACCCGGTTGGCCACCGGCTTGCCGTGCTCTTGGGGGGTGAAGGAAAAGTCGGTCAGGTGATTGTTGAGCAGGAAGCCTTTGACCATCAGGTGCGAACCGAATGCGGCCTCCACCGAGCTGGTCATGGCCAAGGCCTGCCCACTGTCATCCACGGCACTGAGGTGCGACGTGGAAATGCGCAATGGCGAGCGGTCAGGCGCCAGGGCCAGGTCCGCGCCTTGCGGCCGGCCCGGCAGTGCACGCTTCATGCTGTATTCACCGATCAAGGCGGCGCGGCTGGCCAGGTAGGCGGGATCGGTCAGGGCCTTGACCGGGACCGGCACATAGTCGCTGTCAGCCAGGTACTGGGCGCGGTCGGCATAGGCCAGGCGTTCGGCCTCGGCAATCAGATGCACGGCCAGTGGCGGTGCCTCCAGCCGGGCCGGGGACGAGGTGGCCAGCGGACGCAGCGCTGCCAGGTCGCGCTGGGGCGCAGCGTGTTGCACGGCTTCGAGCATGCCCAAGGTCTGCAGCACCGTCACCCCGCCCGACGATGGCGGCGGCATGCCGCATATTCGCCAGGCTTTGTAAGGGCCACACACCGGCTCGCGCTCCTTGGCCTGATACTGCTGCAAGTCCTGCAGCGACAGGTAACCCGCATTGGCATGGCTGCGCACCTTGGCCACAATGGCTTCGGCAATTTCACCGCTGTAGAACGCCTCGGGGCCTTCTGCCGCGATCCGCTCGAAGGTGTAGGCCAACTCAGGGTTTCGCAGTGTTGTGCCCACTGCCAGCGGCTTGCCCTGTTCATCCAGAAAATAGCGAGCCATTGCGGGTGAACGGCCAATGTAGGGGTCCCCGGCCAGCAACGTGTGCAGGCGCTCGGAAACCGCGAAACCGTTGCGTGCCAGGGCAATGGCCGGGGCGAACAGGTCGCGCCAAGGCAGCTTACCGTGTTGATCGTGGGCCAGTTTCAAGGCACGTAGCACCCCTGGCACGCCGACCGAACGGCCACCAATCTGCGCTGCCCGGAACGGCATCGGTGTACCGTCGGCTTGCAGGAACAGCTTCTCTGTCACCGCCGCCGGCGCAGCCTCGCGACCGTCGAATGCCTGTACGCGCCTGCCGTCCCAATACAAGATGAACGCCCCGCCGCCAATGCCACTGGACTGGGGTTCGACCAGGGTCAGCACCATCTGCATGGCGATGGCAGCGTCAATCGCACTGCCCCCGGCACGCAATATCGCCCGCCCCGCTTCACTGGCCAGCGGGTTGGCGGCAGCGGCCATGTGCCGGCTGGCGTGCACCGGCTGCAGCCCGCTGCGGTAACCAGAGGCCAGCTCCGGTGGTGCGGGCAGCACCTGGTCGGCACAGGCCCAGCCACTGGCAGCCACCAGGCACAGAGCGCTCATCAGCGGCGTAGAAAATTTCATCGTCTTGCTTCCTGCCTTCAACTATTCAGCCAGGCACTGTCGGTCATGCGCAAAGTTAACTTCAAGCCTTGCCGCGATTTTTCTAGGATGTAGCCAGGTCGATAAGGAGCCCGCCCATGCGTTTATCAATTGCCGCGACGCTGTTTGCCCTGTGCACCAGCCTTGCCACCCACGCCGAGACCCGCACTGTGGACAACCGCCTGCACAACGCCGCCCGCCACGATGACGTGCGCACTTTGCAACAATTGCTGGGGCAAGGTGCCCGGCTGGACAGCCGTGATGAGCAAGGGCGCACTGCCCTGCTGGTGGCGACCCACGGCAACCAGCTGGCGGCGGCGAAAGCCCTGATCGAAGCCGGGGCCGATGTGAATGCCAAGGACAACATCGACGACAGCCCCTACCTGTATGCTGGCGCCCGGGGCCTGAACGACATCCTGCGGCTGACCCTGCGCCACGGGGCGGACCTCAAGAGCACCAATCGTTACGGCGGCACCGCGCTGATTCCGGCTGCCGAGCGCGGGCATGTCGAGACCGTGCAAATGTTGATTGATGCCGGCGTTGACGTGAACCACCTTAACCGGCTGCACTGGACCGCGCTTATGGAGGCCGTGGTGCTGGGCGATGGCGGGCCGCGGCATGTGGAGGTCGTGCGGCGGTTGCTGGCGGCCGGGGCGGATCGGCAGATTGCCGACAAGGACGGGGTGACCGCGCTGGAGCATGCGCGGCAGCGGGGGTATCGGCAGATGGAGATGCTGCTGGCCCGCGAGTAAAGCTTGGCGTTGAAATGCTGGGGCGCAAAGCGCCCCTTAGAAATCACACCACTTCTTCGAACGGCAGCCCCACATAGTTCTCGGCAATGTTCACCAGCCCCGCTGGCGAGGTCAGGAAATACTCGCGGTCAGCCTCCTGCATCTTCTGGTCCCAGGCATCCTTGTGGCTACCGAAGTCATGCAGCAGCTGGGTCATGAACCAGCTGAAGCGCTCGCCTTTCCATACCCGGCGCAAGGCCAGCGGCGAGTACTGCTGCAACAGGTCGGTGCGCCCTTCGCGGTATACCTTGAGCAGAATGCGGTACAGGTAGTTGACGTCCGAAGCGGCCAGGTTAAGGCCTTTGGCGCCGGTAGGCGGGACGATGTGCGCGGCGTCACCCACCAGGAACAAGTGGCCATACTGCATCGGCTCCACCACCAGGCTGCGCAGTGGCGCAATGCTTTTTTCCAGGGCTGGGCCCGTAACCAGGTCTGCCGCTACGTCGGCTGGCAAACGGGCTTTCAGCTCGTCCCAGAAACGCTCGTCAGACCATGCTTCGACCCGGTCCTGCAAAGGTACCTGCAGGTAGTAGCGGCTGCGGGTTTGCGAGCGTTGGCTGCACAACGCGAAACCTCGCTCGTGGTGGGCATAGATCAACTCGTGGTTGACCGGTGGGGTGTCCGACAGCAGGCCCAGCCAGCCAAACGGGTAAACCCGCTCGTACTGTTTCAGCACGCCCTCGGGAATGCTTTGCCGAGAGACGCCGTGGAAGCCGTCACAGCCGGCGATATAGTCACAGTCCACCCGATGCACCTGGCCGTCTTTTTCGAAGGTGAGATACGGCTTCTCGCCCTTCAGTTCGTGCGGCTGGACATTGCTGGCTGAATAGATGATTGGCGCGTCGTTGGCTTCACGGGCCTGCATAAGATCACGGGTGACTTCGGTCTGCCCATAGACCATCACCGTCTTGCCACCGGTGAGGGCCTTGAGGTCCAGGCGTTGGCGGCGCCCGCCAACCAGCAGCTCGACACCTTCGTGCACCAGGCCCTCGCGGTCCATGCGTTCTGAGACTCCGGCTTCGCGCAACAGGTCGACAGTACCTTGCTCCAGCACCCCGGCGCGGATGCGACCAAGGACATATTCGGCCGTCTGGCGTTCGAGGATGACGTTATCGATACCGGCCTTGTGCAGCAGCTGGCCCAGCAGCAGGCCCGATGGACCTGCACCAATAATTGCAACCTGAGTTTTCATTGTTGTTGTCTCTTGTTCGGACGATGCCGGCCCAGGACTGGCAGTGGGCCCGCATCTGCTGTTAGGGTTTGCCCTTGCATTTTTACTGGCAAAAAACGCCAGTTAACTGTGCTATTCCATGCAAAACCTGCACTTTTACAAAAAACGTTCGATTAACGGACAGGTCAGCCCAGATGAAATCCACCCTCCCCGGCGTCCCGTTGTTCAAGCTGTATGGCGAAAACCAGGCGTGGCCCGGCACTGACCTGATGCATTGCGAATCGATCCCGGCACGCAGCCGCCTGCATCACTGGGAGATCAAGCCGCACCAGCATGCCGAGCTGTTCCAATTGCTGTATGTGCAGCGCGGCCAGGCCCAGGTGGAGATCGAGGGGGTGCGCAGTGCCATCGATGAGGCGGCGATCCAGGTGGTACCGCCGATGACCGTGCATGGCTTTCGCTTCAGCGCCGATATCCAGGGCTACGTGCTGACCTTCGGCACTGCGCTGGTAGCGAATCTGGAACAACGCCTGGGTGCGCCACTGACCGTGCTGGCACAACCTGCCTGTTACCCGCTGGGGCATGAGCGCGTGCACCTGCGCAGCCTGATCGACACCCTGCATCAGGAGTACCAAGGCAATGCCCCGGCGCGCGCGGCAATGCTTGAAGCATTGGTTACCGCGCTTATGGTATGGATCAGCCGCCGCCAACAGTTGGGGCAAGCGCCACGTAACCGCGATGAGCGTGACCGCCTGTTGCTGGGGCAGTATTTGCGCCTGGTTGAAGCGCATTATCGCGAGCATCTGTCGGTAGAGGATTTTGCCGCGCGGCTGAATGTACCGAGCTTGCAGCTTAACCAGCTGTGCCGGGCGCTCAGTGGCCAGACTGCGCTGCAGGTTGTGCACCAGCGTTTGTTGCTGGAGGCTCGGCGTAACCTGATTTACACGCGGATGAGCATCGGGCAGTTATCGGATAGCCTGGGGTTCACCGACCCGACTTACTTTGCGCGGTGGTTCAAGCGTTTGAGCGGGCAGACGCCCAATGGATATCGGCGATCGGGGCAGCCTGACTGATTTGCAGCCGCCTGCTTGACGTATACGTCAACCTGCCTTCAGGATAGCCGCATACCCCACGCCGAGCCCCAGCATGAGCACCCAGACCTACAGCATCTCCGACCTGTCCCGCGAGCTGGACATCACCACCCGCGCGATTCGCTTCTACGAGGAACAGGGCCTGTTGAGCCCAGAGCGCCGTGGCCTGGAGCGTATCTACTCGCCGCGCGACAAGGTCAGCCTGAAGCTCATCCTGCGCGGCAAGCGCATCGGCTTTTCTTTGGCCGAGTGCCGCGAGCTGATCGAGCTGTACGACCCCACCAGCGGCAACCTCAAGCAGCTCAACAGCATGCTGGCGAAAATCGCCGAGCGTCGCGCCCAGCTGGAGCAGCAGATGCTCGACATTCACCAGATGCAACTGGAACTGGACACCGCCCAGGAGCGCTGCGAACAAGCCCTGGCCGCCACCCTGAACAACAAAGACAACCGCTGAACGCCATAGGAAACCCGCCATGTCCTTGCCCAAACACGTCCGCCTGGTCGAAGTAGGCCCCCGCGACGGCCTGCAGAACGAAGCCCAGCCCATCAGTGTCGCCGACAAGGTGCGACTGGTTGACGACCTCACCGAAGCAGGCCTGGCCTACATCGAAGTGGGCAGTTTCGTCTCGCCCAAGTGGGTGCCGCAGATGGCCGGCTCTGCCGAGGTGTTCGCCGGCATTCAGCAACGCCCAGGCGTGATCTATGCAGCGCTGGCGCCGAACCTGCGCGGCTTCGAGGACGCCCTGGCTGCCGGGGTGAAAGAAGTGGCGGTTTTCGCTGCGGCCTCCGAAGCGTTCTCGCAGCGCAACATCAATTGCTCGATCAGTGACAGCCTCAAACGCTTCGAGCCCATCATGGAGGCTGCGCGCAGCCATGGTGTGCGCGTGCGTGGGTATGTGTCGTGCGTGCTCGGCTGCCCTTATGAGGGCAAGGTCAGTGCCGAGCAGGTGGCCCCGGTGGCTCGCGCCCTGCACGACATGGGCTGCTACGAGGTCTCGCTGGGCGACACCATCGGTACCGGCACCGCCGGCGACACCCGCCGCCTGTTCGAGGTGGTCTCGGCGCAAGTACCGCGCGAGCAACTGGCCGGGCACTTCCATGACACTTATGGTCAGGCCCTGGCCAACGTCTATGCCAGCCTGCTTGAAGGCATCAGCGTGTTCGACAGCTCGGTGGCCGGGTTGGGCGGTTGCCCTTACGCCAAGGGCGCTACCGGCAACATCGCCAGTGAAGACGTGGTGTACCTGCTGCAAGGGCTGGGTATTGAAACCGGCATCGACCTGGGCCGGCTGATCGCCGCCGGCCAGCGCATCAGCAGCGTGCTGGGCCGCGACAACGGGTCGCGGGTAGCACGGGCGCGCAGCGCGCAATAAGTCACACGGGTGTCACATACGTGTGGGTGAAGTGTTACCGCCCCCACGTTTCACAGCAAAAAATCGGGTAACAGGGAAACAAATCGACAAAATTTCAGGCCAAGCGGTTTTGACGAAAAAAGCTAAGTGCTTGATTTTAAAGGGTTTGTAAAAGTTGGCACGCACCCTGCTATATCTTCGGTACAACAACAAAAAAAATGTGACACCCAATAAAAACAACAGGTAACGGCTCTGACATAACAAGAACAACACGGCAGAGGCGTAGCAAGCAGATTTTTTTGGAGTCGACACGCTTTTCAGGGGTACGCCCCGCGGTCTGGCACAGAACAATAAAACTACCTCAAGGTAGCAGCAGCCAGGTTCGGATCAGCCATGATGAAAGCAGGTCAGCGCTCAAAAAAATACGTTTGCTCTTGACCCCGCATGGGGGTCGCCCGCAACACCAGGACAAGCCGACAAAAACAACAATAGGCCGGTCCCAATAATAAAAAAGAGCAGGCAACAACGCTTTGAGGGGAGCTTCGGCTCCCCTCAGTGCTTCCTGCCCTCTTCCTCCTTCTGCTTCTCCTCATCCTGCCCTTCGACCTTCTCTACCAGTAACGGCATCGTGCCCAGCACCAACAGGGCCAGTACCGTGCTGATCAGTGCCGTGGCTTCGCGGCCCATGCCAGCTGCTGTACCGATGGCTGCTGTCATCCACAACCCGGCAGCAGTAGTCAGGCCTTTCACATGGCTGGTGTCCTGGCCGTTACCCTTGAGGATGGTGCCCGCCCCCAGAAAGCCGATCCCGGCGACGATGCCCTGGATCACCCGGCTCAACGCTTGCTCGTCAGCCCCGGCCATACTGGGTGCCAGCACGAACAAGGCGGCCCCCAGCGAGACCAGCATATGGGTACGCACCCCGGCAGACTTGCCTTTGTGTTCACGCTCGAATCCCAGCACGGCACCAAGTACCGCAGCCATCAGCAGGCGCACAAGGATTTGTGTAACCTCGCGCTCATCGGTGACATCGGCGAACTCGGCCTGGATTGCTTGCCAGATGACGTCCATCGCGGTGGTGCCCCTGCCTGAACATCGTGCTTGCATGGTTGACCTCTGCACACAGGGCAAAGTGCCGCTCAGCCTGCCGATGCAGCAACCAGCCCCAAACCGCGGTCCACCCTGTAACCCCCCCAGGAGGACCACCCCATGCCCATTGAAGTCGACGAAACCACGCGCCGTTGCACACTGATCGGCGAAGACCTGCGCATCGAAGGTGAAGGCCCTGATATCGAAATCATCACCGACGAACAGTTGCATATGTCGGTGGCCCTGCTTGCGGGCCAGCGTGTGCCGATCACTGAAGCCGAGGCCGACGCACTCACCGTGGCGGGTGCGGTGGATAGCCGCAGGCATCTGAAGGCTAGCGTGCCAGGCTCGGTAATCTAAGGCCTGGCGGGGCCAAGCGGTAAATCTGATATGGTTTTTATCGCAAAACCTGAACCTGTGCTGATAACAGGTTCAAGGCCATAGTGCTCATGCCTGATCGAGGCCTGATGAGCACCGAGCCATGAACGATAGAATCCCTTTTACAGAGATCGCCACCGCCCCAGCCAGCCCCCAACCGCGACGCACCGACAGCGGCATCCATACCCGCAGCTTCACCGGGCTGTACCGCAACCTGCGCATCGGCTTTGCCGGCGCCCTGTTCGTGCTGTTCTTCGGCACCGCCTGGCTGAACTGGAACGGCCGCCAGGCCGTGCTGTGGGACCTGGGTAACAGTAAATTCCATATCTTCGGCGCCACGTTCTGGCCACAGGACTTCATCCTGCTGTCAGCGCTGCTGATCATCTGCGCCTTTGGCTTGTTTGCCATCACCGTCTATGCCGGGCGGGTATGGTGCGGTTACAGCTGCCCACAAAGTACCTGGACCTGGCTGTTCATGTGGTGCGAAAAGGTGACCGAGGGTGACCGTAACCAACGCATCAAGCTGGCCGCCGCGCCCTGGAGCCTGAACAAACTGGCGCGCCGCACGCTCAAGCACAGCCTGTGGCTGGCCATTGGCGTAGTCACCGGGCTGACCTTCGTCGGTTACTTCACCCCGATCCGGCCACTGGCTGCAGAGCTGTTCACCCTGCAACTGGGTGGCGTGGCGTTGTTCTGGGTTCTGTTCTTCACGGCCGCCACCTACATCAACGCCGGCCTGCTGCGCGATGCCGTGTGCCTGCATATGTGCCCGTATGCGCGCTTTCAGAGCGTGATGTTCGACAAGGACACCCTGGCAGTCGCCTATGACCCGCGTCGTGGCGAAACCCGTGGCCCCCGCAAGAAAGGCAGTGACGTTCAAGCTCAGGGCTTGGGCGACTGCATCGATTGCACCTTGTGCGTGCAGGTGTGCCCCACCGGCATCGACATTCGCGATGGCTTGCAGATGGCCTGCATCGGTTGCGCCGCGTGCATAGACGCCTGTGACGGGGTGATGGACAAGATGGGTTACGCCCGAGGCCTGATTGGCTACAAGTCCGAGCACAGCCTGCAAGGCGGTACCACTCACTGGCTACGCCCGCGCCTGCTGGGCTACGCCGCTGCACTGGTGGTGATGATCGGGGCGCTGGTGGTGGCCTTGCAGTTGCGCCCGATGGTGTCGCTGGATGTGATCAAGGACCGCGGCCTGTTCCGTGAAAACGCCCTGGGCCAGATCGAGAACATCTACCTGCTCAAGGTCATCAACAAGACCGAACGTACCCAGCATTATGAGCTGCGCCTGGTGGACGCCGACGGCTTTGCCTTGCAGGGCAACACCGCATTGGTCATCCCTGCGGGTGAAATGAGCGAATTGCCGGTGTCGGTGGCGATGCTCGCCGAACGCCCGACCAGCAGCTCGCAGACGCTGAGTTTTGAAATCAGCGAACGTGACGACCCCGCTATCCGTAGCGTGGCGCACAGTCGCTTCGTCGCCCCCATGAACCGTTGATCCCTTACACTGACACCACCTTGCCTGCCAGGCTTCGACAGAAGGCCAGAATGAAACGCTACGAACGCTTCGCCGACGACATTGCCGAACTGATTCGCTCCGGGGTGCTGGGCCCCGGCCAGCGCGTGCCTTCGGTGCGCTACGCCAGCCAGACCCACGGGGTCAGCCCGTCTACTGTGTTCCAGGCCTATTACCTGCTGGAGCGGCGCGGGTTGATTCGCGCCCGGCCGCGCTCCGGGTATTTCGTCAACGCCCACGCTCCGCGCCAGTTCAGCGAGCCGCAGGCGCTGCAGCCGGTCAGCGAGTCTACCGACGTGGACGTCAGCGCGTTGGTGTTCTCCATCCTCGACTCGATCAAAGACCCCAACACCATACCGTTCGGCTCGGCCTTCCCCAGCCCCAGCTGTTCCCCCTGCAACGCTTGTCGCGCTCGCTGGCCAGCGCCAGCCGCAGCATGGACCCGCGCATGGTGGTGACGGACCTGTCGCCGGGCAACCCGCAGCTGCGCCGGCAAATCGCACTGCGTTACATGGTCGGCGGGCTGATGTTGCCCATGGAAGAGCTGCTGATCACCAACGGTGCGCTGGAAGCCTTGAACCTGTGCCTGCAGGCAGTGACCCAGCCGGGTGACCTGGTCGCGATCGAAGCCCCCGCCTTCTATGCCTGCCTGCAGGTGCTGGAGCGGCTCAAGCTCAAGGCCGTGGAGATTCCGGTGCACCCGCGCGAGGGCATGGACCTGGGGGTACTTGCGCAAACCCTGGAGAAGCACCCGGTTAAAGCCGTGTGGTGCATGACCAACTTCCAGAACCCGGTGGGTGCGAGCATGCCAGAAGCCAAGAAGCAGGCTTTGGTTGAGTTGCTGACACGCCATCAGGTGCCGTTGATCGAAGACGACGTCTATGCCGAGCTGTACTACTCGCAACAGGCGCCCAAGCCAGCCAAGGCTTTCGACACCCAAGGCCTGGTCATGCACTGCGGTTCGTTCGCCAAAAGCCTGGCACCGGGCTATCGCATTGGCTGGGTGGCCGCCGGGCGCTTTGCGCAGAAGATCGAACGGCTGAAACTGATGACTTCGTTGTGTGCCTCGATGCCGGCCCAGGCGGCCATCGCCGACTACCTGCAACACGGCGGCTACGACCGCCACCTGCGCAAACTGCGCTACGCCCTGGAAGGCCAGCAGGCCAACATGCTGGCGGCCATCGCGCGCCACTTCCCGGCGCAGACGCGGGTCAGCCAGCCCTCTGGCGGCTACTTCCTATGGCTGGAACTGCCCGAGCAAATGGACGCCCTCAAGCTGTTCCACATGGCCTTGGCGCAAGGGATCAGTATCGCTCCCGGGCCAATCTTTTCACCCACCCGGCGCTTCGGCAACTGCATCCGCCTGAACTACGGCAGCCCCTGGCACGACGGTGCCGAGCGGGCCATGGAAACCCTTGGGCGGATCATTCGCTCGTTTTGATAGCGACTGGCCCGAGGGGCGACTATAGTTGCTCGATCCGTTCATCGGGCCCTCGCCATGCAACCAGACGCGCCTCCGTCGATTATCCAGTTGCAAGCGCGTGTCGCAGAGCTGGAGGCGCGCCTGGCAGAGCGCGAAGACACCTCACAAGCACACATCAAGCTGCTGGGCGAACTGCTCGACAGCAGCCTGGCCAATGTATTCGCTGCCGACCGCAAGATGCGCCTGGTGGCCATCAACCGTACGGCACGCGAAACCTTCGAACGTTACCGAGGTTTCGTACCGCAGATTGGCGACCACGTATCGCAGTTTCTGACCAACCAACCCGACATCATGGACCGTCTGGCCCCAGTATGGCCGCGCGTAATGGCCGGCGAAGCGTTCATCGACACCATCACCCTCGGGCCCGTTGACGCACCACGCCATTACGAAATCCGTTGCCACCCGTTGCTCGATATTCAGCAACGCATCCAGGGCGGCTACATGTTCGCCTATGACATCACCGAGCGCACGGCCGAACAGCAACGCCTGCGCCAGGCCGAGGAAGCGTTGCGTCAGTCGCAAAAAATGGAAGCGGTCGGCCAGTTGACCGGTGGTATTGCCCACGACTTCAATAACCTGCTGGGCAGCCTGCTAGGTGCGCTGGAACTGGCCGAGCAGCGCTTGCGCGAACAACGCCACGCCGACACCGCGCGCATGCTGGAACTTTGCCGCAACACCACGATACGCGCCGCCACGCAGGTACAGCGCCTACTGGCCTTCTCGCGCCAGCAAACGCTGATGCCGCAACCCATCGATGTGCAGTGCTTGGTTGCCGGTATGCAAGACTTGATCGCCAGTTCTACCGGTCCTCACATTGATTTCCACGACCAGACATTGGCCGGACTGTGGCAGATTCGCATCGATCCGCAGCAACTGGAAAATGCCTTGCTGAACCTGTGCATCAATGCCCGAGATGCCATGCCCTTGGGCGGTATCCTCAGCATCTCGTGTGCAAACAGTGACCTTGCTGTGGCCGAGGCCGGGCAACTGGACCTGCCCGCAGGGCGGTATTTGCACATTCGCGTCACCGATACCGGCATGGGCATGTCCAACGAAGTGATGCAGCGAGCCCTTGAACCCTTCTTCACCACCAAACCGCTCGGACAAGGTACCGGCCTGGGGCTGTCCATGGTCTATGGCTTCGTCCGCCAGTCCGGCGGGCAGTTGCAGATCGAAAGCGTGGCTGGGCAAGGCACGTGCATTCACCTGTATTTTCCTCAGGAAGAGTACATCAGTGCCGACAACCCACCTGTGCCAGCCACAACCTGTGTTGTGCTTTCCGCCCCCCGTGTGCAGCGGGTCATGCTAGTGGAGGACCAGTCCGCCATGCGCTTGGTGCTCGTCGAAGTACTGACTGAACTTGGCCATGAAGTACAGGCTTTCGACGTTGGCCGCCCGGCACTTGAGGCGCTGCATGCGGGCCCGCTACCGGACTTGCTCATCACAGATGTCGGCCTACCCGGAGGTATCGACGGTTATCAGCTGGCAGAGGCGTTTCAAGGGTTTCAGGCCAACGCCCCGGTATTGCTGATCACCGGCTATGACGCTGCCGAGCTCCCGCCCAGTACCCGTCCCGACAGCCGCACCGAGCTGCTGTCCAAACCGTTCGACCTGCAGAGCTTCTGCAGTCGGGTAAACCGCTTGCTGGGTATTGCGCCGCCGCAACGCTGATCGTCTATCCGCCAGCAGGTGAACACGTTAAAGTTTGCTTCTCCTCTTTTTGTCGGACAACGGCATGCCCTCCCGCGACCTGCTCTCCCTGCGTCAACAAGTCGAAGCTCTGCAACGGCAGAACGCACTATTGGAAGCACGTCTTGCCAGCCTTCAAGACCATGATCAGGGCTTTTACCGGTCGTTGTTCGACACCATGGACGAAGGCTTTTGCATCATCGAATTCTTCGACGGCCCGCACGGTCCGTTGAGTGACTATGTGCATGTGCTGGCCAACGCGGCCTACGCCAAGCACGCTGGTATTCCCAACGTGGTCGGGCAGAAGCTGCGCGAGATGGTGCCTGACGAGGCCGATGACTGGGTGGCGCGCTATGGCGCTGTACTTCGTACCGGCGACCCCCTGCACTTCGAGCAGGAGCTGGTCGCCACCGGCCATGTGCTATCAGTAACCACTTTTCGCGTAGAGCCAGCCGAAAAGCGTCAGGTAGCCGTGTTGTTCAAGGACGTGACCGAACGCCGGCGTGCGGAGCAAGCCCTGCAGCGCCTGAACGAAGAGCTCGAGCAACGCGTGAACACGGCACTGGCAGAGCGACGCTTGTTTGCAGAGTTGGTCGACCACAGTGTGGTCAATGTGCATGTGCTCGACAACGACATGCGCTGGCTGGCCATCAACCGCCAGGCCAAGCTTGATTTCCAGCTGCTGTTTGGGAAAACCCCGGAAATCGGCGATTGCCTGACAGATCTGATAGATGATGGGCTTCACGGTCAGGCGCTGAACCTGACCTTGTGGAAGCGCGCCCTGGCGGGTGAGCAGTTCGTAGAAGTCGGCACCTTCGGCAAGGAGCCCCTGGCGCGCCATTACGAGCTGCGCTTCAACGCCCTGCGCGACCATGAAGGAGAAATACAAGGGGCCTTTCTGTTCGCCTACGACATCACTGAGCGGGTGCAAGAGCAGGATCGCTTGGCCAAGGCCGAAGAAGCCCTTCGTCAAGCGCAGAAGATGGAAGCCGTGGGCCAGCTCAGCGGCGGCATCGCCCACGACTTCAACAACTTGCTGGGCGGCATACTCGGCGCTCAGGAACTGATGCGCCAACGCCTGGACCAATCACGCTTCGACGCCCTGGAGCCGTTGCTGGAGCTGTCCAGCGGCTCGGCGCAGCTGGCCTCTTCGCTGGTGCACCGGCTGCTGGCGTTCTCCCGCCAGCAGACCCTGCAACCCTGCTCCACGCAGGTGGCCACATTGGTGGCCGGCATGGAAGAGTTGCTGCGCCGCACCATAGGCCCGGAAATTACCCTGAACAGCCAGTTCGCCAGCCAGCTGTGGCCGACCTTCATCGACCCGCCACAACTGGAAAGTGCCCTGCTCAACATTTGCATCAACGCCCGCGACGCCATGCCTGCGGGTGGTTTGATCGACATCATCGGCGACAACCTGCAAATTGACGAAGCGCAGGCCCAGGCATTGGAGATACCTGCCGGCGAGTACGTGCGGCTAAGCATCGTCGACAACGGTAAAGGCATGTCGGCCGAAGTGGCGGAGCGCGCAGTCGACCCGTTTTTCACCACAAAACCTATCGGCCAGGGCACCGGCCTGGGGTTGTCGATGACTTACGGCTTCGTGCGCCAATCGGGAGGGCAATTGCGCGTGTTGTCCGTACTTGGTGAAGGTACACGAATCGAGCTGCTGTTCCCACGACACCATGAGCAACCCAAAGCCCCAGCGCCCAAGGCCCGCGACACGCGACTTGAAAAAAGCAGCACGGCGGCACGGCGAATCCTGCTGATCGAGGACCAGGCGGCCTTGCGCATGGTGGTCGGCGAAGTGCTGGAGGAGCTGGGCTACCAGGTGGACGCTTTCGAGAATGGCCCGACTGCCCTCGCCCACCTGCAACGTGGCGAACGGCCAGACCTGCTGCTGAGCGATATCGGCCTGCCGGGCGGCCTGAATGGTCGCCAGGTGGCCGAACGCTGCCGTGAGCGCTACCCAGACATCAAAGTGTTGTTCATCACTGGCTACGACGAAAGCGCGGCGCTCAGCGACGGCCAGTTGCTGCAAGGTACATTGGTGCTGACCAAGCCGTTCGAGCTGGAAGTGCTGGCCGAGCGGGTACGAGAACTGCTGGAGGATTGACGGGCGCGTTCAGCGCCCGCCGCTCAGGTCGATGAAACTACCGGTGGAATAGGATGCTTTGTCCGAGAGCAGCCAGAGGATGGCCTCGGCCACTTCCTCGGGGCGTCCACCGCGGCCCATGGGCAAGCCGGGTTCGAGCTTGCTGACGCGATCCGGGTCACCGGACAGCGCATGGAAACCGGTGTGGATATAGCCCGGTCGTACGCCATTGACCCGTACGCCCTCGCCTGCCACCTCTTTGGCCAGGCCGATGGTGAAGGTATCGAGCGCGCCCTTGGAGGCTGCATAGTCGACATATTCATTGGGTGAACCAAGCCGTGCGGCCACCGACGACACGTTGACGATGGCCCCGCCCTGCCCGCCATGCCGGTGCGCCATGCGCAGCAAGGCGTGCTTGGCGCAGAGCATGGGGCCGACGACGTTGGTCTTCATGATCTTGAGCAGGCGGAACTCGGACATTTCCTCAACGCGGCTTTGCTGGCCGATGGTACCGGCGTTGTTGACCAATGCGGTGACCGGGCCGAGTTCTTCGTCGACGCGCTGGAACAGTTGGATGATTTCATCCTCGACGCTGGCGTCGGCGCGCACGGCAATGGCCTCGGCGCCCAGGGCGCGTACCTGGCCGAGGATGTTTTGCGCAGCCTGGTCGTCGGTGTGGTAATTGATGCAGATGCGGTAGCCGTGACGGGCGGCCAGCAACGCCGTGGCGGCGCCGATACCGCGGCTGCCGCCGGTGATGACGATGACGTTCTCCATGAATGTGCCAATCGTTTGGGGAAGGGAGGATCGACAATAGGCGAAAAGGCGACGTAGGGGAATGACCAAGGTCAGCTCCCACCTCCGGTTCCCACCCCACTCCGGCTCTTGATCTTGCTCTTGCTCTTGCTCTTGCTCTTGCTCTTGCTCTTGCTCTTGATCTTGCTCTTGCTCTTGCTCTTGCTCTTGCTCTTGATCTTGATCTTGATCTTGATCTTCGCGACTTCAGGAGGCCGAACGTAGGCCTTGCGGAGGGAGGTGACGGGCATGGATGCCCGTCAAGCGCTGGGCCCCAGGATGGGGCCTGCAGCGCGGTCCTCCCGGGAGCAAGGCCGGAGTGAGGGGACCCCGGAGCGCAGCGTAGGGGCCGGATGATGGGAGCGCAGCGTTTTTTGGTTACTTTTTGTCGCGTTTGACAAAAAGTGACTCGCCGTAAGGGCGAAAAGGTGAGTCAGTGTCGCCATCGCAAACGGACTGTGCGCCGGGTCAAAACAGACAAACTCTGCTTCTTGCTTCTTGGATGTGGGCCTTCACACCGAGTAAACATTCATTCACGCAGATCGTCGCCTGGACTATCACGCGCTTAGAAGCAAACGCCGAAGCAAGAGCAAGAGCAAGAGCAAGAGCAAGAGCAAGAGCAAGAGCAAGAGCAAGAGCAAGAGCAAGAGCAAGAGCAAGAGCGTTTGAATCTAATCGTGTACGTGCTCAATGCCCAGCCGACGCCGGCCCCGCCTTGGCCG